>NZ_JAMOKM010000008.1:0-235928 GCF_023656665.1 Parabacteroides sp. B2-S-102 | reverse complement strand
CGGAAAGAGTAGGTATAGACGAGAAAGTATTACTCGAAAAACGGATTACAAGATACAAACGTGAATTAGAACGAATTACAGGCACACATATAGAAATTGGCAATGCATGTGTTCCATAGAAGAAAGATACGGGACGGATGTGCGGTACTCGCTCCGCTATCTTATTGAGCAAGTAAGGCACATAGTCGGTTGCGTATAGTTCCTCTGCCAATGCGATGATGTTGCCGCCCTTGCCAAGTCCGAAATCGTACCACTTGTTAAGCTCGGTGTTTACCTTGAAAGAGGCATCCTTTTCTTCTCTCAACGGTGATTTGTACCAAAGGCTGTTGCCTTGTTGTTTGACGGGCGTATAGCCCAAACTTTGCAGATAGTCTGCAATGCGTATGTTCTTTACTTCCTGTATGTTCATAATTTTCCTATGGTTTGATGATGATTGTAAAACCGATGAATTGATGAATGTGTATGACAAACTATTGGATAACAATATTATACATCCTCATCATAGTTTCATCAAAGCACTTACCAAAAGAGAAAATCATCATTTGCCATATAGCGTATGGTCTGCCTGACCTGTTTCCTTTTTTCATCAGTAAGATGTTTTTGATGAATGTTTGATGAGAGTACAAACCTTTATATATCAGTGTAGTTATATCCTTATTCATCATTTTATCAAAATAATCAGAGTGTTGTCAACTGTTCTCTTGTTACGGTATAAAACCGTCCTATCCTCCGTATGGGAGAATAGCGGCACTCTCGGGTATAGTCCACTTGATAGGTGTTGTAAGTAAGCGTATTCGGTGCAGGAGTTAATTTCCAGCACTCCTGCAATACCTTACGGACTTGGTGCTTCTCCACCTTTACCTGTGAGTGTACCAGCAAAAGAAGAAGGTCGTTGTAGCAGAAAGAGAAAGTATCCGTACCAACACTATCCATGATGTCAAGGATAAGTTCTTGCATCTCTATCTCCAATCGGTTGCGGTTGCTGCGGATTATCTTCTGTAAGGCTTCTGTATGCAGCAAGGATGGGGCAAACCACATACGGCTTTCCTTTTCGGAGGATAGCTGTCTGTGTTGCAGGAAATGAAGAAAAGCGGGTATCTCCGCTTTCAGTTTTTGCAGAAAGTCGGTATCATCGGACTGCAAGCGTTCAATCTTGCGTACCCAATAGCGTGTTTCTCCTGCATCTATGATTACGGGCAGATACTCGTTGTTGGAGCATAGCACGAACTTGGCAAAGAACGCTATCTCGTCACGGTCTTTGCCTTTAGCTTCCACCTTATAGGATAGGGTTGTACTGAGGTTCTTCAACCTCTCGCTGTCCTCCCTGCGGTTGAGCAGCACCTCATCCACCACGATGAGGAGCTTTCCTGCCCAATCGGAATTGAACTGGCTGCGGAAATCCTCGTTGGTGTTGAACGTGACATTGTTCTGAAAAAGGGCTTTCAGAAAGTTGAGAAACGTACTCTTGCCTGTGTTGCGTTCTTCAGATACCAACAGCAGGATGGGCAACTTTTGGATGGGTTGCAGGTAGAGCAGTTGCAGATAGTCCATCCCCAACTCGTATTGCTCTCCGAAGATGTGCCGTATCAATGATTGGATGTGCGAGAAATCACCCTCCTTTGGTCGGTGGTCTATCGGTTCATAGAGGTTAAGGAACTTACCGACCACAGGGCGGTAGCCGATGTGTTCGGGTACGGTGCAGAAACCGTCATACTTGGGAACGCTGCCGATGTAGTCCTTGCCATAGTCTTGGCGCAGGGTCTCGTTGTTCCACGCGATGCGTTTCTTTACATACCCTCCGTTCAGTCTCGGCTGCTCCACAATCTTGTAGAGCGATGTTCCCACTCGGATGAACTCTTCTTTTGCCACGCTGCCATCTGATGGCGGCTTGTGGCTGTCTTGTTGTTTGTTAGCTGACATAATCAAATGGTTTTAAGTTTGAAAAATACCAGCCACAAAAGTATAATCATTTAATGAATAGGTTGTTACGCAAAATACAGCAGAATATAGAAAAAAGCCCCTCGGAACAAAAACTTTCAAAGGTTTGTCAATGGAGTCGGATTGGAAAGACAAAAAAACTCCCGAAATGCGAATGGTCGGATTTCGCTTTTCGGGAGAAAAAATCAGAGTATCTGTCGTATTGTTGTGCTGACGTACAGATTTAATGACTGCATTACGTCAGTCTCTCATCCCAATCTACGAGAGGTATTTGGGCTTGACTATTTCGGCATTGCCCAACGAAAAGAAGATGGTTTGTTTCTTTTTTCGCAAGTACAGCCTTTTCATGATGGCATTGCGCACCCGCTTTGCTCCGAATGTGCCGAAGTGGAAAGCGAGGGCAATTATCGTTTCAAGGTTGTAAAACTCCATGCTGCACTTGTCGGATAGGCGTATGGTACGCTTTATCTCGTACTCCCTCAATGCGCCACTTTTGCAAAGAGCCTTTATCCCTGCCCGAACGGTCGGGGCGGTGACACCGAACAAATCCAACAACTCGGATTCGTTCATCCATACATCGGTTGTGTCATTTGGCAAAATAACATTGCCGAACTCGTCTATTGTGATGGTACTTCTTTCCATAGCCCTATGCCATTGTTGTGTTCCCAAAAGATTGGTTCAGTTTGTCACCGAACATTGTAAGGTCGTGGTCTATCTTCTGCGTGGTTATTTTCGCATAGAGTTGGGTTGTAACGATGTTCGTATGTCCTAACACACGGCTGACGCTTTCAATCGGCATACCTTTGCTTAGAGCAAGGGTTGCGAACCCATGCCTCGCACAATGGAATGAGATGTCCTTTGTGATTCCGCACTCTTTTATCATCTTTTTCAATGGCTTGCATATAGACCAATAGTTCAGATTCGGGAAAACGGACTTGTCCGTTTGGAACTCCTCGTAACGCTTGATAATCTGCAAAGGGATGTCAAGCAGTTTCACTTGGAACGGGACTTTGGTCTTGTGCCGTTTGGATAATATCCACTTCTCTCCGTTCACCTCCACTATATCATCGGTGGTCAGTCCCTTGACATCCACGAATGACAGTGCGGTAAAGCTGGCAAAGACAAAGATGTCACGGATGTAGGAAAGTTTGGCATCCGCAAATTCGTGTGTCATCAATGTTTTCAGTTCTTCTTCCGTCAGATACTCACGATCCTTTATGTTAGGGCTTATATGGAACTGCGCAAACGGATTTCTCGGTATTAGTCCGTTGAAGTGCGCACGCATGACCACACCTTTCAGCCACATGCAGTTAGTCCATATACTGCCATTCTGCAATCCTCTGTCGGTGGAAAGGAAAACGGCAAACTCCTTGATGAAGTCGGGTGTCAGTTCAAGCATAGACAGGTCGCTTCGCTTGTAGTTAGCCTTGATGAATGCCGCCACATGGTTTCTTGCACGAACCCTTGCCATGTAAGTTCCTTTTACACGGTCCGTCCCCACACGCTTTTGAAACGTTGCGTTGTCCTTGTCAAACGCTCCAAGCAGTGTTTCATACTCGCTGCCGATTCCTTGATAGGCATTGCGCACCATTTCTGCCGTAACATACGCCTCTCTGTCTGAAATGCGCTGGTAGTGCTTGATGATTTGCGCCTTGATGTTGTCTAAAGCGTGGTTAATGTCCCTCGCTTCAATACTCTTGCCTTTGGCTCTGTTGCCCTTCGCATCCCAAAGCGCTTTCGGGATGGTCTGCTTGCAACTGAACTGCGCCACAGAACCGTTGATTGTCACTCGTCCCATGATGGGGACAATACCGTTTTTCTCCTTGCTGCCGTTCACGTAGAACAGCACTTTGAATGTACTTCTTGCCATACTCGTTTTTTTGTTTGCAAAGTTAAATATCAACGAGTTAAACCTTGCTACGCAAAACGGTGACAAACGGTGCAATAGCGTCCTACATGTATTAAATCTTACATCTTCTTGGGTAATGATTTGCAAACCGTTCTCCTGCTATATTCTGCTTTTCCTTGCATTTTCCGCTTTTTCGGTTTGACCTCATCTGACACCGTAACGACATTGGTACAAAGTCTTTTAGCGTCATTTCTCCCATCTCTCTCGGTTGTTCCAGCATTTTATGGTAACTTTGTGGAATAATATAGAAAAAGATGATGCCTGATCGATTTTATTCTCCATTAAGATACCCCGGTGGTAAAGGCAAGGTGGCAAACTACTTTTCTAAATTATTTATCGACAATAATTTAGATGGAGGTACCTATGTAGAACCTTATGTAGGAGGAGGGTCTGTTGCCTTGTCTTTACTATTCAATGGGCTTGCAAGTCATATCATCATTAACGACAGAGATAGATCTTTATATGCTTTTTGGCACTCCGTGTTATACCAGACTGAAGATTTATGCAGATTGATAAATGACACCCCTGTCAACATTGAGCATTGGCTACGACAAAAAGAAATTCAACGACAAAAAGTAAATGTAGATCTGTTAGAGTTAGGTTTCTCCACATTTTATTTAAACCGAACAAATCGCTCAGGGATACTCAATGGTGGAATAATTGGAGGTATGGAACAAACAGGACGTTTTCTTATTGACGCTCGTTATACCAAGCCAACCCTAATCAGTAGAATACAACGTATCGCACAATATGTAAATCAAATTCAATTATATGGTATAGATGCGGTTGAACTTGTGAAACAATTAAAGATCCAACTTAACGAAAAAACATTATTTTATTTTGATCCACCCTATTACATAAAAGGTAAAGGTCTATATATGAATTACTATACAGACAACGATCACCAAGAAATAGCCAATGAAATAAGCTCTATACAAGATCAAAAATGGGTTGTTTCTTATGATTTTGTCCCTTTTATCGCAAAACTATATTCTCATTATCGGACTCGTCCCTTTGACTTAAATTATAGTGCCGCAAAAGTTGGGAAAGGAAAAGAATTAATGATTTTCTCACCCAATATTAAAATATCTAAAGATAATTTATTGGGAAATGAGAAATTCTTCAATGGATAAAATCTCACTTTCTTAAAATATTTCATCTTCTTTACAAAAAGATTAGATATCAAATATATCGAGGGCTTACAATCTACAAGTCAGCACCTCTGAAATAAAGGAAAATAGCGGAAAGATCGGTGTATTAGCCAGTGTAGTAGGTATAGGCGCTTCAACCAAAGAAGGAAGCAATGGAAATGAGGCGAACCGAATAAGGTTCAAGTTACCTGTTGTTTTGCCTTATAAGAAACCTTATTGATGCCTTTTTCCTTGGGATGTCATACCGTCTTTTATATACAATTCAATGTCTTGGGCTGAATCGCTGACAGTAAAACCTTTATCCCGTCCTTCGTGGGCTTTAATGGCATACTTAACACAACGTTCACGAAGACGTTCCTCTTTACGTTTGCGAAAATAATTGATTATTGATTTCATAGGAATAACATTTTCCACAAAAATACGTGGAAAGCATTGTGTTACCAAAAACTTTCCCCATCTTTACGAAAAGATTAGAAACCGAGTAGAACCGAGTGCATGCGGTGACCTTCGGAAAAGATATGCCAATTGGTTTTTTAATGGCCTGTAAAGTATGAGGATGCACCCTCAGAAATACAGGCTATTCTCTTTTGATAATGTTTACAGAAAAACAATACGAGATAGCGGATAAGATACTTGCCACGGTGAAACAAAATGCTGGTCGCTGTAATATAGACCAATTTTATAATGGCCTTCCGGACTATGATAATCACACGATGGATTATGAGTATATGAAGGAGACGCTGATGAAGCGGTATCATGCGATCGAATATATGGGAAAGGATGAATATTGGCTGATACTAACCAATGAAGGAGAAAGTATTGCTACTATTGGATTGAAAAAACATCTGCAAAAGTCAGCAGATAAAGAAGAACTGGAAGATAAAAAATTAAAACTTGACGTGGCTAACGGCTGGGTCTCCTTGTTTAAATTCGCTTGGTGGGTCTTGGCCGCTATAACAGGTGCCGTAGTAGATAGTTTAGCAGGAAACCCGATAGGAAACCTAATACGTAGATTAATCGAGTAGGTCTGATTGCGTGTATCATATTTTCTATGCGAGTGATACGACGGCTTAACGACAGCTGCTCTTGTCTGATTTTATAGATATCGTAATCTGTTGTATTCATATCGCAATTCTTTTCCACAAAGATACTTGGTTTCTTTGCCATATCAAAAACTTTTCCCTACTTGCGATCCATAATAATCAATACAAAATTAAACATGAAACACCTAATCTGTATCTTATTTGTTACACTACTTAGCACAAACGCTTTTGCACAAGATTTCGAAATTGTAAGAAATCCTATGTCGCAAGAAGAATTTAAAGAATTTATCTACCAAAAATATTCAAACTTTGAAAAAAGGAAGATAGAAGATAAGAAGTTACCCAAATTAAAAAAGGAAGATATGATTGAAATATTGTCTTCAGTACCTTTTAATGATGATGGAAGTTTTACTATTTCTTACGTCAGACAAGTTGAAGGGCTTGGTAAAGGAACACTATACGACAATATCTATCAATCATTGGTTGATGTTTTCGTTAGTGCTAAAAATATTTTGCAAATGCAAGATAAAGAAACAGGTATCCTTGTTTGCAAAGGTATGACTGAAGGTTATTTAATTTTCAGTATGGGGTTAATGGGTAAATATGTAGGAAGTGTACCGATACATTTTACATTGAAAATCCAAGTACGAGATAATAGGTACAAAATAGATTTATATGATATTTATGTAGAGAAAGGAGATTTAAATGAAGCCGAAGCCCCTATAGAAACTTACTTGACTAGGGATTTTTATTTAACATCGTTTGTTTCCGATGGACTAGGACTTACTAAAAGTAAACGAACAGATGCCCATTACATAAATGTAAGAACACAAGTCCTACTAGAACAGCTATATAGGCTATATCAGATTGAAAATAACATATTCAATGGAGTGTCTCAGCTAAAAACAGAGGAGGAAGATTGGTAGATTTCTTTTAATTAGCATTGCCATCTCAAAAACTTTTACCATATTTGCATCAGCTAAAGTCACGAACGTTTGTCGTTCTCGTTGAGCATCGGTTATTGCTCGGACATATTTTTGATAGTCAGGGCTTTTTTATGCCTTACTTTGTTGTATAAAAATATTGGCGGTTGCCTTTCCTACAATTTTCGTACCTTCGGGAACGTAACGTTGTGACTTTAGCGAGTGGAAATGGCAGCCGCTTTTTTTCTGCCCATACGCTAAAGTCACAACGTTATGAAAACAAATTCATTAACCGTATCATCTTCCCGGAGCCGGGAACATGATCTCTTTTCTTGGACAACCGTCCAGAAGTTCTACAACCTGTTGCCTCTTGGTATCGCCTCCTGTAAATCCATTTACGAGGCTAAAATGTACACGGTAGCTTTATTGGCTATGCTGTCTCCAGTGTTCTTACCACTGGTCATCGTAGCTTGGTTCGTTTATAACTCAGCGAAGAAAGGAGGCCCAAATGATTAGACTGGAAGATATATGTATATCAAACCTAATGCTGGATGCGATCAGATATTGGCAGGAAAATGATAAAGGTGGGTTAGAAGAAGATGTTAAGGCCATTGACAGCGCTATCACTTTCATTGCATGCGAGCATGATGCCCCGGGTGTACTTTCTGAAAAAGAATCATTGTCGCTTATTGCGGCTCTAAGTTTTCTGAAAAAAAGATTATGTTTGTTTGAAGGAAAGGAGGAACCGAAATGAAACTCCAAGAAGCCCTGCGCCTACTCGACATCGTTACCGATGTAAACGGACAATATAGTAAAGAAGAACGAATGCATGCCGCCATGAGATTGGAGGAGCTGTTACGCTTGCTTCTTCCAAAAGAATGATTATATTTGCAGTATGCTGACATTTGTAGCTATATTAGGTTTTGTTATGCTGATCGGTGCGGCTCTGAATGAAGTGCGTCACAGCAAAAACCATATAAGCAAGGTTATAGCTGGTGTGTTGATTGTTTTGCTATTATTTATTTTGCTTTTTTAAATAGAAACTGATAATATTCAGCAGATAAAAATTGTTGTATATATGAATAATGTTCTTCAAAACATGGATAATACGAACATATATTTTAACTCTTTGAAAAGAGCGGATTGGCTGAGACAAATCGCTACTATCAGGAATGAATATAAAAAAGAAAATTATCAAAAACAAATAACTTTTGTTTTTAAGGATACATTGTCTCCTGAATTATTTCAGCCTATTCATGTTGTTACAATTGCATGTTTGATTGAATTTTTAGTTAATGTAGAAGAACATACTATACGGATATCAAATGAATCTATAGAGAAGCTGTTTTTTGAAGATCTTAAATTTAGAGAGTATTGGAATTACAGTAAAGATCATGTGGATTCTGAAAGTGATAATATATTTAATTTATGGCGTATAGTTGAGAATCAAAAAGACGCATATGCAATAGAGGTAGAACAATATTTTAAAAAGAATTTCTTTAGAGGTAAAGACTTAAGTATAATTTCGCTTAGCATAGTAGAAGCATTTTATAATGTTTTTGATCATGCTGATGCAAATGGTAATGCTTTTTCATTTATTAAATATGAAGGACAGGATGAAGTCTTGCGTGTAGCTATTTGTGATTTCGGGAAAGGTATATCAAAATCTGTCAGAAATTTTGATTCCACTATAATATCAGATAGCGATGCTTTGAAAAAGTCTATAGAGGTTGATTTTACAGTTGGATCTAAGGTTCATAATAAAGGAAAAGGCCTAGATAATATATTATCGTGCGCTGATGCAGTAAGAATAATTTGCAATACAGCTCGTTTATTAAAGAAGCATGAAGTTAAAATTGACAATATTGATTTTGATTTTAATGGGACGTTGATATATTTCGAATTATATTTAGGAAATTTGGAAGAAGAAGAAATTTTAGACGAGTTTGATTTTTAACTAAATAAAAAGAGGATACTATGTGTACAATTAAACTTTATGACGTGATGGAAGGAAAGGATTTTCCTATGGCAGGAAGTAGTCTCTATGATATAATCAGAGAGAATATGAATTCTTCGGACAAGATTACCATCGATATGGAAGGTGTGTCTTCTTTGCCTTCTATGTTTTTAAATGTTTCAATTGGTAAGTTTATAGATGAATTTGGTTTTGAGACACTTAAGAAGAAGATTTCATTTACAAAGATAACAAAATTGCAAGCTGAACGCTTGACTGATTATATCAGTAGGTATAAAAGGTGATTAGTAGTTTTCATATGTCCTTTAAAAGCTCCCTTCGGGGGGCTTTTTTTGTGTCTATAAATTGGATGTTATGGACATATACAATCACTTTGAGTATTCGGAATGGATCGCTAGGCATCTAGCCGCTATCGGTCATACGGACGGGGAATGTCATTTCCTCCGTAGTGACGAGGTAGAGGAAATCTCTGATCTGGAAGAACGTATCTCCTCTATCCGGGATCATGTATTAGTCGCCATCGACGGGCTTAACTCGGATTTCTCTTGGCTTAACAATGACAACCTCGTAAATATCCCACAATATTTTATCGCCCTATTAAAGCAATGCGAGGCCGGGAATATCGACGGGATTCACTTTGCGAAAGCGGAATGCAAGGATCTTCTCATGCAGATCGTCTGCCGGATGATGCTCGACTGGAACGAGGAACGTAACGGGCTTCAGTTCCTAGAGCTAAACAGCATGACCTTTCGGGGCATAGGTCCCATGGGAGATAATTTCTATGGGGTGATGTTAGGCTTCAACCTAAGAAAGCCTATCCCCTTCTCTATCGACCAATCAATGTGGGTATGATATGGGAGTCATGAAAAGATTGAGCGAGCAGATGCGCACGCCTAAACGCAAGAACTCCCTAATCGGAGCGAGGGAAGGATTACCCTTCGAGATCTCGCTAGAGTCAACCAGCCGGATCGCCCGGTATGAACGTAGGCAGGATAAGGAGAAATTGAGACAATTTAATTCTGAGGTAAAGGAATGGATGGGCTACATAATCCAAGACTTGAAAGGGAATATCGCCTTGCTTGTCCAGAAAGATGAGTTCCTATCGGACTCCCTAGAACCCAGAATTTACAAAAGTAAAGGAGAGACCGAACGAGTGGGATTCAGTTTCGCCCGTGAAGGTATCTATATCCATAGGGGAGCCGGACGGGGCCAAGGTGGTTTCCGGGGCGGCTCTAAATGGACGGACAAATACGGGAAACTGAAAAAGACCAACCCGGATTCTTTCTACCTGATGGGAACCGGCAACCGCCACCCGATCCGTTGGTTCGATCCCATCATCGAAAAGAATCTTCCCAAACTGGCAGACATCGTAGCGGACTACGCCGCCGATATGCAAATCGACGCATCACGAATTTTCATAGATAAAGATTAGGATATGGCAGGAGATTTAAACAGGAGCATCAAGATATATCTGGATAACTCCGACGCAATGACTAGCGCATCGGAGTTAGAGACGAAAATCGGGGAACTGGAGAAAAAGCTACTCGATCTCCGAGCAGCGGGAGAAGGCAATAGTAAGGCGGCTAAGAAAATAGAACGTGAGTTGACTGCCCAAACCCAGAAGATGCAAAAGTATAAGCAAGAGGTCGCTGATACGGAAAGAGTATTGAAGAACCTAAGTGGAGCTACTTATAATGACTTAATAAAGACAAAGAATAAAATTTCAACGGAGCTGAAAAAAGTAACTCGTGGTACCGCTGAATATAACACTAAACTAGAAATGCTGAAACGCATCTCCAAAGAAACCGCACTAGCCCAACAAGAGATGCGTGTAGAGATCGGTTGCCAAGCCTCGGTCTGGGGACGTGCCACAGATTTCGTAAATAAATATATGGGAATCATTGGTACCGCAGTGGCAGCCATTACGGGTATTACTCTTACTTTCAACAAATTCCGTGAAGCCCGCAATAAACTGGAAGAAAGCAAGGCCGATGTAAAAGCTCTTACAGGCCTAGATGATGAAAGTATAGAGTGGCTTACAGATCAAGCAAAACGTCTTTCCACTACAGTTACCGAAGAAGGTATCCGCATACGCCAATCCGCTGATGAGATACTGGAAGCTTATAAATTAGTAGGTTCCGCTAAACCCGAATTGCTAGCAAATAAAGAGGCTTTAGCAGAAGTGACGGAGCAAACGCTCATCCTCGCCTCTGCCAGTGGCATGAAACTTACGGATGCGGTAGATGCCGTCACCTTGGCATTAAACCAATATGGGGATGGAGCTGATCAAGCCGCTCGATATGTAAATGTACTTGCCGCCGGAAGTAAATTCGGTGCAGCAGCCGTAGAGAGCCAGACCAAAGCTATAAAGACAAGTGGTGTCGCAGCCGCTTCTGCAAAGATTCCGATCGAACAACTGGTTGGAACCATTGAAACTTTAGGTGAGAAAGGTATCAAGGATGAGATCGCCGGTACCGGACTCAAAAAGTTTTTCCTTACCCTGCAAACAGGAGCTGACGAGACTAACCCCAAAATAGTCGGGCTAAATACGGCTCTGGAAAATCTCCGCAAAAAACAAATGGACGCTACCGCTATCAAAAAGATGTTCGGGGAAGAAGGTTACAATGTTGCCTCTGTCCTTATCAATGAAGCGGATAAGGTAGAATATTATACGAAAGCCGTAACCGGCACATCCGTCGCTTTAGAGCAGGCCACGATAAAAAGCCAATCTGCCACGGCTAAAATGCAACAAGCAAAAAACAAACTTAACGATCTTGGCATTGAGTTAATGGAGAAGATCAATCCATCCATTATCAGCGTAATGAATCAAACCGTGAACTGGACTAAAAAACTAGTTCTGATGGCTGACTGGATCAGTAAGAATACAGGATTAGTTATTTTTTCAACTTCAACTCTAGCTCTTTATACAGCGGTCATAAAATTAAATACATATTGGACGGAACTAAAAGGTAAAGCCTCCTCAAAAGCTGTATTGATAGAAAAAGCGAACGCCATCGCTATCCGTGCCTCCATAGCTTCCGAGTATGCGCTAGCTGCGGCAAAAGCCCTACTGACAGGAAATATCAAAGCTGCGACAATTGCCATGCGTAGTTTTTTAGTGACGTTAGGACTCAATCCAATTATTGCGGCTGGAGTAGCAATCACCGCTTTAGCTGTAGGTATTTATAAAATATGGGATAATTCAACTAAGAGTGCCCGGGCTTTAAAAGAGATGAACAAGGAGATCGCCACTGAACAGGCAGAAGCCTATACCCTATTTGACGCTCTCCAACGAAGCAACGCCGGAACAACGCAACGAAAAGAATTAATCGATGAGATCAATTCTCGATATGGAAAATATCTTGAAAACCAACTAACAGAACAAAGTACAACCGAGGATATCGCAAAAGCTTTAGAAATAGTTAATGAAAAGTTGCATGAAAACATAGTTTTAAAAACCATGCAGAAAGAGAAGGAGGATGTAACGACCACCGCCTTAAATAAACAAATTGATTTGATGGATCAAATGAGGGAAAAATCAAATCTGGGACAATTCGTTACCGACGCTATGCTTCGAGACGTAAAACGTATAACAGATGAAGGGATAAAGAACGGACGCTCATGGACAAAAACATATGATGATGTCATCTCTTACATTGACTACTACTATGGGGCCAGAGGTAAAGTCGATAAGGATTTCTGGGGAAGTTTACAGAGCTATATGACACAAACTTACCAATTAGCATCCAACCTCGATAAGATATCTCAGAAATACTCTCCTCTTCTGCCTAAAAAAACTGCAAACGAGTTGCCAGAAGTAGAAGTTATTGCCCCTAAAATAAAAAAACCGGATATAACCCCGGGACTGTCAGCGGAGCAAGAGAAAAAAATCACAGACGCAAAGCTGAAAGAGGTTGATCGTTATATCGCAACCAAGAAACTAAAATTGACACAAGATTATACCGAGGGCCTAAGATTATATGATGATTATCAAACAAAACTTCAAGCTTTAGAGCTTGAAAAATTAAATAAACAATTAGCTATCTATAAAATAGGCAGTGACGAAAGAAAGAAAATTGAACAACTGATCCTTGATTTCCGAATTAAACTGATGGATAAATCCTATCAAGAATATCTCAAAAATTTGGAAAAAGAGGCCAAGGCCGATAAAGACCGTAAAGTCCAAAAAGAGAAGTTATACAACGGACTAAATAAAGATTTGCAATCTTTCGTTAAAACACAAAATGAGAAACAAGAGGAATTAGCGAAAAAGCAAGAAGAAACAGACAAACGAAGAGCACAAACCTTATTAGACTTCTCCGCTCAAGCTGGCCAAATCCTTGGGGAATCTTTAGTTGATTCTGAAACAAGTTTTGCTGACGCTATGGGGAACATTCTATTATTGACATTAGATACTCTTCGCCAAGTTGTAACAATGTCGATCGCAGAAACCACAATCCGCAATGTATCTAAATTAGGATTCTTAGGACTAGCAAAAGCCGCTGCCGAAATCGCACTTATCAACGTCGCTTTCGGTGCCTTGAAAGGCCTTATCAAGAAACCTAGTACATCTACCGCAAACGCAGGTCTTAAAGACAACACTACGCCGCAAACCGGACAACGAGTTGTATCAGACTCCACCGGTTGGTACAACGGAGGATTCACCGGCAACGGTGGTATACTTGAAGTGGCTGGTCCCGTACATCGAGAAGAATACGTTACACCGGCATGGCAATTACAAGATCCGATTTCCATGAACCATATCCTAGCCTTGGATGCCATCCGAAGACAAAGAACAAGCACAAATCCTCTTCCCGTCAACGGATTCGCCAACGGTGGATACAATGGACGCTCGGATGAAGAAAATGTAATGGTTTCAAGTAATAATCCGGAATTACTCAAAGTACTCACACAGCTACTTATGCTATTTTCCGAACTAAGAGCAAAAGGCATGAGGGCTTATGTCGTATACAGCGATATCGAGGCCGCCCAGAAGACATTGGACAAATCCAAAAAGATAGGAGGCAAATAAGATGGACATCATTCACGAATCCGGCAAGGCTTACGACCTAGGAGACATCCAATTGACCTTATCCCGGATGAACCCGTTCTTTAACGATTACGGAGAGCAGAGCTTACCGGTAACACTCCCTCCCACGGACAAGAATAGGGAACTACTCATCTATCCGGATAACATGGCCGGGATCAGCAAGGCCTCGCAGCGGATCAACGCCATGATCCAGCACGGGGTATTCTCCATCCCCTGCCGTCAAGCCATCCTGTCGGCGAACCGGAAGAGCGGGATCGAGACCAGTTTTTACTTGAATACCGGAGCGTTCTACGAGAAGATCAAGGATGTACCGTTATCCACGATCTTTGAGGACAAGGTTCTCAAGTTCGCGTCTGTCAGCAAGGCGATATCCTTCTGCCGGAACCTGTTCATTACACATGACGACCGATTCGCCTTGTTCCCGGCCATCCTAGAGTCCGGTTCTTTAAACGCCACCGGTGATCCGGGACCGGACGGATATCCCCGTCTTTACAACGACGTGGAGCGGACGGAGGTAGTCGATGAGAAAACGATCCGGTTGGCTCCGGGATTCTACATATCCCCCTTCATCCGTGGATTGCATCTATTGGAGGAGATATTCGCCTATCTTGGCTACACCTTGGAGGACTCCTTCTTTTCCCGCACCACCCCATTCAAGGACATGGTTTTTTTGAACAACACGATCGATACGATCGTAAAGGGCGAGATCCGATACTCCCAGATCGTCCCGGACTGCATGATCAAGACGATACTGGACGTATACCGGTATAAATTCTGCTGCGAGTTCATCCCGGACGAGACCCGCAAGACCATCCGTATCGTGCTATTCGATGAGAACCTGAACGAGACACCCTCCTGCGACCTCACGGATTGCGTAGCCGGTAAATATACCGTCAACCATCCCTCGAGCTTCAAGCAGTTAAAGCTTACCTGTGACCGGCTCACTCCACCGGAAGAGAAACAGGACAGCGAGCGCCCGATGCCAACGACGGGAAGAGCCACGGGGAACGAGAACGAGGAGTTCAGTACCTTGGTAGACCTATTAAAGAAATACCCGGACGTGGAGTATAACCAGATATCGGGTGAGTTTGTCCGGAGAGGTTACAAGGGGATCACGCCGGTCACGCAACGGATCGGTCTGGTCACGATGGATTATTACGCCGGCGGGACACTGGAGACGGAGAGCAAGGAATCCCCGGACGTGCTACCGGCGATGGTCTATACACCTACTTTTGGCAGCGGAGGAGCCGGGGCCATCCCGCATCTCGGGATTTATATAGGGACCGGAAGATCGTTGAACTCCTCCATCATCATGGATTCCGTGAATGACTCCACGTCTGAGGTAGCGGGCGAGGCGGAGGATAACGAGGAGTTGAAACCCATGCCGGCATTCGTATTCCATGCCGGGAAACTGGACTACGGGACGATCCTCAATCATGACGCCGAGGGAAACAAGCTCTGGAACTATACGCTCGCCTACCACGGCCCGGACGGGCTTTTCGAACGGTTCTGGCGAAATTACGATTCCCTGCTCCGGAACTCTCTGCTCGAGATAAAAGCGAGCATGCTTCTCAGTGACATCCAAAAGGTATCGCTCTCCGAGTACAGGAAAGTGACGATCGAGGGACAGGAGCTGCTTCCCTCCACCATACAATATAGCCCGGGTTCCCGGGAACCCTTGGAATCCACGTTCCTTACCACGAGGCTTTACGAGCCGGTATCCACGGCCATGACCGAGACGGAGCGGTTCGCCTCCCATGTATCCAAGTATAAATGGAAGGTCAACTACTCCCGGTCCAACGCCAGCGACAGCGTGAAAAGGAGATGGGTGTTCAAGGAGGAACCCGTGACCATATACTACGCCCCGCCCAGCGCATACCAATACGTGCAGGGCGGGAAATACCATCAAGCCACTTATCCCGTGCAATTCTATAGCCGTGGCTCCGCATCCGGGCCGACCGATCCGGAGGACGGTACCCTGACCGTGTGGCTCGAGCCCGTGACCCGGTAACTGTCCTTTATCGGACCATCCGACAGCCATACTTTTGGGGGTAAAATAATCGCAAATGGCAACGATCATAGACAAACCAGACGCTCTGAGCCTGTCCGGGAACATGAGGAAATTTGTATTGGGGGCAAAAGAGGCCGTCTCTTTCATCTTGAAGAAAGGAACGGCCACCTTGCTCGAGCAAAGCTACGAGCCCGGGCCGGACAAGATGGTCACGATCGACGTGAGAGAGGTGGTGGAAAGCCAATTGAGCTATACTTTGGACACGGCCCAAGAGATCTATTCCCAAAATACCATATTCGCAGATTTCACGGCCACGATAGACGGGACCTCCCACTCGTTCCGGGCGATCCGGTGCGGGATAGCGGATCTGGCGGACACGCCGGGAAACTGGTTGAAGTCCCACTTCCTCACGTGGCAGCCAAAGGTCAAGGAGGTGACCTATTACTCACCGGAGTGGTTGACCTACTACGCCATATCGGACTGCACGGTAAAGGCCAAGGCCACGTTCCCGGACAACTCGTCGAGCACGACCTCCTTGAAGGGAATGACCGCCGGCGAGTGCGTGACACTCAATCTCCAATACGCGATCGTAGCCAAGCTATTCGGGAACAAGTACCCCAGCTATCTCGAGGTTTACGCCGAGGCCGGCGGAGCGAGACTGAGCGTATCGCAATTCTATAAATTCACGGATATCCATTCCGAGGACGAGCAATGGTTCCTTTTCGAGAACAGTCTGGGCGGTATGGACACCTTCCGTGCCCATGGGGTGAACCGTCTGCAGGCGGAGCATGGCCACCTGATAGCGGAACTGGACGAGAACCTGTCCGAGTATGACGTGGAGACCGATCGTAAGTTCGTTAAGAACACGGGATTCCTCGATGATTACTCCCGCCGTTGGTTGCTGGATTTTTTCCCCAGCCGGGCCAAGTATATATACGAGGCGTCCATGATCCGGAGAATAATCGTCACCGAGAGCGACGCCACCTACACCTCCAACGATCTCCCGAGCTCCTATACGTTCACGTACCGACTCTCGGAGATCTCGAGATACCTGAACCTTATCCGTAACGAGAAAGAGCTTCCGGATAATCTAACGGTTCCAAACCTCTCCTCGCCGGATTTTATTTTTCCCCCTCGCTTAGCTGAGCTCCCACGGCAAGAGCTTGGCGAGGGGGTATTATTCCCGGCCTTTGATCCGCATAACCCCAAGGCTTCCGTAGCGACTTTTGGCTCGATACATGATACCATAAGGAACAGTATCATAAAAGAGCTCGGGGACACATGGAGGGCCATCGTCAACGAGGCTGGCGGGTCTGGGGGAACCGGTGACGGCCTTTACCATATAAAATTGGATGACCTGACGGAACCATCCGACGAGAACGGGTTCACGGCCCTGAGAACCTTGAAAGAGATACTGAAACCCATATCCGCCCTCGATGACCGTTACCTACGCAAGGACATCGACGATGCGGCGGCGGGCAACATCACGTTCGAGAAGGACATCATCCTTGCCGGCCTTGACTCCTCCATCTACTCAGACCGTGACGCGGGCGGCTTCGGCCATGAGAACGGGTTCCGCCTGTTCGCCGACGGCACGATGTGGCTGAAGGACCTTAGGGTGAAGAATGACTCGATGTTCGCCGGTTCCCTGTCCTCGCCCATGTTCGCCTCGGGGTTCCCTAACGGGACGGGCTGGATGCTCGCACCGTATATCCGGACCAACGCCGCCGGGATAAACGAGACGAGATACAAGCTGGAGATCGACGATATCGCCGTGCGGGGAACGTTACGGGTCTACGAGTTCATCGTGTCCCAGCTCCTGGGAGAGAACGACAACCGCATCTTCTCCGGGATGATGGAGGTGGACCATTACGACACCAACTCGGGCAGGATCTACCTCGACACGGACGGGGGGCGTTTGTACAACCCGTTCCGAAAGGGTGATATCCTCATGGTGCAACAGTTCCAAGGCGATCCCACCCTGGAGAACAACTACCAGATGGTGAAACAATACGAGCTGAAGGTCGTATCGGTTGGGGTAGGCAATCTTTACGACGGCGAGAACCGCCTTGATTGGTTGACGTTCGAGAACTTCGTGGGCGATCTCTCCCAGATAACCAAGAGGGATACATTGTGTCGTGTGGATAATCCGGATAACTCCACTCGCAGCGGCTTAATCAAGATAACGACCATTGACGAGTTCGGTACGCCTTACCTTGACGTGATTCGTGGCATGAAGACCGACCCGGAGAATTGCGTGAAAGTGCGTATCGGGAACCTGAACGGTCTTGTCACTCCTTATTTCGGAAGATTGGACGGTGACGGAGCATACGTGGCGAACCTATACGCAAGGGGTAAGTTCATCCTCTCTGACACGGGAGAGGACGTAAGTACCTTATTCCAGGTCATGAACGGAAAATTCTCTAGCGAGATGTCATCCATCCGGCACGAGATAGCGGAGAAGGACAACTATCTCACCAACTCGTCTTTCTCGGAGGATATCGTCGGATGGGAACCGGGCAATGACGTGTCTCTATTCACTATCAGCGAGCGTTATATCCCGGTGAACGACTCCCTTTACTCGGAGAAAGACCGGATCACCGGTATCGTGCGGGTGTTGAACAGGCTCGCCCTCTGCATCAAGAACTCCACGATCAGGCAATTGAACGCCAATCTCTCACGCAAACCGGAGGGATTGGTGGAGATGCCGGACGGGACCACGAAATGGCCCACGTTCTATATATCGTTCATGTGCAAGGTCAAGACGGCCGGTACGCTCACCATAGGTTTTCCCGGGCAGGACCTGTACGAGACCAAGGTGATGACAGCCACCGAAGCTTTCGCGCAGGAGGAGTTTATCGGGGAATGGGACGGGACGGGTGATTTTACCATCTCCTATACAGGGGAGATATTCATCTATAACTTGCTGCTCACGAGCCGGCCATTGGATGATTTCCGGGTGGAGATGACAACCAGACTGGAGCAGACGGATGAGCGTGTCGGGATGTACGCCATAAGGATGGATAGCCTGAAGAGTACGGTAACGGACATGGGTGTCGTCCTTGACAACACGAATACCACCTTGTCCGCCTATGTCTCAAAAACGGACAATAATAGCAAGACCATCACAAACCTTGGCTTGCGGATAGATGGGATCAATGACAGCCTGTACCTGTACGCCACGAGCTCGGAGCTCTCCGGCCTCAGGAACGATCTCTCCGCCTCGATAGAGCTGAACGCGAGGAGCATCACGCAAAAGGTATCGACCACGGACTATAACGGGGACACGGTGGTCTCCATGATCAACCAGACGGCCAGCACGGTCACGATCAAGGGTAACAAGATAGACCTGAACGGCGTGCTCATCGACAATAACGGGAAGATCTACGCCAGCCTGATAGACGCTGACAGCATCACCTCGAATATCGTCAAGATAGGAAATTTCGTGTGGGGAGGGAGCGCCTTGGCCGGGACCCCCGGGACCACGTTGATCATCGGCGGGGCGGCGACAATCGGCTTCTCGAACGGATACGCCGCCCAATTCGGGGGAAAGGTCTATATCGACGGGGCGTTATCCTGCGGCTCCATAACGGCCTCCGGGTACGGGAATATCCATTGCGACACGCTAAGCAGCGTCGGGAACGTGTGGTCATCCGGCGATTATTACTGCCGGGGACACCAAGGGGTCTCTTTCGGGACGGACGTGGACCTTGATAAAATACGGTTGAGAGTGGTCGGCGGCATCATCGTCGGCTACCAGAACGAGTGAACCATCATTTAAAACATACGATCATGAGAAAGGAACTAACGATTTTGACAAAGGTCACCAAGGAGGTGACAGGCAACCTGCCCGGCGGGGAGACGGTAAGGTACTCCGGGACGTACGAGCCCGGCAAGGGGCTTGGCTCCGTTCACGCCGCCGTCACGAGAGAGGGCAGGCAGGTACTTACCATCAACCACCAACGCGAGGGGCAGGTCGGTTATAATTTCTCCGCGGGGGATGATTTCAAGACCATGGAGACCGTCATAGGCGAGGTATTGTCGGATATCGATGACCTCTATGACGAGGCGGGCTCGGAGAGCGTGAGGCTTACCGTCGAGAACGGGATCATAACAGGGGTTTCTAACGATTAAAGAATTAACAGCCATGGCAAAAGTGGATTTCAAGAATTTAAGGGTACAGGCGACGATCGAGGGCGATCCCATCGTCGTTGACACCCGCAAGGAGCTGGGCAACCTCGTATGGGGGGCGGCCCGTGACATAGCCGTCTCCGATTTTGGCAAGGAGATATATTTCAGTGACGGACCGATCGAGGTCGGCGGGGAGACCGCCAAGGAGATACTGTCGATCCTCGACATATCCAGCGCCTCCGCGCCTCTGAGACGCGCGCTGATCGAGGCGCTGACGCCCAAGAGACTTCCGGCTAAAAAGGGGAAGTAAGCGCATGGATTTGTCTAACCAGTCAATCGAATAACGAAATGGCATACTCAACCGATGACATCAAGGCGCTCGCCGCCATATTGAAACCCATTATCAAGTCGGCCCTGGAATCCGGATCGACAGGGGTCGGAGACCTGGAGGTGGTGACATCCCTCGATAGCGTATACTCCCTCCCGGCCCTTCGTATGCCGGGAGGGATACATGACGTGGTGGAGGCCCCCCTGTCCTTGCTGCGGGTCAATCTTCGCGTGACGACGACACACGTACAATGGAAACTGGGTAATGGAGAGTGGAAGGACCTGCTCGCCCTGTCCGAGCTGAAGGTGGTCTTCCGGCGTACGGAGAAGCACCTCCAATGGAAGGTTGGCGCCGGGTCATGGGAGGATATCGTCGAGCTGGAGAGCCTCAAGGGGGAGAAAGGCGACCGGGGGGACGCTTTCCGGTACGAGGACTTCACCCTTGAGCAATTGATGGGCCTGAAGGGTGACAAGGGAGACAAGGGGGATAACCTTGAGTACAGGTTGCTGGACAGCTTCCCTTCCCTGGAGTCCCTGAGAGCGGCGTATCCAACGGGGACCGGACAGGACGGCTTCTTCATCGCCGGTGACGGGATGTACGTATGGGACCCGAAGGACGTGGCATACAAGGAGATCAAGCTGGAGGTGGACAAGGTATTCACCTCGGAGATATTCAGGGAGGTGACACCCTCCGGCGGCCGTATCGCCATCGACTTCCTGAAGGCCCCTTACGCCAAGGTAGCGCTCGGACAGGACACCCTCATATATAACCTGGAGATACGGAACACGAGGGAGGGATCATGCGGGAAGGTCATGGTCTACCAGAGCGGCCTCCGGCAGATCGTGCTGAGCAACACGATGAGAGGCACCATAGACCTGCCGCTCAATAGCGATACGATAGCTATACTGAATTACAACCGTGTCGGGGAATATATCTATATCCACACGAGCACCATCATCGGGGACAAGACCTATCCCGGCCCGCAAAAGATCAAGGACTTCCATGTGGTCTACTCGGACAGCTCCTCCTGCACGGTGCAATGGACCGCCCCTTACGCGAATAACATCTACGACAGGGGAACCGAATACGACATGCGATACGCCAACGACCTCGTGGACGCCGACGACCCGAAAGTGTGGGCGGGACTCCGCAAGGTCCCGGCCATCCCGACGCCCGAGAATCCCGGGACGCTGCAGAGAACGACGATATCGGGTCTCGTCCCTAACAGGGAGTATTACGTATACCTGAAAACCATCAAGGTGAATTTCGGGGTGGAATACATATCCGGGGCCTCGGATCCCGTGTACTTCCGCACGGTCGGCAGCGAGGACATGACGAGGGCCTACCGTATCAACCTGACGGAAAGGAACATCATCCCCCAGCTCAGGAATTATCTCACCGACACGGACGGGACCGTCTGCTCGGTAGGCAGGATGGTGGACGAGACCGAGAGGAACGTCTTCCTCGATGACGGGTACCCGGACATGACGAACAAGGGCTACTCGACCTTCTGGTACCAGTACAAGTACAGCCGGGACACCTCGCCTTTCGACATCGTCATAGACCTGTTCTCCGCCTACGTCATAGACAAGATGTTCGTATATACGTCATCCCGGAACAAATTCTCCGTCTACGGCATGAGGGACATGGGCTACGACTGGGAGCGTGTCGGCGAGATCAGGATCGAGTACAACGCTTGGGCGGCATTGGATTTCAGGTCCTGTCAATGCAGGTATATCAAGCTGTCTTGGGATCTCATGGATTTCGGATCGAACTCCAAGCTCCCCGTCATGGGCGAGGGGGCCGAGGGATTCCCGGAACCGGAGTACAACGGGACACTGGAGAGCGTGAGGAACCTGCTGCTTTACGGCCGTCCGGCCTCGACCCGGCCGGAGGGGATCATGTCCCCCCTGCGCCGCTCCACGACCCGCAAGACCGTGGACCAGTTCCTCTGCACGAACGGGCACGCCTACCAGCAAGGGCGCATCCATAGCATGTGCTCCGGCGAGAGGTCCCGCATGTACATCTCCCTCGGCCATTTCGCCGCCTTCGACCCCTCCGGCCAGCCGGTCCCTTACGCCCGGCTAGCCGACATGCGTTTCCGGGTAAGCCGGATACCCTGGGTGAGCGGGAACAACGGGACGGGGGAAAACCTTGTGGAGACCTTGACCAACACGTACAAGAGATATGGATTGAAGCCCTATATCTGCAGCACCGGCGTTTTTGACCCCTGCCTTTACGACAGGTCCCTTACGATCCATAACCGTCCATGCGACGCCTATTGGTACCCGGGAGCGTGGAAGCCGGTGCCCAGGCGCGGTGTCGGTGGCCTTGACAGGTACCTCGGGGTGACGACGGACGCCAATTCCTACAAGACATACGCCAGGCTATGCCAGGCCTTGGCCGCGAAATACGGCAGCGCCAAGGTCGATGGCACGGGTCTCTTCTTCCCGGAGGACGAGTCCGCGGAGACGGGGCTTGACCTTATCAGCGGCATCGAGCCGGAGAACGAGCCGGACGCCAACTGGAACGGCTGGGTGGGCTACGAGCGCGCCGAGGAGTACGCCGCCGTCGTGTCCGCCTCGTCGGACGGCCATGCGGGGACGCTCAAGGACGAGGACGGCAGGGCCATCCCCGGCACGAGATACGGGGGCATCCTGCCCATAGCCGGCGGGACGGCGTCGGTGAACCGGGGATACCTGCAACCCGCCATCCTGCGATGGAAGGCCACACGTACGGATGCCTCGATCCCGGTGGCGGCGTTCTCCATGCACATGTACTTCAGCAATATCGGTAACCAGGGCGGCAGCGACGAGGCCGTGCAATACGGCATCACGTTCGAGGAGGCCATGAACAACGACACGGGGGGCGAGCTACCCAAGGTCTGCGCCTTCCGGGACCGTGTGGCCCCGGACAAGGAGGTATGGCTCACCGAGTTCGGATGGGGCGAGTCGGGAGCCCGGGAGACCGCCAGCAAGTACCAGTGCTACTCGCAGGCCGGCAGGCAGGTTGGGAACTGGACCGTCCCGGACCGGCACCGCTCGGATGTCAAGGGGGCCTGGATCATCCGGGCGTGCGTCCAGATGATGGCGATGGGTGTCGATATGGTCAATTATTACTCCACCGAGTGCGAGGGCAACTATTTCGGGGCCGGGAAGTATGACTCCGGGGCCGGGTTCGAGATGTTCCACTGGAACGATTGTACCGACGATACCCCGGGCGCCAGGGTGGAGGCCATCAAGGCCCATGAGTGCACGTATCCGAGGGGAGGTTTCGCCACGACGGGGCTGTTCGGCCAGCTGCTCGGGAACGGGGCCTACCCGATAACCCGCGCCTACTGGTGGATCGCCACGTTCCGCAACCGTTTGAAAGGTTACGTGTATACCGGGATGAGACATGTCGATACGGATAGCCGTATCGTGATCGCCTGTTTCAAGGAAAGGGACGGGGACAGGGGCGCGTACGTGGTTTACCTGAATGACAGCCAGAACACGGGCGTGGAGGGTGTCGGGATACCCGTTCCCGCCGGCGTGTCGTCGTACAGGCATGTCACCGTCCACGTCCCCGAGATCCCTAACCCGGAGGACGTGCCGAGCACGCTGGGATGGGACAAGGAACGTACCGGATTGCCGACTTCCCGCAAGGAGAGATATGTCAACGGGGAATGGGTCGTTCAAAACAAGCCATACCACCAAGACCGCCACATGTCTTACACCAAGGTCCCCGCCTCCTATCCGGAGAATCCCGCCGAGGGTGACGAGATTACCATATTGCCCACGGAGGCGGAGAATCCTTATTTTCCGATAGTCGGGCCTGTACAGGCCAAGGCCAGCCCCCATAAGAACACCCTGTCGGCCCAGCAATACGAGCAGGACCGGGAGAACTGGGAGAGCGAGCCGCAATTGGACAATGACGGCAACGTGGTCTGGACCGTCAAGGGAAACCCGATGTACGCGTGGCGGCAGGTGGACGCCGTATGCGACTACATCGATTTCCATCCGGAGGGTATCCGGGGAAGGACGGGCGACGAGAGAACCGGGGAGGTCATCCGGGGCATGATCCGGACGAACGTGTCCGAGTTCCCGGAGTTCTTTTTCTTTGACGCCATACCCGAGCCGGACTACCGGGGCGAGATCACGGACCTCTCTTCCCGTACGGTATCCTCCTCCGCCATCGAGCTGTGGTGGAACAACACCGGCGTGGAGGATACCGGCTATGAGATATTCGTGTCCGGTCTCCCGGAGACGGGGTATACGTTGCTGAAGACGGTCTGCATAGACGTGGAGAACAAGGCCGTGATATCCGGGCTGCTCCCGGATACCACCTACTATTACAAGATACGTCCCGTCAGGGGTGAAAAGACCGGGACGATGAGCGAGTACGTGTCCGCCAAGACATACCGGGACATCCAGCCGCCGACGGGCTTGCGGGTGGAAAGCCGTACGGCCACGTCCATCAGGCTGGCATGGGATTACGACGCCGGGCAGGTCGCCGATTTCCTCTCCTACGCCATTTATCGGGCTGACGATACGGGGGCGTACGCACAAGTGGGTACGGTTGACGACCAGTCCGTGCAGACCTACGAGGACATGGGACTGGCGGTCGGGCGTGTCTACCGGTACAAGGTACGCGTGTCGGGCCTGAACGGCGTCTCCGACTACACGGGGGAGGTCGAGACAAGGACGCTGCTTCCCGAGGAGGTGACACCCGTGATCCGGAACGCCATCACCGACAAGCTCGGCAGCAAGGTGATACTTACCCTCGACCTCCCGATCGGTATTGTCGGCGGCGGGGCCAAGGCTGGCTTCACGCTCACGGAGGACGGGAACCTCCGGATGGTCCTGTCCGTGACGAGGGACGAGGCCAACCACAACAACCTCGTCCTGTCCATCCCGCAGGACTCACTGGCAGACTATGACAAGAAAACCGACATCCGCGTATCCTACAATGGCCTTGGCGGCATCCTGTCGGATTATGGTGTTACGCTGGAGGGATTCAGGGACGTGAGGGTCGCGAACGTGATCGGCAATTTCACGAACATCAACGCCATCTACCAGATCAACCTGTGCTCCGCCGATACCCCCAAAGTAGCCGATTGGAACAACCTGGCAGGCGAGGGTGACGGGCAGACCGCGCTTGTCGGGATCGTCGATACCTATGGGCGCGTCTCCGGCGTGACGGTCACCCGTGTCCATGACGGCTCATCATTTAAATGGGGGCAGAATTATACCGGGGGTTATTGCGAGATCGAGGATATCCCGGCCTCCGTCTATGGCCCGATGTGGGGCGTATCGCACGGGAACACGAGCTCGGAGGCCGTAAGGGCGAGACTGACGTTCTCCGGCCTCGATAACGAGTACAGGTATACGGTCAAGGCATTCGGCGGTACGAGGTATGGCGGCGACATATCCATCAGGATGCGTATAGGCGACGTGTACACGCCTGTCATACGGGAGCTGGGAAACACGAGGGACATGTTGGCGATAGAGGACGTCTCTCCCGTGAACGGCGGGATAAACGTTGATTTCATCAATCCCACGGAGACCGTCACGGCGAATTACTCGAAGGTCGCGTTCGTGATCGTCGAGGAATACAGGTCCAACGACTCCCCGGAGAACACGGACGTATGGCTGCGTGACGCCACGGTCGTGGAGGAGGAGAACGGCGTGGTCAAGTTCCCGGACGTGACCGTCCACCTGAACTGCGTCGGCGCGGCGACCGCCTTCCGGATCGGCGAGACGCAAGACCTCTCCCCCGTGGACTGGACCGACATCGTGGACGATACGCTGGACGTGCCTTACGTCCTGTCCGGGGGGTTCGGGGAGAAGGCGTTATACGTGCAGGTCAGGAACCTGTACAACGAGAGCAATATCCGTGTCATCGACATAGAGTACAAGGACCCTTACGTGCCCCTCGCCCTCAGGAACGTCTACGTGAACAACGACGAGGCGACCACCTACGGCCGGGACGTGACGGTGATGGCCGACAAGGACGGTGTCCCGACCCATTACCGGATATCGGAGTCATCCGACCTGTCCGTCTCCGGATGGGTGGAATGGCCCGGCCCGAGGGTCTCGGAGGTGCCGTATACGTTATCTGACGGGGCCGGACTCAAGACCGTGTACATGCAGCTGAGGGATGATATCACCGAGTCCACCGTCAAGGTCGATACGATCCAGCTCAAGGTGTTGACGAAGGCCGTGGGAACGATAACGATCCCGTTGCCCGACGGTGTCACCGACGCCGGACAGGTCGATATCTCGATCGCCCCGTTGAAGTACAACAAGCGTTTCGCCTTCGGTTACAGTATCGATGACACGTCCATGCAGGCCTATTCCGTGGTGCAGGCGCTGTTCGCCGGCAAGTGGATAGACGACGCGAACTTCTGCCATCTCGGGGCGGACAGGACGACCGGCCATGCCCCGGAACACCCCCTATATTACACGGACGGTCTCGGCACGAGGAGATATTTCGCCGTCGGCAACTATCTCATAACGTTACGCTCCAAGGAGCAATACGGCCACCACCCGCTGGAGGGGAGCGCCGGGGCGTCCAACCCGTACCTGCGTTTCGACGAGCTAAAGGCCATACAGGACTTCGATGGCGAGTGGATGATCCACAACGTGGACGAGACGGTATGGGACAGGACGGACCCGAGATCCATCGCCCGGGGCATGATCGAGGTGAACGACTACATGGAGGCGAACGGCGTTGGCCGGTCCATCATGTCCAGCACGCCGGACGGTAACGAGAACTACCCGGCGGCGGCCCTTGTCTGCGACGATATCAAGGCCATCTGCCGCGAGCGGGGGGCCGGGACCAACCTTGACGTATTGGCGATCAAGGATATCGAGAAGATGCAGACCCCGAGGTACTTCATGGACGACACGTCCGTGGAGAACCTGAGAGGCATACTGGCGAGGACCACCGGCAACAGCGTGCTCGGCCTTTCCGCACATTGGGGAAGCCTCGGCAGCCACCGTCCGCGCGGGGCGGTCGGCGTGGATGACGGGAACTGGAACAACGTCAGGGAGGTGCTTGAGTACATATACGCCGCCTACGGGGCCGCCGGTACCGACGAGGTATGGTTCGCCAACGACAGCGAGGTATACCAGTACCTGTATCTCAAGAGATACACGTCGATCTCGAAGAGGATCGAGGGTAATGACCTTGTCGTCACGGTGGAGATGCCGAGACTCGATAATTTCAAGTGGTTCGAGACCACGTTGTTGCTGGATATCGAGGCCGGGGCCGCCTCCTCGGACGATGGCGTGTACGGTTTTACATACGGAATGAATAACGGAAAGTTTATGATAAACGTGAACATGATGGACGGCCTCGTCGAGAGGGCCGAGAGATACACCGCCAGGTTCGAGGCCTCGGAGAGCGGGGAGGACATGGATGACGCCCTTTATTTCGTGCAACGGCTCAAGTCGTCCTTGCGGGTGCCGTACATGGCGAGGATCAACGCGTTGATCGCCCCGCCGGTTCTCGTGTCTTTCGCTATCGAGGCCACGGAGACGAGCGATCCGGCCATATCCTGCGCTTACTCGGCGACCGGGAAGGTCACGCGCTACATGATTAGCGAGTCCCCGGATTTCACGGGGGCCGGGTGGCTTGATATCGTCGATAGTCCCATACCGTACCGGTTGTCGAACGTGGAGGGGGATCATACCGTCTATCTCAAGGTGGGGAACGCTTTCGGGGAGTCCTCCGTGATGGGCGACTCGATCGCCTACAATCCCCCGGCGTTCGGGCTGGCGGGGATCGTGATCGATGGCGGTGCCGCCAGCACCTCCGACCATACGTTATCCATAGCGTTCAACGTCCTCGGAGTCGACGTGCCGACCATGATGATGCTATCTGAGTCGGCGGATTTCGCGGGTGCGGAATGGCAGGCTTACCGGAACCCGGCCACGTTTACGGTATCCGGTACCGGCAGCAAGACGATATACGCCAAGGTCAGGACGGATACGGGGGAGAGCGGCGTGTCCAGCGCCTCCATCGGGGTGACGGGACTGTCCGCGGTATTGTCCTTCGGGTGGATTTATAGCTCAGGGCTATCCGTGAACTCGTCCTCTTATGACAGCGTGTCGGGAATCACCAAGGTCCGGCTTGATTCCCAGACCTTGGCCGAGATCAACATCTACAATAGGGACGGCAGTACGCTAGGTACTTTCAACGCGTCCGGATTTACCGCGGGGAACTCCTCGTACCAAGGAAACGTCACGGGGGATGATTCCGGCGTGTATCCGGATGACGTGTTGAGAAACATATTGTATAAGCCGAACTCGGTCGAGGCGGGCATCATGGACCTCACCATCCCCGATGGCCGGTATAAGTTCAAGATACTGATCAACACGGTGAGGACGTATGACTTGAGCGAGGCGTCTTACGTGCTTGAGAGCGGCGGTGCCAGCCAGTCATTCCCGTTGAAGACCAGTTACGTGAACAACTTCCATGACCTCTCCGAGCTGGTGGTGGACGTATCTGGCGGGGTCACGCTCACCGTCAAGCCGGGAATGGCGAAGAATGTATTGGTCTTATTGAACGCTATCGAGATTGAGAGACTTTAAGGCAAACATATTAATTTAGACAGTAGCAGACTTGACAACCAAGTCTGCTACTATCTAAAACCCAGAATCAAAATCCATCAACAAAGGATTCGCCTCCTTCAAATCATGTGGCGTATATATATCCGTTATTGATATTGAGGAATGCCTAGCTTGATCACGTACAGACAGAGCATCCACATTTTGGCGAAGCATCATTGTAACTCCGGAATCTTTTAGGGAATAGAACTTATAATCCTTCGAAAACTTTAAATCTCTCATAACATGGGATAACCAATAATCCCTAAACTGTTTCTCGGTTCTTCCACTCTCTCCTGGTTTGAAAGAATCTGAGAAAAGATAATAATTCATCGGATATTGGTAGATTTTCAAATCTATCATCAATTGAATAACCTTTTTATTCAATGTAACCACCGCATCTTTTCGGTTCTTCGATATATCACCACTAACTAAAATCGTTTGATTCTTAAACGATATATCCCTTATTTTCAGCATTGACATCTCTTTAGGGCGAATAAGGCAATAATATTCAATGTAACAGGCTAGCAAGAAATGTTTATTATTCCCCATCAAGTAGTTCCGTAAGCGCTCAAGATCTTTTATAGACAAGACTGTCCTGTTTTTTTGATAATGCCGCTTTCCTAAAATTTGCAAACCTTCGGCCATATTCGTTTTGTGATATCCAGAGCGTACTAGGAATTTACAAAATACACTCAAAACCCTTATGTAGTTATCATGAGTTTTGGCCGTATTGCCGCGATCAATGTATATATGATCCAAAAACTCTTGCAAAAAGCGCTGATCAATTTGGTAAATATACGTAGCCGACTGTTTCAACGACTCATTGTATTTCTTGAGATTCCTAATCTTTGATTGATATTCCACATAAGTAGCTTCTCGGATAATGTCATCATCCAAATATTTTTTCTGTATCCGAAAGAAATGTTCTATGGCATCATCAATAAATACATAAGATAATGCTGATTCCCGTTCAATCCATGGGTTCCAACCTCTTCGAAGTTGTTCCGAAAGACGATTGATCAAATCTTTCGCATAGATCCTCCTCTCTCCTATTTTCGAAATATGATTAAGCTTGATTTTTTTTCGGCGCATCTTTCCCTTTGCTGGATCGAAGGCCATAAATCCGATATACCATTCCACACCGACATATAATTGAGGCGGAGTATAAGCTACGATGCTCAAAACACTCGAACTTTGTTTCCTTTTAGGCATTTTTTTTTAACGTCAATTTTAAATTAAAATCAACGCTAAGACATTTACACTAAAAATCTTACAGACATTTCCTGTCTCAAAATTGTCCCGTTATGTTAAAACGAGGCACTTTGATAACTTATGTCCCATTCCTGTCCCGGGGGTATTAAAACAGTTAAAGGGAAACAGTTGAATACCAACCATTTCCCTTTTTCTAAGTCGGGGTACCAAGATTCGAACTTGGGACCCCCTGCTCCCAAAGCAGGTGCGCTAACCGGACTGCGCTACACCCCGTTTTGCAATTCATAGTGTTTATCTCTGATTGCGGTGCAAAGGTACGCCTTTATTTTAAACTACAAAACTTTTCGGTAACTTTTTTCATGAAAAATATCATTTTCTTGTTGAGTGGATAGAATGGAACTTTGCGTCAGATAGTTCTTATCGTTGGCGTAAATAAATAAAAGGGTTCCATTCTTTATCGTATTAATAATTGGCTTACTGACAGATACAGGCAACGCAGGGCAACCAAAGCTACGTCCTAACCGACCCGAGGAAGCTGCCACAGAAGGATCGGAATAAGAGGCGCCATGAATTACAATCGCCCTTTGCTTAGCCAAATCATTTATTCCTTTTTCCAATCCATTTAGGATAAGCGAATAGCCATTCCGACCTTGGTACGTATTTTCCGTCAGATAAAATCCTAAAGAGCTTTTATGAGAACCGTTCTCGTTCGAGAAAGAGGTCGCATAATTCCCTCCGCTATTCTTACCGTGAGAAACCAAAGAGGTGTAAAGTATTCTCTTTTGCCGTATATCCAATACAACCATACGCTCCGCCGTAGAAGGTTTAGAGAAATCGATCAATGTAAGGATATCCTTATTTTTCCGATCAATCTTCTCGGAACCTCTAAGCCCCTGCATAAACGCATCGAAACAAACCCATTGATCCAATCGCATCTCCTCATATAATTGGCGCCCCATAACCGCCACAGACGTTGATCCCGTTTCCGGAGATAGGGCACGCAAAACGCCACCGGTTGAAATTGAACCTACAGACAAGACAATAAAAAACAAATACAAGAAAATCCTTCGCATACTAAAAAACAATAACGCCGCAAAGTTATGATTTTTATTCTAATACAAAAACAATCGTCTCATTAACAGGCGCCCAATCGTAAACAAATTGCGCATGCGAAGTCGCGTTTCTCACACACATATGAGACCGGGGTGTCGTTCCCAACGAAGGACTATATTCGATCAACGATTTACGAGGAGCGTTGACCGGTACGCCATGGATATACGCCCCATTCGTAAAACGGTTGGCATAAGGAGCGAATCCGCCAGTCTCCTTGGAACCGTCTACCAAATAGATCATGCGAGACTTTTTTTCTTGGAGAACATACATTCCCAACGGGGTTTCCTGCGCATAAGGAGGACGATGCTGTCCGGTAGTCGCAGGGTTCATGCTACGAACCAACCATTTCGAGCCGACGTGCTCCAAGGTCGCGATATTCTGGTTATGACGATCCACGAAGATCGCCTTATCGAAGACTACCGTATCCCCTATTTGCTTGATATATTTCTTCGGAGCATACCACTCCTCCTCCCCATCGTACACGGTTTGTATACGAGCGAATTTAGAATCCTCATCCATCGCCTTGATACGAACCAAGCTACCGTCACGTCCATAGATCTCGGGAGTCACGGTATCAGTCAGCAAATAAAGCGGGACGGATTGATAGCGTTCTACACCAAGCGTATCGGAAACCCTCTTATAGGCATCTCTCTTGAAGACTTTTACAAGAGGAGCCTCTCCATTCCTGTTTTTATAGTTCTGCAAGATCGCCCATTGAGACGGCTCCCTTTGGATCGACTCCAATAAGGATAATCTTTCTTTCATTTTCTCCCACTGGAACTCCCGTGTCGTATCTTTATAGGGGTAAGTATCTTCTAAAGTATGCTTATCGTAAAGCAGCTCTTTCTCTATTTCGATACGGGGAGGCAAAGTCTCCACGATCACAGCGGAATCCTTCGATATAGAATCCACAGGAGTTAAGACCTCGGTTTGAGCAGGCTCGGTCCTCGGCGTACAATAACTTAGCGTACAAAGGCTCGATATCAAAAGTATAAAAACTGTTCTCGTCATCATTATTACCCGGGATTTATTTGAATATCGTAAATATACGATTTTTTCCAAATAACAGGTAATCTTATCATCTTGTTTACAAAGTAACCGCGCCAAATGACAGAGCTATCCTATACTCATCCTATAATCCATTTACTGCCCGGTATTAATGAGATAATCTTTGTCGTCACATAACAGCAGATAAATGTACTTACCGCAATGCATGGTATGGCGGCGACAGTAGGCAAGGCTAAGTTGTGCTTAAACACCGTTACCCACAATCCGAGCCAAAATATATGCATAAGGTACATACCGTAGCTGAGTTTAGACATCTCTGTTATGAGTCGTGGAGATTTCGAATTGCCTATGCAAGTAAAAGCGAGGAACGTACCCGCCGTAAGAAGCACACAGTTAATCGTACAGAAAGCCCATCCGATCTCTATCTCAGGTGTGACAAGAGTTACTCCGGGTATCGCTTGGACATAGAAGGAATAAATCGTCAGCAAGGCACCGACGACCATCGAGGCGATTCCGATAACCAAACGTTTAGAACGGTTCCATGTAAGATGGACATGTATATAATGTGCCAGTACGAGGTATCCTAAATAACCGGAGAAGTACCACAGTATATGGTATTCGTTCCAAAAACATTGTCCCCACACCTCGCCGAAGCAACGATTGAGATAGGGCATACAGGTCGACAACAGAAACAAGCCGATGAAAAAACGCTCTTCTTTCGCCGTGGCTTTATTCAACCATGGCGATATTACGGGTATAAATAAATAGAGGCTGATCAAAGGGTACATGAACCACAAATGTCCGGCCTGTGAAGGAAAGTTCAAGAATATTCTCGATATATCTTTCAATGATGTCTCGGCATCTATCTGCCCCCACAGCAAGGGTAAAGTGCTGTATAGTATCATAAATATGAAAAACGGCGGTAAGATGCGAATACAACGCTGACGGTAGAATTGCCAAGAGGTCAGCCCTGCCTTCATCGGCGCAAGAAGAAAGGCGGAGACAATTATAAACAATGGCACCGCCATGCGTGAGAAACCATCGTATACGGCTACCCACAACCGATCAGCCTCATTGGCCAGATAAGATTGCGGTCCCACCATATCCGTGGAGCCCTCAGCTCCATAAAAGTTTTCACTGGCGTGGACAACCATGACAAGGAAGCACGCAAACACACGCACGTAATCCAAAAAAACTATACGCTTCATTTTTTGTTTTAGTATTATTATTCGTTAGATGATTTCAAGTTTGTCTTTTTACGCGAAGCATGCATTCAAGAGGGATATATTTCGATGTTTTTCCTGATACTGCTTTATGGCGCACAAAGGTAAAAAAAGTCGGAAAGAATATATACCTTTGTCATATTATAAGTGAAATCTAAAATAAAAACATATGAGATCTATTAATGGCGCGGTTTTACGTAGCGCATTCGCGATGGTATTAGGGTTTGTTTTGGTATTATGGCCGGAAGCAGCCATAACCTATCTGGTTATCACGATCGGTATACTATTCATTTTACCGGGATTATTCGCTATCCTCAGCTATTTCACCCGACCGAAGAACGAGAACGGGGAGAAACCGATGTTTCCTATCGAGGCAGCGGGAAGCGTACTGTTCGGAGCGTGGTTGGTGATCATGCCCGAGTTCTTCGTGAATATATTAATGTACTTACTCGGAGCCTTATTGGTAATTGCCGGTGTACAGCAATTGGTTTCATTGATATCCGCAAGGAAATGGAGCAATGTACCGTTGGGGTTCTACCTGATGCCGGCTTTGATCTTGATAACCGGAGTAATGATTCTTGCCTACCCGTTCGGGGCGGCGGCAAATACATTCGTAATCTTCGGTGTAGCCAGCATTTTCTACGGGGCTTGTGAGTTGATCAACTGGTATAAGTTCCGCAAGCGTATAGAAAATACCGGATTATGATTTCCGGTATTCCATGGGTGATATACCCATATGCTTCTTGAAAAACTTACCGAAAGTGGATTGATCGGAGAAGTGGAGTATATCCGCTACTTGCTGAACCGTGGCTTGCGGGGCCTTCAACAGCATCTTGGCCTCGACGATCAAGGCGTCGTCAATCCATTTATTCGCTGATTTACCCGTTAGCTCTTTCAAGATAAGCGAAAGATACTGTGGGGTAATAAATAATTTCTCGGCATAGAAAGTAACGACGTGCTGCTCCTTGCAATGCTCGAAAAGCAATTGCAGGAACTGCTCGAAAAGCTCCTCCTTCCGGGAGAGTGTAGGTGCCGTCATCAGCTCCTTCTTACCCATAAAGATATTAGCCAACTCGATAAAGAAACCGACTAAGGCGTTTTGGAGAGCCTCCTTCTGGAAAAAATGGGTACGCAGCTTCATCTTTTCCCGTAAGATGGAGAATTGGCCGGATATATGCTCAGTCTCCTCGGCACTCATCGCAGCACATGGATTCTTACGGATCTGCATATAATGCACCATAGAGTTCTTTTTCCCTGCCGGGGTAGTATATCCATCCAGAAAAGATCTGGACACGATCAACAAACGCCCTCTCAAATCTTTGCTCACTTTCGATACCTGTATGATATGAGTCGGCATCAAGGTTATAAACGTATTCTTCTCTATCTTATATGGAATATAGTCTACCGAAATATCAGCAGTACCTTCCTGTACCAAGATCATCAACAAGGCATTTAAACGCATCGGGGTGGAATGCTCCAGCCTTTTTTCCTCGTAATTAATCAAATCTCCGTTCAGATCCGCTATCGATAAATCATCTTGAAAGTTGTCGCTGGACTCAATTCCCTTGATTAACTCAGTGACTTCAATTAAAGGTAAATTTTTCATATCTATCTGTAGATTTTTATTATCACCTCGGACAAAGATAGAAATAAAAAGCCAAAGACCACCCACTATTTCGTTTTTAACCAATTTTCATCCAAAATTGAACGAATAACAAGAATTTTTGACAATATCCTGTTTCATTCCATACCAATACCGTAACAGTATAAACCTTTCTGGTTTTCTAAATATATCAGACCTTTGCGAATAGATTCGACGGGAATATCCGGTCATTGGTCGATTCCAACGGACGAGTCAGCGCTTTTTACTTGTATACAGGGATTGCCCCGGCTACTTTTGACGTAACAAAAAAGAATATGATAAAAGAACAGATTATTAATACGGCGTTCGATCTTTTTTCTCAATATGGCATCAAGAGTGTGAGTATGGATGATGTAGCGAAAGCGGCTGGCATCTCCAAGCGTACACTTTACGAGTCGTTCGAGGACAAGGAAACCTTGCTGATCGAGGGGATCGATCACAATACCGAATCGCTCGGACAATATCTGACAGGATTGGAAAAAGAACCTTTCAATGCCTTGGAAGTAATCCTGCTCTTCTATGAGGAGATGATGAAAAACCCGAGATGGTTCAACGAGAAGTTTTACGAGGACTTGAAGAAATATCCGAAAGCCCAACAAAAAATAGAGATGAATAAAGCGAGAATGGGTAAGAGGTGTATGGACTTGTTCACACGGGGCGTTAAAGAGGGCGTGTTCCAAGAGGGGATCAACTTCGAGATCATGGCCTTACTGGTGAAAGAGCAGACGAAGATGTTGCGGCCTTCCAATGTCTTCTGCAAGCATTCCATCACCGAGGTATACAACACGATCCTCCTCACATTCCTGAAAGGGATCAGTACCGAGAAGGGAAGAGCGATCCTAGACCGATTCGATCTCAAACAATCCTATGATTTATAGCGAACACTTAATGAGTTTAATCACAGACAAAATCTATCCTAAATGAAACGATTATTGATGAGTAGAAAAATGATGTTGGTCACATTTATGGTATTGCCTTTTCTGGCGGCGAGACCGGTTCTGGCTCAAGACACCCTGAAACTGGATCTTGGAAAAGCGCTAGAGATCGCCCTTAGCGAGAACCCGACCGTAAAAGTTGCCGATAAAGAAATACAGAAGAAAAAGTACGCACGTAAAGGCTCGTACGCTTCTCTATTTCCGCAGATCAGTTTTGCGGGGGACTACAACCGCACCTTGAAGAAACAGGTGATGTATATGGATTTCGACATGGGTGACATGGGAGGCGGCAGCTTGCCCGAAGGCACGGACATGTCGAGTATGGACGAGGGCTTCGAGGTAGGACGTAGCAACAACTGGAGCTTGGGCTTCAACGCTTCCATGCCACTGGTGAACGCCTCCTTATGGAAAAGCTTGAGTATCTCGGCCTTAGACGTGGAATTGGCGGTGGAGCAAGCTCGCTCTTCTAAAATAGCGATGGTGAACCAAGTGAAAAAGAGCTTTTACGCCGTCCTTCTGGCAAGCGACTCTTACCGGGTATTCAAGCAAAGTTACGACAATGCCATGGAGAATTATCTGGATATCAAACGGAAGTATGAACAGGGAACCGTAGCTGAATACGACTTGATACGTGCCGATGTGACGGTAAAGAATACAGAGCCTAATCTGTTGCAGGCAGAGAACTCCCTTACCTTGGCTAAATGGCAGTTAAAAGCGTTATTGGGCATGGATCTGGATTTAAATATCGATTGCGACGGACAACTGACGGATTTCAAGTCCAGCCTCTTCGCCGACTATCTATCCACGGATACAACCTTATCCGAGAATACGGACTTGAAACAATTAGACCTTCAGGCGGAACAGCTGAAAAAGACGCTGGTCATGCAGAAATTCGATTATCTGCCGACCTTGTCGCTGACCGGTCTATATCAATGGAGCGCCATGAACAATGACTTCAAGTTCAAGAATTACAGATGGAACCCCTATTCGATGATCGGTATCACGTTATCGGTTCCTATCTTCTCCGGAGGTAGTAAATTTTATAAGGTAAAGCAGACGAAAGTCTCCATCGACCAATTAAACCTGCAACGGGACGATACCAAGCGCAATTTGCAGTTGGCCGTTAAACAGTACATAGATAATATGAATACCTGTATCAAGAAGTTCGACGCCGCCCAAAAGGGGGTCGAGCAAGCGGAACGGGGATATATGATCTCGCAAAAACGGTACGACACCGGAGCCGGTACATGGCTGGAGATGAACGATGCCGAACTTGCCTTGACGCAGGCCCGGTTGAACTTCAACCAATCTATCTACGACTATATGGTAGCGAAGGCGGATCTGGAGAAAGTATTGGGTAACGAACAGATGAATTGAAAATTAAAAATTGAAAGTTTAATAGATAATAATTAGGAACAATTATATGAAGACAAGTCAAATGCTGAAAGTAATACCGATAGCTACATTGGCCCTGCTGATGTCTTGCTCGGGTAATAAGAGTGAGGAAGCCACGGAAACACAGAATGAGAAAGTAAAGGTGAAAGTGGAGACGGTCTCTGTTCAAGACGTGGAGCAACTCAGTGAATTTACCGCTACGGTGGAAGCGAATATCAAAAATAATATCGCTCCCCAAACCCCATTCCGTATCGAGAAAATCTTCGCCGAGGTAGGCGACCATGTAAAAGCCGGGCAGTTATTAGCCAAGATGGACGCTACCAGCCTAAAGCAAGCGAAGATACAATTGGACAACCAAGAGATCGAGTTCAAACGTATCGACGAGTTGTATAAGGTAGGTGGTGCTTCCAAATCCGCTTGGGATGCCCAAAAGACTTCCTTGGAAGTGGCTCGAGAGACGTATAAAAACTTGGTGGAGAACACCCAATTGCTAAGCCCGATCAGCGGAATCGTAACCGCCCGCAACTACGATAGCGGCGATATGTACAGCGGCGGAAACCCAATCTACACAGTGGAGGAAATCCGTCCGGTCAAATTAATGGTGAATGTCTCCGAGAGTCTTTTTACGAAAGCGAAGAAAGGCCATGAGGTAGATATCCGGCTGGATGTGTACGGAGACGAGGTTTTCAAGGGTAAAGTCAACTTGGTTTATCCGACGATCGATCCCGCTACCCGCACGTTCCCCGTGGAGATCAAGATCGCCAACTCGGATGAGCGAGTGCGACCGGGTATGTTCGCCCGGGTGACGATGAGTTTCGGCCATATGGATCACGTGGTGGCCCCGGATCGCTCTATCGTAAAACAATCAGGTGCCGGCGACCGGTATATCTATGTATGCAAAGACGATAAGGTCTCCTACCAGAAGGTGAAGCTAGGACGCCGTATGGGTGATAAATATGAGATCATATCCGGAGTGGAGGATGGCGACCAAGTGGTTATCACCGGGCAAAGCCGCCTGACGAACGGTATGGAAGTTGAAATCGAAAACGAATAACAGACTATGAGTTTATATGGAACAGCGGTAAGAAAGCCCGTATCGACCGCCCTTGTATTTGTGGCGATCGTGATCTTCGGACTTTTTTCCTTAAGCAGGTTATCAGTGGACTTGCTTCCGGAGATAGAGACGAACACCATCATGGTGATGACGGCCTATCCCGGCGCCAGTGCTTCGGATATCGAGATGAATGTTTCGAAGCCCTTGGAAAACGTGTTGAATAGCGTAAGCGACTTGAAGCATATCACGTCGCAATCCCGTGAGAATATATCGATCGTAACGTTGGAATTTAATTATGGCATCGATATCGATGTCGCCACGAACGATGTCCGCGACAAACTGGACATGGTAGAGTCTTCCCTACCCGATGACGTAGAGAATCCGATCATCTTCAAGTTCGGTACGGACGATATCCCTATCTTGATCCTTTCCGTGACCGCGGAGGAGAGCACGAACGCTCTTTACAAGATCTTGGACGATAAGGTATCCAACCCATTGGCCCGTATCAGTGGCGTGGGTGCCGTGTCTATCTCCGGTACGCCGATCCGTGAGTTGCAAGTGTATTGCGACCCGTACAAGTTGGAGGCTTACGGCCAGACCATCGAAGGTATCTCTACCATCATCGCGCAAGAGAACCGGAATACACCGGGAGGTAGCGTAGATATCGGTTCTAATACCTACTCCTTGCGTGTTCAAGGAGAATTCACGGACGCTAAGCAGATGCTAGACCTAGTGATCGGTAGCCAGAACGGAAAGAACGTATATCTGCGTGACGTGGCCCGTGTAGAGGACAGTATCGAGGAACGTGCGCAAGAAACGTTCAACAACGGCACGAAAGGTGGTATGATCGTCATACAGAAACAGTCCGGAGCGAACTCGGTGAACATCGCCAAGAAGGTACACCAGAAACTTCCGGAGATACAGGCTAGCTTACCCTCAGACGTGAAGCTGGACGTAATCATGGATACTTCCACGAATATCTTGAATACGATCGATAGCTTGAAAGAGACGATCATGATTACCTTTATCATCGTTATGTTGGTGGTATTCGTGTTCTTGGGACGCTGGAGGGCTACGTTTATCATTATCTTAACCATCCCGATCTCCTTGATCGCTTCTTTCGCTTATTTGCTGGCCTCGGGCAATACGTTAAACATTATCTCATTGAGCTCACTTTCTATCGCTATCGGTATGGTGGTGGACGACGCTATCGTGGTATTGGAGAACGTAACGACCCATATCGAGCGGGGTAGCCAGCCGAAACAGGCCGCTGTACACGCCACGAACGAGGTGGCTATCTCGGTTATCGCCTCCACCCTTACGATGTTAGCGGTGTTCTTGCCGTTGACGATGGTTACGGGTATGGCGGGTATCTTATTTAAGCAGTTGGGATGGATCGTTAGTATCATCATGATCGTTTCTACGGTAGGCGCCTTGACATTGACCCCGATGCTTTGCTCACAGTTATTACGCCAGCAACCGGAGAAGGGTAAATTGTACCGGATGTTCTTCACGCCTATCGAAAAGGGATTGAACGCCTTGGATCGCGGTTACGGACGCTTCTTGAACTGGGCCGTACGCCACCGGAAAACGGTGATCGTAGGCGCTACGCTGATCTTCATCGGCAGTATGATGCTGATCCCGGTTATCAAGACGGAATTTTTCCCGACACAAGATAACGCACGCATCGGCATAACGATTGAGTTGCCGATCGGTACACGGCAGGATATTACCCGTGAGTTAGCTCTCGACATCGACAAGAAGTTCCGTGAGAAATATCCGGAGATCCTAATCAGTAACTTCACGGAAGGTACGGCGGATACGGATAATACCTTCGCCCAGCTAAGCAATAACGGTACGCATATTATCGAGTTCAATATAAACCTAACTAGCGTGGGCGACCGTGAGAGAGGTCTTACCGAGATTTGCGAGTTGATGCGGCAGGACTTAGCCCAATACAGCGAGATCAAGAAATTCGAGGTACTCGCCGGAGGGCAGGAAGGTTCTATGGGTGGAGAGACCTCGGTTAACATCGAGATCTATGGTTTTGATTTCGCCCAGACGGATGCCGTGGCGAATGAGATCGCCCGTCGTATGAGAAATGTAAAAGGATGCTCGCAAGTAAATATCAGCCGTGAGGATTATATCCCGGAATACCAGATCGACTTCGACCGGGAGAAACTGGCCATCAACGGGCTGAACGTAACAACCGCCTCTATGTATCTCCGAAACCGTGTAAATGGTTCCACCGCTTCAAAATATCGTGAGGATGGAGATGAGTATGATATCAAGGTACGTTACGCCCCAGAGTTCCGTGAGTCCGTAGAGGATCTTGAGAATATTTTGATCTATAACAATGAGGGCAAAGGCATCCGCATCCGTGATTTAGGCAAGGTAGTGGAACGTATGACTCCCCCGACCATCGAGCGTAAAGACCGTGAGCGTGTGATCACCGTATCTGCCGTAGCGGGTAAGGGAGCGGCATTGAGCGACTTGGTTGCCGCCGCCCGGAACGAGTTGAAACAAATGGATATCCCATCCGACGTAAGTTGGCAGTTGGGTGGAACATTCGAAGATCAGCAGGATACATTTACCGATTTGGGTATCTTGATGGTATTGATCATCATCTTGGTATTCATCGTGATGGCTGCCCAGTTCGAGTCGTTGGTAGACCCGTTCGTGATCATGTTCTCTATCCCGTTCGCCTTTACAGGTATCGTATTGGGATTGGCGGTCACGCAGACACCATTGGGCGTTATGGCTTTGATCGGCGTGATCATGTTGATGGGTATCGTGGTTAAAAACGGTATCGTGCTGATCGACTATACGATCTTATGTCGGGAACGTGGCATGGGTATTATCACATCGGTAGTGACTGCCGGAAAATCCCGTCTTCGCCCGGTATTGATGACAACATTGACGACCGTTTTGGGTATGATCCCGATGGCGGTGGGAACCGGCGAGGGTTCCGAGATGTGGCGCTCGATGGGTATGACCGTGGCTTGGGGTCTTTCCGTATCCACCTTGATTACCTTGATTATTGTTCCGACGGTCTATGCCGTATTCGCCGCCAACGGCGTAAAACGAAGACGCCGCAAAATAAGAAAGGCATTACGAAATAATTAATTATCTTTGCGTACCATAGGGAAGCCGAGGCCAAGCAAACCTCGATGGGCATTGTTAGGTCGTGACAATGCCCATTGTAAGGTGCTTACGATGCCCATTATAAACAGGCTTGAATGCCCATCGCAAGAAAAGCCTCCCTACGGGTATGCGATCTCATAAAAAAGCAACTATATGAAAGCGATATTTATATCTTTCAATCAAGCGTATTACGAGACCATCGTCAATATCATGGACCGTAATAACCTTAAAGGTTTTACCTATTGGGATGTCGTGCAAGGACGGGGAAGTAAAACAGGCGAGCCACATTACGGCAATCACGCTTGGCCTACCTTGAACTCAGCTATCCTTACGATGGTAGAAGACGAGAAGGTCGATCATTTTCTGGAAATCCTACACAACTTAGACAAGGAAACGGAAGCGCAAGGGCTTCGGGCCTTCGTCTGGAATATAGAGAAAACTATCTAACTTAATTTTTCGGAACAACTATATTAATCTATTGATATGGACAAATCAATCCTGTTTACACCCGGTAAGATCGGTCCGCTAACACTTAGGAACCGCACGATCCGGGCCGCCGCATTCGAGAGTATGTGCCCGGGAAACGCTCCCTCGGAGCAGTTATTCAACTATCATACATCCGTAGCCGCCGGAGGGATCGGCATGACGAACATAGCTTATGCCGCCGTGACGCAAAGCGGCTTGTCGTTCGAGCGTCAGCTGTGGATGCGTCCGGATATTATTCCCGGCCTCCGCAAGCTCACCGACGCTATCCATAAAGAGGGAGCCGCCGCTTCCATCCAGTTAGGCCATTGCGGTAATATGTCGCATAAGCGGATTTGCGGATGCACGCCTATCTCAGCGTCCAGCGGGTTCAACCTCTACTCTCCCACGATCGTACGAGGTATGAGACAATCCGAGATCGCTTCCATGGCTCGTGCCTACGGTGAGGCCGTACGATTGGCACGTGAGGCAGGTATGGACGCTGTCGAGATCCATGCCGGGCATGGTTATCTGATCAGCCAATTCCTTTCCCCGTACACCAACCACCGGAAAGACGAATATGGAGGAAGCCTTGAGAACCGTATGCGCTTCATGAGAATGTGTATGGAAGAGGTGATGAAAGCAGCAGGTTCCGACATGGCCGTAACCGTAAAGACCAATATGCGGGACGGGTTCAAGGGAGGACTTGAAATAGACGAATGCCTAGAAGTAGCCCGTACACTCCAAGACCAATGCGGAGCGCATGCCTTAGTACTAAGCGGCGGATTCGTGAGCCGTGCCCCCATGTATGTAATGCGGGGAGAAATGCCGATCCGTACGATGGCGTATTATATGCCTAGGGGCTATCTACCGATTGGAATCCGCATGGTGGGTAAATATATGATTCCCTCGGAACCGTTTAAGGAGGCTTACTTCCTTGAAGATGCGTTGAAATTCCGCAAAGCCTTACATTTACCTCTTATTTACGTAGGAGGATTGGTCTCCAGAGACAAGATCGAGGAGGTACTGAACGACGGGTTCGAGTTTGTGGCCATGGCACGTGCCTTGGTGAACGAGCCGGGCTTCGTCAACCGTATGAAAGAAGACGAGCACGCCCGTTGCGATTGTGGGCATAGTAACTATTGTATCGCCCGTATGTATAGCGAGGATATGGTCTGTCATAAGAACGTGAAAGGTCTTCCGGAATGTATCGTACGTGAAATCAAAAGGCTTGAATATAAATAATGGAAAAGAAATGGGCTTTAGTCACGGGGGCCAGTTCCGGAATAGGTCTCGCCTATGCCGAGGAACTAGCCTCACGAGGCTATCAGTTAGTGATCGTCAGCAATGAGGAACAGGCGATCCGGGAGAAAGGTGAGTTTCTCTCCGAGAAATATGGTATAGAAGTTTTGCCGCTTTATCGTGATTTGGCGATCCCCGGGGCGGCCAAGGAGCTATATGATACTTGCCAAGAGAAAAACATCCCAATAGAGGTATTGGTCAATAACGCCGGTATGTTTTTTTTCTGCGAGACCTTACAAGCTAAGGCCAACATCGTCGAGAAAATGCTCTACCTCCACGTGACTACTCCTACCCAGCTCTGTTATTATTTTGGGCAAGAGATGAAGAAACGGCGTCATGGATATATCCTCAATATGTCATCCCTATCTTGTTGGCTACCTTATCCGGGAATTACGCTGTACGCTTCCACCAAGCGATACTTGAAAAGTTTCTCCCGGGGCTTGCGTTCAGAGTTACTGGATTATGGAGTAAGCGTAACCGTACTTTGTCCCGGCGCCGTCGCCACGAATTTATATAACCTAAGCGACAACTTAAAGACCTTAGCGATCCGCCTAGGTATCATGATGCGTCCGGAAAAACTGGCTAAAAAAGGGATTAATGCCTTGTTTCACCACCGGGCTTCCCTATTACCGGGTCTCTTCAACAAAATATGCACACCCCTCGTAATGCTCCTCCCCCACGGCCTTGTCCGTTGGATCATGCGAACCACGAAATTAGTGAAGCTAGATCGATAATCCGACAAATAACATGCGAAATATTTGTCACATCAAACAAAAATCGTATCTTTGCACCGCTTTTTAGCCCCGTACCGTGTGATGGGAAATTAGGAAGCAAAATAACTAATTTTGAGTAACACAAAAATTAAAGAAAATGAAGACATTTGAGTTAGAAGGAAAAGGAAGAGAGATCGTCGCTCGTTCCGCTGATCAGAAAAGAGCCTTGAAAGCAATGCGTAAGAACAATGAAATTCCTGCTGTATTATACGGTGGCGAAAAAGTAACTCACTTCACGGTTACAAAAGAAGCCGTTCGTAAGTTGGTTTACACTCCGGAGATTTTCGTTGTTGAGTTAAGCATTGACGGTAACAAGACGATGGCAATCGTTAAGGACATGCAGTTTCAACCTGTAACTGACGAAATCCTTCACATGGACTTCTTGGAAGTATCTAAGGACAAAGCCGTAGTAATGGAAGTTCCGGTTGTTTTGGAAGGTCACGCAGAAGGTGTTAAAGCCGGTGGTAAGTTGTCTCTTCAAATGAGAAAACTGAAAGTGAAAGCTATATACGATCAAATCCCTGAAAAGTTGACGATTAATGTAGATCACCTTGGCTTAGGTAAGACTATGCAGGTAGGTGCTTTGCACTTCGAAGGTCTTGAATTGATGAACGCTAAAAACGCTGTTGTTTGCGCCGTTCAATTGACTCGTGCCGCTCGTGGTGCTCAGGCTAAAGGATAATCTGAGGTAAAAACATTATTACAATACATGAAGGGGAGGATATTCATAGAATGTTCTTCCCCTTTCTTTTATAGATTCGAGGATAATGAAATATTTGATAACAGGACTTGGTAATATCGGTTCCGAATATTGGGGAACCCGTCATAATATAGGTTTCCGGGTTGTCAACCATCTGGTAGAGAGCGTAGGAGGCAATTTCACTGAGGAGCGATACGGGGCAATCGCACGCATACGGGTGAAAAACTGTGACTTGATCGTGCTAAAGCCGAATACTTTTATGAACCTCAGCGGCAACGCCGTTCGGTACTGGTTACAAAAAGAGAACATTCTCGTGGAAAATCTATTGATTGTCGTAGATGATCTGGCATTGCCATTCGGAACCTTACGTCTGAAACCAAAGGGTAGCGACGCCGGGCATAACGGGTTGAAGAATATCGCCCAGTTATTGAATACGCAGGAATATTCCCGCCTTCGTTTCGGCATAGGCAGCGATTTTCCACGGGGCGGACAGATCGATTACGTGCTAGGGAAATTTCCCCCGGAGGAATTGCAATTGATGCCAGAGATATTGGATCGTGCGACAGAGATCATCAAGAGCTTCTGCCTCGCCGGCATCCAGATTACGATGAATCAATTTAATAATAAATAAAAAGAGACTGAGAATACAGATATGAACGAGGTACGTATCGATAAATGGATGTGGGCGACCCGTATCTTTAAGACCCGCACGATAGCCGCGGAAGCTTGCAAGAAAGGGCGTATCATGATAGGTGGAGTAACGATCAAACCTTCCCGCATGATCAAGGTTGGCGATGTGATCCAAGTGCGTAAACCGCCGATCACCTTCTCTTTTAAGGTAATCGGATTGATCGAGAATCGTGTGGGCGCGAAGCTCGTCCCGAATTACTTGGAGAACGTGACAACCCCGGATCAGTATGAGATTCTGGAGATGAACCGTATCTCCGGTTTCGTGAACCGTGCGAAAGGTCTCGGACGTCCTACCAAGAAAGACCGTCGTGAACTGGAGCAATTCACTGAGCCGGAATTCATGGATGACGGATTCGATTTCGAGTTCGACTTTGGAGAAGAGGATGAGGAGTAAGCATGCTGATTTCCACCCAATTACATTTACCAATATTTTCATCAAGAAGTAAAAGTATTTTCACCTAGAGGTAAAACTGTTTACATACTGATGTAACGACATTTACCTCTAGAGGAAAAAACATTTACCATTAGAGGTAAATGTCGTTACAACGGTATGTAAACGGCAATTATTCCTATTGATTCTCCTCGGAAAGCAGATTCCCCTCCTCATCCCAGCTACGCCAGACACCAGATTTCTTCCCTGCCGTATAGAACATCTCATACAACAAATTTCCCTTATCGCTCCAGATACGCCAAGGGCCGTCCTTTTGCCCTTCCTTATAAGAAGCCAGGCCGATCAGCTGGCCGTTATCGCTATACGTGCGCCATTCACCATGGAAGATCCCGTGATAGTAGGAACGCACCTCGGCGATCTTGCCATCCGGATAATAGATCACATAGGTTCCCTCGGGACGGCCATCCTTCAGGTACAGCTCCATCTTGAGCATGCCATCCTCATAGAATTCCGTATAGCGGCCCGTATACGGGGTGGTTTGTGTCTCATCGGTATAATACTGTCCCTCGCTCAATACCAAGTCTTGCGCCAGCACGGTCCAAGAGGCTCCCGCCAAAAAAGCGGAAAGTAACAATAGCTTTTTATTCATGATACATTCTTATCTAAATTATACATAAAAAGACACCGAGGGATCTTTCCGGATACCTCAGTGCCTTTAACAAATTCACAACCTATTCAATGCCAAGCTTGATTAATATTCGGTATTTTGAGGATCCCAATTAGTCCAACCGGCAGTCCAGTCATTCTTTCCGTCGAAAGCACCTTTGTAAGTTACTTTTTCGAAGAAGCTGTTGTTCAATACCTCATCGACAAATTCAGCGCCTTGCACAGCTGAAGCTACGACAGAAGAGTAATCACCATCTTTAGAGATAATCTCGTTGGTCGTTGCCAGAGTCGTGTTGCTACCGGCAAGATTGAAGAAGTTCTCACTTACCTTATCATCCTCATAGAAGTTCTTCCACATACCAGCAAAGATCACATTCTTGATGGCGATGCCATCGTTTGCCGTACCTTTCTTATCAGTAGCACGAAGTCCGTAAGGCCAGCCGGTGAATACGGAGTTGTAAACATTCAAGCTGGTATTACGACGCAGGTGCATGGCTGCCTGGAATTTACCACCCTTGGCACCGTTAGCAGCGTCGGCTGTCTTGGCTTCCACCTCAGCCTGTGTCTTATCGGATACCTTGCCATAGAAAGGACCTATCAAGGTTACGTTGGAGAAGACCGGCTTGGTAAGCGGAGTGTTGGAAGAACCGTCACCGTCGTTATCAGATTCAAAACCGTTAGAGTCTGAAGTATCAGCGATATTCTTATCACGTACGCTCAACAAGAATTGCAGTTTACCCGTATAACCGAAGTCTGTATCGAAATCATCATCCCAGCCTTTGTAAGCGATCAAGTGTTTGGCATTTACCGTTCCACCGAACCATTCGTAAGAATCATCGTTCGAAAATGAAACCTGAACGAACTCCACTTCTGTGCCGCTACCAACGCCGCCGAAGGTTAAGCCATTGATTTCCTTGTCTGGCTCCAAAGGATAACCGGCGAACTCGATACGAACGTATTTCAATTTACCGGAACTTTCCGCATTAAACTCATCGGAGGTCGTATTTCCATATAATGTACCAGGTCCTCCTTCGATAGTTGGTTGATTGGTACGATTCACACGAGCGTTACCACAAATAATCAGACCGCCCCAGTCACCTGTCAAACGTTTACCCGGCTCTTTATCGGACGTAAAGACGATCGGTTTGTCAACAGTACCTTCGGCGATGATCTTAGCGCCCGGCTCGATAATCAAGGAAGCGGCTTTCTCGCCCGGACTAACGGACACACCTTTGATAACAGAACCAGCCTCAATAGTCAATGTAGCGCCTGATTTCACGTATACGAAGCCTTTCATGAAGTTCTTGTCGGCAGCGTTGATCGTTAGATCAGCCGTGATATTTCCTTCCAATATCACCTCTTTGGAAGACGGAGCATCATTAGAGACAGTCACGGTACAAGTAGCCGTTTTACCGCCATCCTTCGTAGTTACAGTAATCGTAGCGGAACCTTCGGCCACGGCTGTTACCTTACCGGCATCAACAGTCGCTACCTTTTCATCGGAAGTACTCCATGTAACCGTTTTATCCGTAGCGTCACTTGGAGTAATAGTCGCGGACAAGGTAGTGGATTCGCCCACCTTGATAGTAGCGGTAGTAGGACTGACTGCCACAGCCGATACGGCTACGGAGCCATCAGGTTTATCATCGTCATCACTACACGATACAGTCCCAAACATAACGGCCATCGTTAACACAGAGGCCAAACCTTTTAAGAGAAATCTGTTCATAATAAAAACATTTTGTTTGTAATATATATATATTCAATTAAACATCAAAACCTAAGGGAAACACCGATATTGATATCCACTCCCGGGCGATAGCTGCGGATCAGTTGCTCACGCTCGCTCTTGCCGCCTTTGTCGTCTGTCAGTTTCACGAACTGCTTGTACTCGACCTTGGAGTTCAATATATCCTGGATTCCCGCCTTGATCTCGACAATCTTGCCAATCTTCTTCGAGAAAGTAAGATCCAACGAGTTGCGGGGCATCTCATATATATCAGGGATATCCTCGTCCTGGTTCTGCATCGGGACACCGACCGACTCAATACGCTTCCCGATCCGGTTATAGAGCAGGGAGGCGGAAATCCCCTTGTCATCGTACTGGTAGAAAAAACCGGCATTAACCAAGTAGGGGGATTGCCCTGCCAAAGGGCGATCCCGCTCCGGTGCCCCTTCCTCGAAACGGACACGGCTATAGATATATGCGGCGTTGCACACAAAGCTCAAGCCTCGCAGCCCTATAAAGTCGAGGTTCTTTTTAACGTCCAACTCTACGCCGAAGGTCTCGGCGTTCTTCGCGTTATGATAGGTATATTGCAGGCCGGAACCAGCCTCGTTGTACGTCTCCTCGATAGGATCCTTGAAGTGCTTGTAGAAACCGCCGATCGTGATCATCTCGCCCGCGGCGGGATAGAACTCATAACGAAGATCGATATTGTCAGCGTAAGCGTTCTTCAACTCCGTATTACCCACGATGTTTGCGTCTCGCTCGAAGTTGAAGTACACGTAAGGCACTACCTCTCGGAACTCCGGACGGTTGACCGAGCGACCGTAAGCGGCGCGGACCAAATGTTTTTGTGAGAGGTTGTAGGCAACATTAACTGAAGGGAAGAAATCCGTCGTCTTATTATCCAAGTGTACCGGAGTAGTACCGTCCGAGCTATATCCGTCCATCTTCAATTGGTAGTATTCCATGCGAACACCGATATTAGCGTTCAGCACCTCCCCATAGTTCAATTTAGCGGAGACATAGGCGGCTCCCAACATGTTCTCGGAAGTATAAGAGTCACTGTTCGTAGTTGTCTCACGCATCCATATCTTATCCGCCGAGATATTTTCGTCGGCGAACAACTCCGTATAATCCCAGTCCGCATACCGGTCGTAGCCGCTACCCAACAGGTTGTAGCCAAAGCGACGGGCAGCGAAGGTACGGCTCTTATATTCACCGTAGACACCTCCATTGAGAACAGGAGCGAACCTATCGGATACGGTGAATTTATGTTCGTAGTTGGCGGCTAGCGAGGCGCTGTGATCCTTCAATTCTTGGTAATAACGCATCGGGTCAGAGACATAGTAGTTCGGCTGTTCCGTACGGTTCTCGTCAAGGATGGAGTTCACGATCTTACGATCCGGCTCACGGTAGGAGGCGAAGGCATAGCCCACCGTCCAATCCACCTTGTTGACATTTTCTCGCAAGGTATGCACACCGCTGATCTGCCCAGAGTAAGTGGTACGCCCGGTATAGAGGGATTCCCATTTACGGATATCCTTGTCGGAATAATAGTTCATTCCTTCCCTTTGTGTCAGAGCGGAAACGCCACGCTGGCTGAAAAAGTTGCGAAGCTCATATTTACTGCCATCCCGTTGGAATGACCAGTTAAAGAGGGCCCCTAGCTTGGAGGTATTTTTATAGCGGATATCGTTGTACTCAAAGCGGGGACGAGATACGTCGTTCTTCACGTCGTAGGCGATGTAGTTGTTATTCACCGTCTCCGAGTAATCGAACTCGGTACTCCAGTTCAAGTTCGTGATATTTCCGATCTTCCAGCCGCCCACATCATAAGAGCGGTGCGAGGTAAGGGAAATCTTCTGGTCGGGGATGGCGGTGAACTTGTTGATCCCCCAACGTTGGTTGATTTGGCGGGTAAAGGCTGCCGCCTCATCCGTGGAGTGTTCTCCTAAATGGGCGGGGAAAGAGGAAGGCAGGTTTCTCACGTCCGCTCCGAATCCAAGGTAGTCCTTCGCCGTGCCGTCCGTCAGCTGGAAGTTACGGAAGGTGGCGTTCGTGTTAAAGCCCATTTGGTAGGATACGTTGAAGGTGTTCCCGTCCGGGATATTCTTGGTCATCACCCGCACGAAACCGCCGGAGAAATCCGCCGGAAGCTCGGCCGAGGGACTCTTGTAGATCATCATGTTATCGATCAAGGAAGAAGGAAGCACATCGAACGAGAAGGCACGGCTGTCCGTCTCGCTGGAAGGGGTCGTGGCATTGTTCAGCCATACATTATTATAACGTTGCGCCAGACCCCGGACCACGATGAAACGGTCGTCCACGATGGTGATTCCCGGGATACGGCGTAGTACCTCGGCGGCATCGCTATCCTGTGTTTTACTGATTTGCTGGGCGGAGATACCATTCACGACCGGAAGGCTCTTGCGTACGGTATTTAATACGGCCATCTCGGTTCCCAATTTCCGTTGGGCCACTACGACCACATTCTGTAATTGGAGGTTAGCGTCGGAAAGCTCGATATTCAACACCGCCTCTTGGCGTGCGACTACCGGAACATCCTTTACCGTTTGCGTTTGGTACGACACGTAAGAGGCGGCTACCGTATAAGTACCCGGCTTCACGTTCTCGATACGAAAATTACCGTCTATATCCGTGATAGCGCCAACCGTAGTCCCCTCGATCACGACCGAGGCGCCGATCAACGGTTCTTTCATCTTAGCGTCCGTAACCGTCCCGCAGATAACCCCTGTTTGTGCCCATAGAGAGAATGACAGGAAAACTCCCACCCAGAAAAGCCCTAACCTTTTCAATCTTTTGCCCCTTAAACTCTTTCCCATTATCTTACTACTTATTATTTCATCTTTGATTTCGACGCAAAAGTACGGGGGCGGTATTTCAAAGATGTTTAGATCCAATAACAATGAAGACAACAAATGTTACATTTTTAAGACCGCAACTTTTCCTTATCGTTTGACATAGCTAACGTATTTTTACTACATTTGCACTCCTGAATGCATAAAGACATTTAATAACATGAAGAACATTAAAATTTTCCCGAAAGACTGGTTGCAGTTGCATCCCTATAAACAAAGCACTCCCGTGGATTCCTATTATACCGGAATAGCGAACCGTATCTACGATATCATGGAGAAGACCGAGTTGGTAAACTCCTTCGAGGGCGAGGAAACAAAGCAGATCTGTATCCGCATGGCCGCCTACTTCGAAGACGTGATCTCCGGCATGGGGCTTTGGCGTGCCTTCATCCTTACCCATAAGGAGCTATACGGCAAATACCTCCCCTTCTACACTCCGGACGATCATTATTACGACGATGAGGTGAACCTTGAGGACGTGCGTTTCCTCCTTTGGCATTATACCCAGCAGTATCACGGCTATCGTAAAGGCACTTTTGTCAGTCCGGACAACCCTGCCAACGAATCCACCGGCATGCTTATCTACGACCTGTTCTGCAAAGAGTGGACCACGGCGCCGGAGAATACCCGCATGGCCAAGCTTTTCGCCCTTGATACCCGCTACGAGCGGCAAGAGGATTACGATCGTCTATTGCAATGGTTCCATTACGAATCCTATATCCTGCCTGAGTCGGCCCGGGAACTGAGCGACTTCGCCCACGACCGCTGGAAGGAGCAGCCCGACCTCAACCAAGAGCAGCTTAACAACCTGCTCGTCAACAGCCACGGCATGATGGCCTACACCAGCAAGACCTCCTTGCTAGGTCTGACCTCCCCGCAATGGCTGGCAAAGATATTGCCCGCCGAGCATCCCGACCATGCGGTATTTCAGAACACCGCCGACGAGTCTGTAGCCACCCTGCCCGACGATATGCTGGAGGAAAACCGCCAACAATACGAGACTTTCCGCAAAGCCGCAGGTGACAAACTGCTTCTCTATTTCGACAAGACCGAAGATGCACAAACATTTATCACGGAGACTTCCGGCCTTATCCCCGCCGAGAACTTCCATCTTCCCGAAGACTGGCAAGGCAAGAAACTGGCGATCTACGCCACGCCCGAGGAAGGCGCCCAAGTCATCACCCGAGACGTGGAGCTGATCAAGGATGAGAACAATCCCTTCTACGACGCTAACCGTGCCGCCAAGCAAGCGCTCTCTTTCTTCATCGTGAAACATTGCAGCGTTTACTTCCTGCCTGAGCTGGTAAAGCGAGGCATGCTGGCCGACGCGCAAACGAAAAGCCTTATCAGCCCAGAACGTGGCAAGGCGATCATACAAGAGAATTGGAAGTTCCTAGCCCGCTATTTCATCCGAGAATATCCCAATAGATAAAACAGATAGAAAGCACTGTCGCAAAACGTGACGGTGCTTCTTTTTTAGCTCATCTTTCATTTAGTAAATCCACAAACCAAATACCTTTCAAATAAAAAGAATAAACCCAGTAAATTATTACAAATAGAAACATCAGACAAGATATTCTTATCTTTTTCCCGCTCTTTCGCCCCGGCAAGCAATCACATTATGTCATTAATACCTATATTTGTAAAACAAATTGACGCAATAATTATTTATACACAAACATAAGGTCAGCAAATGAAAACAAACAAGAATCATTTTAATAGCAGACAAGGATTATACGACCCGTCTTATGAACATGACGCTTGTGGAGTAGGAATGTTAGTAAATATCCACGGCGAGAAATCGCACGACATCATCGAATCAGCCCTTAAGGTACTAGAGAACATGAGGCATCGAGGCGCTGAGGGAGCCGATAACAAAACGGGTGACGGAGCGGGAATCCTATTACAGATCCCGCATGAGTTCATCCTCCTGCAAGGAATTCCGGTTCCAGAGAAAGGCAAATATGGCACCGGACTAATCTTCCTCCCGAAAGACGAGGAACAGCAAGCGAGTATCCTCAGTATCCTCATCGAGGAGATCGAGAAAGAGGGATTAACCTTGATGCACTTACGCAAAGTTCCCGTTCATACGGAAATCTTGGGAAAGGACGCACAAGCGACCGAACCAGATATCAAGCAGATATTCATCATCGGCTGCAACGATCAGCAAGAGCTGGAACTAAAGCTATACCTCATACGTAAGCGGGTCGAGAAAAGGGTATCGGCCACCGACCTTCCGGCCAAGGATGATTTCTATATAGCGTCTCTTTCCACCAAAAACATCGTTTACAAAGGCATGCTGGAATCCATGCAGCTACGCCATTACTTTCCGGACCTGACGCAACCTTATTTCACTAGCGGACTGGCCTTGGTACACTCACGTTTCAGCACCAACACCTTCCCCACTTGGAGTCTGGCGCAACCTTTCCGCCTACTGGCACATAACGGGGAAATCAACACGATACGAGGCAACCGGGGATGGATGGAGGCCCGGGAGAGCGTACTCTCCTCCCCCAGAATCCCGGATATCAACGATATACGCCCGATCATCCAGCCGGGCATGAGTGACAGTGCCTCACTGGATAACGTATTGGAATTCTTCGTGGCCTCCGGGATGAGCCTGCCGCATGCCATGGCGATGCTGGTACCGGAGAGTTTCAACGAGAAGAACCCGATCTCCGAAGACCTAAAGGCTTTCTACGAATATCACTCCATCTTGATGGAACCGTGGGACGGGCCTGCCGCCCTGCTCTTTAGCGACGGACGCTACGCCGGAGGCATGCTAGACCGTAACGGTCTCCGCCCCGCCCGTTACCTGATCACGAAACATGACATGATGGTCGTGGCCTCCGAAGTCGGCGTCATGGATTTCGAGCCTAACGAGATCAAGGAAAAAGGCCGTCTGCAACCCGGAAAGATCTTACTCATCGATACCGAGAAAGGCGAGATTTATTACGATAGCGAGCTGAAGGAACAACTGGCGAACGCCCAGCCCTACCGTACTTGGCTGGAGAAAAACCGGGTGGAATTGGACGAGTTGAAATCCGGCCGTAAGATCCCTCATAAGGTAGAGGGATACGACAAGCTACTGCGTACGTTCGGATACAGCCGTGAGGATATCGAACGTATCATCGTACCGATGTGCACGGGAGGGGCGGAACCGGTCGGCTCCATGGGCAACGATACGCCACTGGCCATATTATCCGCCCGTCCGCAAATCCTCTATAATTATTTCCGCCAACAATTCGCCCAAGTAACCAACCCGCCGATCGACCCGATCCGCGAGGAACTCGTCATGAGCCTGACCGAGTATATCGGGGCGGTGGGAAGCAATATCTTAGTTCCAACCGAGAGCCACTGTAAAATGGTTCGGCTGAACCATCCGATCTTGACCAATACGCAACTGGATCTCCTGTGTAACATCCGGTATAAGGGCTTTAAAAGTGTTAAGCTCCCCACTTTGTTTAACGCAGAGAAAGGATGCGCAGGACTGAAAGCTGCCTTGGACGAATTATGTAAACAAGCGGAGCAATCCGTCACCGACGGCGTTAACTACATCATTTTAAGCGACAGGAACGTAGATGAGAAAAAAGCGGTGATCCCCTCCCTGTTAGCGGTAAGCGCCGTGCATCACCATCTGATCTCCGTGCAGAAAAGGGTGCAAACAGCGCTGGTAGTGGAAACCGGCGAGATGCGTGAGGTAATGCACGCCGCCCTCTTACTAGGCTACGGAGCCAGTGCCATCAACCCCTATATGGCTTTCGCTATCTTAGATGATCTGGTAGACAGACAAGAGATACAATTGAATTACGAGACTGCCGAGAAGAATTACGTAAAAGCCATTTGCAAGGGTTTATTCAAGGTTATGAGCAAGATGGGGATCAGCACGATCCGCAGTTATCGGGGAGCAAAGCTTTTCGAGGCGATCGGCCTAAGCCGGGATCTGGCAGAGACTTACTTCGGGGGAACCACCAGCAACATCGGTGGTATCCGCTTGGAAGAGATAGCGGCAGATGCGATCGCCATGCACAATGACGCATTCTCCCACCCCACGGATTCTTTATTGGAACATAAAGGCATTTATTCCTTCCGCAAGGATGGCGAGAAACACGCTTGGAACCCGGGTACCATTTCCATGCTTCAACTGGCTACCCGCTTGGGGAGCTACAAGAAATTCAAGGAATATTCCCATGTGGTTGATGAGAAGGAAAGCCCCATATTCTTGCGTGACTTCCTGACCTTCAAACAACGCACCCCGATCCCCTTGGAGCAGGTAGAGCCGGAAGAAGCGATCATGCGTCGCTTTGTCACGGGAGCGATGAGCTTCGGTTCTATCAGTCGGGAAGCGCACGAGACGATAGCCATAGCCATGAACAAGATACACGGACGCAGTAACACGGGCGAGGGTGGTGAGGACTCGGCCCGTTTCATCTCCCGTGAGGACGGGTTATCGCTCCGCTCCGCCATCAAGCAAGTAGCCTCCGGACGCTTCGGCGTGACCACGGAATATCTGGTAAACGCCGACGAGATCCAGATCAAGGTCGCCCAAGGAGCGAAACCGGGCGAAGGAGGACAGCTTCCCGGCTATAAGGTGAACGATATCATAGCGAGAACCCGTCACTCGATCCCGGGTATCTCTCTGATCTCTCCCCCACCTCACCACGATATTTACTCGATCGAGGACTTGGCGCAATTGATCTTCGATCTGAAGAACGTGAACCCTCAAGCCGAGATCAGTGTGAAACTCGTATCCGAGAGTGGCGTGGGAACTATCGCCGCCGGCGTAGCCAAAGCTAAAGCGGACCGGATCGTGATCTCCGGGGCGGAAGGAGGAACGGGGGCTTCCCCGATAAGCTCTATCCGTTACGCCGGAATCCCACCCGAGCTAGGTCTATCCGAGACTCAACAGACACTAGTGATGAACGGCCTCCGGGGACAAGTCCGCTTGCAAACAGACGGACAATTGAAAACCGGACGGGATATCGTATTGATGGCGATGCTGGGTGCCGAGGAGTTTGGATTCGCCACCTCCGCCTTGATCGTTTTAGGTTGTGTGATGATGCGTAAATGCCATATGAACACGTGTCCGGTAGGTGTCGCTACCCAAGATGAGGAATTACGTAAACGCTTTCATGGTCGACACGAATATTTGGTGAATTTCTTCACCTTCCTCGCCCGTGAAGTTCGGGAATATCTGGCAGAGCTAGGCTATACGAAACTAGACGATATCATTGGCCGTACGGACTTACTCATGCGTAAACCTTCTGATCATATCGAGAAACATGATCTATTGGATCTCAGCCGCTTGATCCATCTACCGGAACAAGCCGCCACGCAGGCCATCCATCATGTCACCCGTCAACTCCACGCGATCGACAACGTGAAAGATGTGGATATCATCCGTCACGCAAAGGCCGCCATCGAATCCGGACAGGAAGTATCGTTGGATTATGCGATAGCCAACACCGATCGTTCCGTAGGAGCCATGCTTTCCGGAGAGATCGCCAAGCGGTACGGGAACATCGGGTTACCGGAGAACACCCTGCATATCAAGTTCAAGGGGGCGGCGGGCCAGAGCTTCGGAGCCTTTCTGGCTCACGGCATACATTTCCGGTTGGAAGGCGAGGCGAACGACTATCTCGGAAAAGGATTGAGTGGCGGACACATCAGTTTAATGCCTCCGGTACGCTCCACCTTTATAGCGGAAGACAATACGATAGCCGGTAATACCTTATTATATGGGGCTACCAGTGGTGAGGTCTATATCAACGGCCGGGTCGGAGAGCGTTTCTGCGTGCGAAACTCCGGGGCGATCGCTGTCGTGGAAGGTGTAGGCGACCATTGTTGCGAGTACATGACCGGAGGCCGGGTTGTCGTCTTAGGCAATACAGGCCGGAACTTCGCCGCCGGAATGAGTGGTGGTGTCGCTTACGTGTGGAACAAGAATGGTGATTTCGATTACTATTGTAACATGGAAATGGTAGAGCTTTCCTTGATCGAGGATAGCACCTCACGAAAGGAACTTCATGAATTGATCCGCAAGCATTATCATCATACCGGCAGCCATCTGGCCGGATTGATGCTCGATAACTGGAACAAGTACGTGGATGAGTTCATCCAGATCGTCCCGATCGAATACAAGAAAGTACTCCAAGAGGAACAGATGCGCAAACTCCAACGCAAGATTGCGGAGATGCAGAAAGACTACTAAATATTTACACAAAAACAAGAGAACTATGGGAAACCCAAGAGCATTTCTAACGATACATAGACAAGAGGCGGGCTATCGTCCCGTCCACGAACGTATAGATGATTTCAGCGAGGTAGAACAGACCTTGAACAGCGGCGACCGCCGTACGCAGGCCTCCCGCTGCATGGATTGTGGCGTACCCTTCTGCCACTGGGCCTGCCCGCTGGGTAACAAGCAACCAGAATGGCAAGATTTGTTATACAAAGGCCGTTACAAAGAGGCATATCACGTATTAGAGCAGACCGACGATTTCCCGGAGTTCACGGGACGTGTCTGCCCCGCCCTCTGCGAAAAAAGCTGCGTACTGAAACTTAGCTGCGACGAACCTGTCACGATCCGTGAGAACGAGGCGGCTATCGTGGAAACCGCTTTCCGGGAAGGATACGTACAGCCTATCCAACCGGTACGCAACGGGAAAAAGGTAGCCGTGATCGGTAGCGGTCCCGCCGGATTGACCGTAGCGAACCAATTGAACCGAAAAGGATATGAAGTCACCGTATTCGAGAAAGATGAGTTACCGGGCGGCTTGCTACGCTTCGGCATCCCCAATTTCAAGCTAGGCAAGCACATTATCGATCGCCGTATCCGCATCATGGAGCAAGAAGGGATTCTTTTCCGTGTAAACACGATGGTCGGCAAAGAGATATTAGCGAAAGATGTAGTGAAAGATTTCGACGCTGTTTGCGTAGCGATCGGCGCCGAGGTTCCCCGGGATCTATCTATCGAGGGACGTCATTTAAGAGGCGTACATTTCGCCTTGGAGTTATTAAGCCAGCAGAACCGGATCTTAGAAGGCATCCCGATCCCTCCCAAAAGCCAGATCAATTGTAAGGGCAAGAAAGTCTTAGTGATTGGCGGAGGCGATACGGGTAGCGATTGCGTAGGGACAGCGAACCGTCATGGGGCGGCCTGTGTCACCCAGATCGAGATCATGCCCCAGCCACCCGTCGGACAGAATCCGGCGACACCTTGGCCCATGTATCCCCAAGTACTGAAAACCAGCAGCAGCCATGAGGAAGGTTGTATCCGCCGGTGGAACCTAGCCTCTAAACGTTTTATCGGAGAGAAAAACAACCTGATAGGGGTTGAGGTAGAAGAAGTCGAATGGGTTCCCTCCCCAGACGGAGGCCGTCCGCAGATGAGGCTGACCGGCAAGAAAGAGATCATCGAGGCCGATCTGGTTTTCCTCGCCATGGGCTTCCTGCATCCGGAGCAAGAAGGATTGATCAAAGAACTGCGATTGGCTACCGACAACCGCGATAACATCGCCGTAGACAACGCCGGATATACCGCCAACAGCAACCTATTCGCCTGCGGAGACGCTGTCAGCGGAGCGAGCCTAGTCGTAAAAGCGATGGCCTCCGGCCGTAATGTCGCCCGATCCATCGACCGTTTCTTACAAACCAACTAATTTTCAACTTTCAATTTTTAATGATCATGTGTGGTATAACAGCGATATTCAATATACACGACGGAGCGCAAGCCCTGCGTAAACAAGCGTTATTAATGAGTAAACGAATCCGTCACCGGGGGCCGGACTGGAGTGGTATCTACCAAGGCAAAACCGCTATCTTGGCCCATGAACGCCTTTCCATCGTAGACCCCGCCTCCGGAGGACAACCTTTGGTCAGCCCCGACGGGAAACTCATCCTCTGCGTCAACGGAGAGATCTACAACCATCAGGAATTACGAGAACGGTTAAAAGGCGATTACGAGTTCCAAACCGGCTCCGATTGCGAGGTGATCCTCGCCTTATACAAGAAGAAAGGGATTGATTTCATCGAGGATCTCAACGGTATTTTCGCCTTCGCTCTCTATGACGAGGAGAAAGAGGTTTACTTGATCGCCCGTGACCCGATCGGCGTGATCCCGCTCTACATCGGATACGATGACAAGGGGCACTTGATGGTATCTTCCGAGTTAAAAGGGCTTGAAGGCTTCGCCACTCATTACGAACCGTTCCTCCCCGGTCATTATTTCTATAGCGAAGACCGGAAACTCACGAGATGGTACACCCGTGACTGGATGGATTACGCCAACGTGAAAGATAATCCTACCGACGTACAACAACTTCACGATGCGCTGGAAGCCGCCGTCAAACGCCAACTGATGAGCGATGTCCCTTACGGCGTCCTTCTATCCGGAGGTTTGGATTCCTCCATCACCTCCGCTATCGCCAAGAAATACGCAGCGAAACGCATCGAGACCAATGGGAAAGCGGACGCATGGTGGCCTCAACTCCACTCGTTCGCCATCGGATTGAAAGATGCCCCGGACTTGATCGCCGCCCGTAAAGTAGCGGATGCGATCGGTACGGTTCATCATGAGATCCATTATACGATACAAGAAGGATTGGACGCTTTACGAGATGTCATTTATCATATCGAGACCTATGATGTCACTACCGTCCGAGCCTCCACCCCCATGTATTTATTGGCCCGTGTGATCCGGAGCATGGGTATCAAGATGGTACTAAGCGGCGAGGGTGCGGACGAGGTATTCGGGGGATATTTATATTTCCATAAGGCCCCGAACGCACAGGCTTTCCATGAAGAGACCCTGCGTAAATTAAGCAAACTGTATTTATATGATTGCTTGCGCGCTAACAAAAGCCTTTGCGCATGGGGCGTAGAAGGACGAGTGCCGTTCTTGGATAAAGAGTTTCTTGATGTGGCCATGCGTCTGAATCCGGTGGCAAAGATGTGCCCGGGTACGACCATCGAGAAGAAGATACTTCGAGAAGCATTTTCCGACAGCTTGCCCAAGGAGATCGCTTGGCGGCAAAAAGAGCAATTCTCGGATGGGGTAGGCTATGGCTGGATCGATACATTAAAGAAAATAACCTCCGAGTCGGTCACTGATGAAGAGATGGCGAATGCCGCCAAACGATTCCCGATCAATCCGCCCCAAAACAAGGAAGAGTATTATTACCGCTCCATCTTTGAAGAGCATTTCCCCAGCGAAAGCGCGGCGAGAAGCGTACCTTCCATTCCTAGCGTAGCGTGTTCTACCGCAGAGGCTTTAGCTTGGGACTCGGCTTTCAAAAACATGAACGAGCCAAGCGGCAGGGCCATAAAAGGCGTACATGAATCCGCTTATTGACGAATATTTCTTTTCTTTAGTAGCAAAATGCACCAACTTTTATGAATAATAAACGCTGGTGCATTTAATTTTTATAATAACTTTGCCAGCTAGAGTCATAAAACACTTTAAAACAAATTTATATGAAGAAAATCTTTACATGCATTAGTTTGGCAGCCGCTACATTCATGGCTACCACCCCAGTGATGGCACAACAACAAAAACAATTAACAGATAAAGAAAAGGCTGCTGTTGTTAAAGTTATTGTTCCTGCCGTTTTTGATCAAGTAAAGCAAATTAGTGGAGTTGATTTCATGTCTCTCACAAATCCTAATATCGAAAGCATAATTAATTCCCCTTTATTTTTGCCTCAAGTATCAAGCCTACGTGCAGATCAATTAAATCCAATCTCGGTTACTCCTGATAGTTTAAAATTGGATCTTAGTTCTATGGATTTTTCTGCGATAGCACCGGGAATGGGTGATTTCATCGCAGGGATCGTTAATGACGTAAAACTGACATTCAGTGATTATAAAGAATATAACGTTTCACTTAACGGACAATCCGTAAAAATTGATTTACCAGAGAAAATTGATGTATCCGCAGCTGCTTTAGTTGACGCAGAAACGGGTAAACCCACAAATTTATTATCGGTATTAATCAAGACCGGGAACAAAGGAACCATTCTTCCTTTCAACAGCTTATCCGTAGAATTGAAATTAGGTTGGTTAGGTACCGTGGGTAGCATGATCCCTAATTTCCCGCTTAAAGATGGAAAATTGATAAGCCTAACAGAAACAGCAAATAGCTCTGGTACGATTGATTATACGATTACTTTAGAAGATAATTTACGTAGTCTAGCAGCAACGTTAGCTCAAGTCCCGAACTTCCAAATATCTCTTGATATGACAAAGTTGATGACAGAAAGTACTATCAAGGCTAGCTTATTCGGTAAACCTCTACAAGCTCCTAACGCAAAATTGCCAATGGGTGACGCCGTCGTATATGCAAACTTGAAATCGACAACAGGCATGCCTGCTGATTCTATTGTCTTGACTTCATATGATGCCGCATCTAGCAAAATCAAAGGATACAAGAAGTTGACTCCGACAATTGGCGTATCTGGAGCAAATCTAGTTTTAACGACAACAGATTCAGTACGTGCTGACGTAAATACAGCTTGGACTCCAATGTCTAAACAGATCGTTACAATGCCAGCAACAATGAGCACAGCGATCAATTCTATTATGTCCTCTCTTGTTAATGGTGTCGTTAGTAATCTTAAAGCAAGCGCAGAAACCAATTACACTATTACAATTGATTCTATTTACGAAGCTAAAAAAGATGAGGTTATTCGTGTAATGGAAATCGACGCAACGACAAAAGTTGAAGCTACGAGCTTAAAAGATACAAAGATGATTGTAGATATCAACTTCTTGAAAGGAAGCAATAAAGAGAATGTCATGAATATCAAGGCTACGGCTCCTACAAATGATACTAAAATTACGGTAGACTTTAGTCCTGCTGTTGATCCTAAAGGCGATGGCATTAAAGAAAATGTCAACATGGCGACATTATATATTACATCTGACGCTATGGGTATCATCACCGATAACGAGACTATCAGTGACGAGGTTCAAGAGGTTACGGTATCTACAACCGCTAGCGGTCTTTATGTAAAGAATGGTAAGGGTAATTATGTAATCGTTAATATGGTAGGTAAAGTTGTTTCTACGGGTATCATCACTAGCGATGAGCAATACATCAGCACTCCGAATATGCCGAACGGTATTTATATGATCTCAATCGATCAGTCTAAGCTCTTGAGATCTGCTCATAAGACAACTGTTAAGTTCGTAAAATAAATTATCTAGATAATTAGTTAATCTGATAAAAGGAGCTATCCGGAAACAAAACCGAGTAGCTCCTCTCTTTTTGTCAATTTGTAAACCAAACTCCCGGAGAGTTGATTTTTCTGGCCTGATGTACTTCTCGTCCCTAAATATGAGAAAAAATATTAGCAAATGATTGTTTAGTAATATATTAGCCAAATACGACCTTTTGTTCTAGAGAAATAATTCATGCTAGTTCACATTTATACGGGTCAAAACATGTTTTTTATACGGATAAAAGAGGCATTTCATACGGTTGTATCGCCCGACGCGACTATATGTATCGCCTTACGCGACCTATTGCGTTGGCTAACGCCACTACTTGCGTCGCCCAACGCAACCTTTCGTGTGACAAAACATGACCTTTTACGTAGAAATCAGTGGTTAAATACGTATTTTCACCCATTATCTATCCCTAGTTGAGGCTTCTTGAAAAAGAGGCTCGTCAGACAAACAGACTTATTTTAAGCAAATAGATAGATATATAGTTTTTTTACTTACAGTTACAGCAACCCATATTCACAAAGCATATATTACGATATAAAACCAAAACGCACACTTCTAATTATCATTTATAACTAAAAGCATATATTATAACTTCAATCTATTACAAACCTCATATTTATAAAACATTCGAGCCTCTCACCTGTTATATACTTATCAAAACGTTATATATTTGCATTACAATAAAACAAAAAGAAATAATATAAAGAATAATATCATCAAAATGACAAAATCAATCAGATTCACAAAGATGCACGGTGCCGGAAATGATTACATCTATGTAAACACGATGGTCTATCCGATAGACAACCCCGAGGAATTATCTATCGCATGGAGCAAGCCGCACACAGGCATAGGATCTGATGGTTTGGTCTTGATAGGTTCTTCAGACATCGCGGATTTCAGCATGCATATCTATAATGCGGACGGCTCCGAGGCGATGATGTGCGGAAACGCATCCAGATGTATTGGCAAATATGTCTATGAGGCCGGCCTAACGCAAAAGAACAAGGTTACCTTAGAGACCTTATCAGGTATCAAAGAGCTACAATTGAAAATAGAGCATGAAGAGGTCACCGAGGTCACGGTAGATATGGGAATGCCTGCCGTAGGCGAGATGGCCTTGGAGGTTGAGGCTGGAGGAGAAATTTACACCGGCACCGTCATCTCTATGGGAAATCCTCACTTGGTTATCTTCGTGGACGAGATGGACCAGGTCGGTCTGGCAAGCGTAGGCCCGTTACTGGAATGCCTCCCGCTTTTTCCGGACCGGACAAACGTGGAGTTCGTGCAGGTGCTAAAGCCGGACGAGGTACGGATGAGGGTGTGGGAACGAGGTTCCGGCATCACACAAGCCTGCGGAACCGGAGCTTGCGCCACCGCCGTGGCCGGGGTCGTACGTGGGAAGACAAAGCGAAAGACGAAGGTCATCATGGATGGGGGCCCTTTAACCATCGAGTGGGACGAGCGAAGCGGTAAGGTCTTTATGACCGGCGGAGCGGTCAACGTGTTCGAGGGATTCATCAAAGTCTGACACGGGGAACAAGACAAAACAACAAAAACAACAACATAAAAACAAAAGAACTGAGTATGGCACTAATTAATGAACATTTCCTGAAACTACAGAACAATTACCTTTTCTCCGACATCGCGAAAAAGGTAAACAGCTTCAAGGTTACCCATCCCAAAGATAAGATCATTCGAATGGGTATTGGTGATGTTACGCAACCACTTGCCCCCGCCGTTATTGAGGCGATGCATAAAGCCGTGGAAGAAATGGCGAGCAAGGATACATTCCACGGATATGGCCCCGAGCAGGGATATCCTTTCCTAATCGACGCTATCATCAAGAACGATTATGCCAGCCGGGGAGTCTTTATCGAACCGAGCGAGGTATTCATCAGCGACGGAGCGAAAAGCGATTGTGGAAATATAGGTGACATGCTCCGCCACGACAATAGTATCGGGGTGACAGACCCCGTATATCCGGCCTACATCGACTCGAACGTAATGAGCGGACGCACCGGGGTATTGGAAAACGGGAAATGGAGCGATGTCGTATACATCCCTTGCACGGAGGAAAACAACTTCGTACCGGATCTGCCCAGTCGCAGGGTGGACATCCTTTACCTCTGCTATCCCAATAACCCGACCGGAACGACCTTGACTAAGGACGAATTGAAGAAATGGGTAAACTATGCCCTTGCCAACGACGTGCTTATCATGTACGACTCCGCTTACGAAGCTTATATACAGGACCCGAATATCCCCCACTCTATCTACGAGATCAAAGGAGCGAAGAAGGTAGCTATCGAATTCCGGAGCTTCTCTAAAACCGCCGGGTTCACGGGGATACGTTGCGGATACACGGTCGTACCGAAGGAGCTGAACGCCTTCACGCTGGACGGGCAACGGGTACAGTTGAACAAATTATGGAACCGTCGCCAATGCACGAAATTCAACGGAACCAGTTACATAACCCAACGGGGTGCGGAAGCGGTTTATTCCACCGCCGGGAAACAGCAAGTGACAGCTACTATCAATTATTATATGACCAACGCGAAGATCATGAAAGAGGGCCTGCAAAACTGCGGTCTCACGGTGTACGGAGGCGATAACGCCCCATACCTCTGGCTAAAGACCCCGGACGGCCTCTCCTCATGGAAATTCTTTGACAAACTGCTTTATGAAGTCAAGATAGTCGGAACCCCCGGAGTGGGATTCGGACCGAGCGGGGAAGGTTATCTACGCCTCACCGCTTTCGGCGATAGGGATGACACCCTAGAGGCCATGGCTAGGCTGAGGAAGTGGCTAAGATAAGTCATTTACTATAAACAACAATAATCATCAGGTATTATGTCAAAGTTAAGATTTAGAGTCGTAGAATCGGCGTTCGAGAAAAAAGCGACCGAGCTAACCACTCCCGCCGAGAGACCTTCCAAGTATTACGGCGAGCTGGTATTCAACCGTGAGAAGATGTTCAAATATCTTCCAGAGAGAGCGTACGAGAGACTGGTGGACTCCATCGACAACGGTACCCCGTTAGACCGTGAGACAGCGAACGCCGTGGCCTCCGGCATGAAGAAATGGGCGATGGAAAAAGGCGCTACCCACTACACCCACTGGTTCCATCCCTTGACGGAAGGTACCGCCGAGAAGCACGATGCTTTCATCGAGCACGATGGCAAAGGCGGCGTACTTGAGGAATTCGAGGGGAAACTACTGATCCAGCAAGAGCCGGACGCCTCCAGTTTCCCGAACGGCGGTATCCGCAATACGTTCGAGGCCCGTGGCTACTCGGCTTGGGATCCTTCCTCCCCTGCTTTTATCGTAGGAGACACCCTGTGCATCCCGACGATCTTCATCGCTTACACAGGCGAGTCCCTCGACTACAAAGCTCCCTTGCTGAAAGCCTTGGAAGCCGTGAACAAGGCGGCGGTCGATGTCTGCCACTACTTCAACCCGGACGTGAAGAAAGTATACGCCTACCTAGGTTGGGAACAGGAATACTTCCTAGTAGACGAGGGCCTATACGCCGCACGTCCCGATCTGTTGATGACCGGCCGTACTCTGATGGGGCACGAGAGCTCGAAGAACCAACAGTTGGAGGATCATTACTTCGGAGCCATCCCCACCCGTGTCATGGAATTCATGAAAGACCTCGAGGTTGAGGCATTGAAACTTGGCATTCCCGTAAAGACCCGTCATAACGAGGTCGCCCCGAACCAATTCGAGCTGGCTCCCATCTTCGAGGAATGCAACCTCGCCAATGACCATAACTTACTGATCATGGCCCTAATGCGCAAGATCTCCCGCAAACATGGGTTCCGTGTCCTGTTGCACGAGAAACCGTTCAAAGGCGTGAACGGTTCCGGCAAGCACAATAACTGGTCGCTGGGAACCGATACCGGAATCCTTTTGATGGGACCGGGTAAGACGCCGGAAGACAACCTGCGCTTCGTGACCTTCGTGGTCAACGTACTGAAAGCCGTGTACACCCATAACGCATTGCTGAAGGCCAGCATCTCCAGCGCGACCAACGCCCATCGTCTGGGAGCGAACGAGGCTCCCCCAGCGATCATCTCCAGCTTCTTAGGGACACAGCTATCCAAGGTATTGGAACATCTGGAGAACAGCGATACGGAAGATTTCAACCTAGCGGGAAAGCAAGGCATGAAACTCGATATCGCCCGTATCCCCGAGTTATTGATCGATAACACGGATCGTAACCGTACCTCCCCTTTCGCCTTCACCGGTAATCGTTTCGAGTTCCGTGCCGTAGGTTCCTCCGCGAACTGCGCCGCCGCCATGCTGGTATTGAACGCCGCCGTAGCGGATCAGTTGAGGCAGTTCAAGGCCGAGGTAGACGCTAAGATAGCCACCGGAAAGGATAAGTTCGCCGCTATCATCGAGGTAATCCGCAAGGATATCAAGGAATGCAAGGCGATCCATTTCGACGGCAATGGCTACAGCGAGGAATGGAAGGCCGAGGCCGCACGCCGGGGCTTGGATTGCGAGACCAGCGTGCCTTTGATCTTCGACGCTTATTTGAAAGATAGCAGCGTCCGCATGTTCGAGTCCACGGGAGTCATGACCCGTAAGGAGCTGGAGGCTCGCAACGAGGTCAAATGGGAGATGTACACGAAGAAGATCCAGATCGAGGCCCGTGTATTAGGCGACCTGACAATGAACCATATCATCCCGATGGCCACCAAATACCAGTCTTCCTTGATCGACAACGTATATAAGATGCGTGAATTATTCCCCGCAGATAAAGCCGCCCATCTATCCTCCAAGAACATGGAGATCATCGAGGATATAGCGAACCGCACGATCTTCATCAAGGAAAAAGTGGACGAGATGGTCAACGCCCGCAAGATAGCCAACAAGATCGAGAGCGAGCGGGAGAAGGCGATCGCTTACCACGACCGGATCGTCCCGATGATGGAAGCCATCCGTTACCATATCGACAAGTTGGAACTGGTTGTCGATGACCAGATATGGACCTTGCCGAAATATCGTGAGCTTTTATTCATCAGATAGTCTTATTCAGACAGTAGTTTTTTGTTGATTGTTTTGTGTTAACAAGGAGAGGATGCTGCGAAGTATACCTCTCCTTCTTTTTTATCCCATACAAAATACATACCTTTGGGGCATAAATATATAGGAGGGAAATTGATATGACGACAATAGAGTTACAACAATGGAGAGAAAGCTTCGTGGAGAGATACCTTAACAAAATCGATGACATGGAGATATCGGAGGAACTGGAACGGGCTGCCAAAAAGATTTTTTCCAAGAGAAGGACACCCCGCCCTTGCGTAATCCACTCGCAAGAGGAGATGATAGCAGCGGTACGGAAATCGGTAGAAGATGCCCGAGAAGGTAGAGTTACATCAAGTGAGGATCTAGATAAAGAGATAGAGACATGGTTCTGAAACAGAAAAATCCATATTGGACAGCCAAGGCCAAAGAAGATTTGAAAGAAATTACGAAGTATTATAAGAAGGAGATTTCTATCAACATGGCCCACAAGAAAGTCAAGGACCTGAAACATTACGCCGATTTGTTAGCTGACAATCCTCTTCTCGGTTTTTATGAGCAAGCTTTATCCTCGGAGTCGCAAGGCTTTCGGTCTCTTGTTCATGAACATTACAAAATCATCTATTTTATAGAAGATGATATCATCTATATCTCCGCGATCTTCGACTGTCGTCAAAACCCCGATAAATTAAGAACATCTATCAGATAAACAATAACAAATATGAATTACGGATTCGTCAAAGTAGCGGCAGCCGTACCACAGGTTAAAGTGGCTGACTGCTTTTATAATATTCAACAGATTGAGGGATTGATGCGCCAAGCGTCCCAAAAAGAGGTCCAGATCATCGCCTTCCCCGAATTATCGGTTACGTCTTATACTTGCATGGATTTGTTCTCGCAAGAGACCTTACTCAGAAACGCCGAGAAAGCCTTGCTGGATTTAGTGAACAACACCGCCGATCTGGATTTACTAACGATCGTAGGTTGCCCGCTTGTCAGCGGGAGCCAACTGATAAACGCCGCCGTCGCTTTCCAACGGGGCGAGATATTGGGGGTAGTGCCCAAAAGTTACCTGCCCAGCTACAAGGAGTTCCAAGAAGAGCGTTGGTTCACGGCCTCTTCACACCTACAGCAATCCATGATCACGATCGGTAACCGGGAAGTGCCGCTGGATTGCTACCTGATCTTCGAGTACGATGAGGTACGTGTGGGTATCGAGATCTGCGAGGATCTTTGGGTTCCCATCCCTCCCAGCTCCGAGCTAGCCATGCAGGGGGCGAACTTGATATTCAATCTATCCGCCAGCAACGAGTTGATCGGTAAGCATGCTTACTTACGATCCTTGATCTGCCAGCAATCCGCACGTTGTATCGCCGGATACGTCTACGCTTCCGCCGGTTTCGGGGAATCCAGTACCGACCTCGTATTCGCGGGAAACGGTATCATAGCGGAGAACGGCACGTTATTAAGGGAATCCGAGCGTTTCTCCATGGAGGAGCAACTCGTTATCAGCGAGATCGATATCCAGAACTTACAGAACGACCGACGGATCAACACCAGTTTCATGCAGGGTTATCTCAACCATAACATGGATAACGGCACCGTAGTCTCATTCAGCCTTCCCAACCGGGCGCTGGACTTGACCCGGGTAATCGACCCGCATCCCTTTACCCCTTCCGGCGATGCCTTGAAAGAACGTTGCGAGGAAATATTCCATATACAGGTAGCGGGACTCGCCAAGCGTGTCCTCCATGCCCACGCCCAAACCGCCGTCGTAGGCATCTCCGGGGGACTGGATTCCACCTTGGCCCTACTGGTCACCGTCATGACCTTCGACGCCTTGAAGATCCCACGGGATAAGATCATCGGCATCACCATGCCCGGCTTCGGGACGACGGATCGTACCTATACCAATGCCTGCGACTTGATACGCTCCCTGGGCGTGACCCTCCGGGAGATCTCCATCAAGGAGGCTTGCGTCCAACATTTCAAGGATATTGATCACGACATCCATGTACATGACGTGACCTACGAGAACAGCCAAGCCCGCGAGCGTACCCAACTTCTTATGGACGTGGCGAACCAAGCGAACGGCCTCGTGATCGGTACGGGGGATCTCTCGGAGCTTGCCTTGGGCTGGGCTACTTACAATGGCGACCATATGTCTATGTACGGCGTCAACGGTAGCATTCCCAAGACATTGGTCAAATATCTGGTGGAATGGGTTGCCAACAACAAGGTAGACGAGGCTTCCCGCACCACGTTATTAGATATAGTAGACACTCCGATCAGCCCGGAATTGATTCCCGCCGACGAGCATGGAAATATCAAGCAGAAGACGGAGGATTTGGTAGGCCCCTACGAGCTGCACGATTTCTTCCTCTATCACTTCCTGCGCTTCGGTGCCTCCCCCGCAAAGATCTACTTCTTGGCGAAGCGGGCATTCGGGGAAACCTACGACGATGCCACCCTCAAGAAATGGCTCCATACCTTCTTCCGCCGCTTCTTCCAGCAACAGTTCAAGCGCAGTTGCCTGCCCGACGGCCCGAAAGTAGGCTCCATCAGCCTCTCCCCGCGTGGAGACTGGCGAATGCCGAGCGACGCGATGGCTACGCTTTGGCTGGATGAGATCGCAGGGCTTTAACATTCGTTCACGGGTATGGTCATAGACGAGGCTCTCTCATGGGTGTCGAAGCCTCGGCTATGACCCGTGAGAGAGCCTCAGTTATGATCGGTGAGAAAGCCTCGGCTATGATCCTGCCTAATCGAACTGCGTGATCACCCTCCGGATCCGGGTGAAGCTATCGCCGTCCTTCTCCAGTTTATAGATGTGCTTATAGGACAGGGCATCCTGCTCGGTCGGTGAGCCATTGATCAAGAGAATATCCCGGTCGTTGGCGAATTTCAAGATCCCCGCCACGTTATTCGGGTGTAGCTTCCCGATCTCATCCATCATGCAATGTAGCCTGAAATCGGAGAACACCGTGGAGGCGTTCCGCTTGAACACGTTCAGCAACATGATATTTACCATGGATTTGACCAGAATATCCGTACCCTCGGAGCCTACGTTCGTAAGGCGCTCCACGAAGCCCGTATCATTCCGGTTCTCGATCACCCGGAATTTAAGGTCGAAGAAATCCGCCAAGCGGATCAAGTTGCCGGAATAAGCGTCCATCGACTTGATCAACTCACGTAGCAACATCGTCGCCTTCTCCCGGGTAGCCGTATCGTCGGCTGAGGAAGCGAAGAGGTTCTGCCCCAAATCCCAGCTATATTCCTCGTTGAATCGCTTGATCTCCTTCAACAGATTGACGATCTTGTTCTGGCTCGGATCAATACGCATCTCGATACACTGGATAATCCCTACGAAGTTCTTCTCCTTGAAATCGGCGTTGATCTGATCCACCACGCCACGGATATTGCCTTCCTGAGAGACCATGCTTTTCGTGTCCGACGTGATCTGCCGGAAGATATCCGAGTTGCGGGTATTGATACGCGACTGGTATTCCGAGACCTTATCCTCGTCGATAAACTCCTTCAAGTCGCAAGCGAAATCCATATACTCTTTATCATCCGAGAAGCTCGTCTTGAAGGCGAACACATTATCCTCGGAGAAATTGCCGGTGTAGGCGGTTATCTCCTTGCGCAGCTCGGAAAGCTTCTGGGATTGCTCGCTGACGCAGATCGTGATCTCCCGTACCAAGGAACGGCAATCGCCATCCGTATCGGTACGGTTCATGGAAGAGAAGATGGATTCCCTAGAGGTAAACCAGTCCAACAGGGTAGAGCGGTGATATTCCTCCCGGTTCTCCAACGCTTTCCGGTTGGACTCCTTCAGCTCCTTCAACTCGGCATCTACCTTGAAGATACTCCGGTTCACGTCCGCCAGACGCTTTTTCAATTCCTCCCGTTCCCCGTGGATGATCTGCTGCAAGCGCAGGCTCTCCGCCGTCCAGTCGGGTACCTTATCCAGCATCTCTCGTTTATCTTTCAGATACTCGATAATCAATGCCTTGGTCTCGTTGATATATTTAATCTCCCCACCGATATACGCCAAGCGGGAATGGATCTCCTCCAAACGTTTCGGATCGCCACCGCTAGCGGTCAGGCTATCCAATTGCTCCCTGTCATATCCGGATTTGCGCTCTTCCAGCTCCGCTTTCTTGCGTGCGATCTCCTCCGAGATAGCTTCCCTTGCGACGGAGAGTTCCTTATCCAAAGCAGCCAGCTCGTCTTTCTCTTGCTCATCCAAGGAAGCGAGTTCCCGGTCCATCTTGCCTTGAAGCGTGGCGATCTCCTGCTGGATCGAGGAAAGGGTGGCCTCGGCAGCGTTCAACTCCTCCTCCAAGCGCCGGATCTCCTCCTGCCTCAGACGGGTCGCCTGATCCCGTAAGGCCGACAGACGAGACTCGTCCTCTTTCTTGCGGACCGCCAGTTGCTCCAACTCATATTCCGCATGATAGATATCCTCCTTGATGGGCTTCACGGAGGATTGATATTGCTTGCGGAGATTCTCCTTTGCCGCCTCCAAATCCTGCCGCGCCGTAGCGATGAAGCGCTGGATTCCGGCACGTTTTTCCTCGGCATCCTTCTTCTCCGCCAAGTAATCCTCCTTGGTCTTGACATTCCGGTGAATCCCGGAGGTGAAGCGGATTCCATAAAAGGTATCTCCCTCGCCTACCTCCGCCGTAAACTCTTTCCCGTAAAGCAGGCGCTCGTCACACACTTGCCCGATCGTCTGCTCCCAGCCGGGTTTATGCTCGGACAGCCAATTGAAGAAGCTATCTTTCTGGTTATCCAAGAACTCCGTCAGTTCCGCTAGCTTAGCGCTCAGGGCCTCGATCTTCACCTCATTGGATTCCGCTAGCTTTTGATAATCCTCATCCAAATGCTTCCCGGCGGTCTCGAACTCTTTCGTCTGGTAGTTCAACTCGTACTTCAGCTCACGGATCTTCAGCTCCAAGTCCTTCCGGTTTGCGTCGTAATTACCGAGACGCCCTTTGACCGCCTCCAATTCCTCCGAGGTTCCCGACTGCCCCCGGGTGGTCTTGATACGCATCTTCAAGGCGGCGACCTCCGTCGTACGTTTCTCCCGATCCACCAACAAACGCTCTTTCTCCTCCGAGGCGGCATGGCGCAATTCCTCCCGTAGCCGTCGATAATACTCCCGGCGAGCCTCCCGACGAGCATTGATCTCAGTCTCTGCCGCCAGTAATTGTTTCTGTTTCTCGTTCTCGAAGCCGGCCAACTCGTTCTTCAGATTAGCGATCAAATTGGCGTGCAAGACCGAGGCTTCTTTATTCTTGGAAGAAAGCAAATCTTTCTCCACGACTAAGGATTCCTGTTCCTGCTGTAAGATCTCCAATTTGTTACAACGATCCATCGCCGTCTGGATATCTTTTCCGGCATAGAAAACCCGTTTCGCTTCCGCCTCCGACAAGGCGTTTTTCAGCACGGCCAACTCGCCTTCCATCGTGGCTGTCCGGTTCTTCGATTCAGCGTCCAGCTTATCCCTTTGCTTATAGAAATCCGATTTGACCGCCTCCTGCTCGTGTATCTTCCGGGACAACTCCGGCAAGATACGCTCCGTTTCCAGATAAGCCCCGCGCAATTGGCGGCACAGATCGTTGATCCGTAAATCCCGCTTACGGATATCGTCCGACAAGGTAGAGATCCCAGCGGCCTTCCGCGCCATGCCCGGCTCACGGAAAACACCGATATCATTCAGTTGCGCCTCAAAACCGGATAGATGGCTCCGGTAACGGCTCAAGTCGATCACGCTATCCGCCTCGTTCAAGGAGGTGATGATCGTCTGCTTGATATAATCCGCCTCCAAGCGTGAATTCAGCAAGACGTTCTGGATCGTACGGATGATATTCTGATACGAGCCGCTCTCCATCAAGGAATAACAGGAGTAATCCCGTTTATTATCCGAGTTTCCGTAGAGGATATTCCGGTATTCCTCATACGTGGAGATCGCCCCGCTATATTTGATACCGTTCTTATCGAGCACCGAGCGGATACGATCCGACGGATAAGGCGCTCCCTCCTCGTCGATAAAAAGATCCGGCCGGTACGGAGAGGCGATAAAACGGTAGCAGATACGGTTCATCGTCTTATAACTAAGTACCGTAAACCAACCATCCTCCCTCGCTACCTCGTAGATGATCGAGGAATCGGCATAAGGGAAATAATAATCCTGATACGACTTCTTCTCGACCGGGATTCCGAGCCGCTGCGTATCGGCGTTGTAAAAGAAAAGGATCGCACGGAGGATCGTACTCTTCCCCACTCCCTGCGTTCCGATTAAATGTATATTTCCATCCAGCTGTACTTCCGAGTAACGGATAGCGGCGCTGTTTATAAATACTATTTTATTGAGATATCTCATCTTCGTTCTTTATGTTAATACTATGGATCATCTTCGTGAGGTAGTCCCACGAGGAGAGCACTTTCCACGTCCCGTTCATATCGCTTACGCACTCGATAAAGCCCTCTTTCGTCATCCTGTCCAAGATGGTATCGAGGATATCCTTGCGTTTCTCCTTGCCTCCGGTATGTTTTTTCAACCCGTCCAGCTTCATCTCTAGATCCATGTCGATACGGGAACGTACCAATATCTCCGCCGGCGAGAAAGTGAAACCGGGCCCGAAGGCCGTATCGTACGTACAGAAGAAGTCCATGATATCGATCCAAGCGAAGAAACGCTGGAGCTTTTGCTCCAAGGTAGCCCGGGGCTCCTTGCGGGAGAAGTAGAAGTAATTATTCCCCTGCTCCAACACGAAATTGATATGCGAGAAATAATCACGTAAACGCTCAAAATTATCTTCTACGACCGAGAAGAGTGTCCTCAACTCCTTTACACTTGTATTCGAGCACAGAAAATTACCTTTCGACAGGTAATCATAGATCTGTGCGGTCTGTACCGGTAAATTATCTATCATCCTTATTATTATTGTTGTTCTATTTTATCCAGTTGTAGAGACGGGGCGTGCCCCGTCTCTACAACTAGGTTCTTTGAATAATGGCATATTCTATATGCTCCATATGCCCAAAACGGTCTGTTATCTCCAACTCATTCTCATAGAGGGAGAGTAAACGGCAAAATAACGTAACCTTCGCCTCGAAATCCATCTCCCGGTTATAATCATACGCCATCACGAAAGAGAACAAATCCCCTCCGGTCCGGCTAAAAACATCCATCATCTTCCGGGTATTGATAGCAGCCTCCCCCACCTCTTGATTCTCCATCTGCTCGGCGGAGATCACCCCCAGCTCCTGCCGGTGGATCACCTTGTCCGGCCGTATGCCGTCGGCCACCTTCAAGATGACATCCAGTGCCTCGTCCGTTTGCAAATAAGGAATGGAAACCTTGAATAAGGTAGGCTGCACGCCCTCCAATACCACGGAACGCTCCGCGTCTACCACCTCCCGCACGTTCGTGTTCTCCTGTAACTCAAACTGCTCCCGCAGATATTTGATACGACGCAGCTTACGGGTAAAACCCACCTGCGTACGGATCTGGTTCAAGTAATCAATGATATCCTGTTGGGAATGGATCAAGCTATGGCCGGCGCTCAATAACTCCGTCTTCAACTCACGGGCGATCGTCAACAACTCCTCGTCCGGGGCTTGGGCGAAAAAGGGAGTCCGTTCCCGATCCAGCAGCTTCTCCACTTCCACGATCAGGCGGTTGATCTCGATTCGCTTAGCGTCCAGATTCTCCAGTTTGGCGATCTTCACCTTATAGCTCGGCTCGTTCTTGAACGTATTATCGATCACCCGTTGCAAGGACACCACGTTACGTACCAAGATCTTCCCGATCTTCCGCAAATGCGCCTTGACCGATCGCAGATAACCCAGCTTACGCAAATCGTTATCCTCCTTGCCATAATAATCGATCAATTGATACACCAACTGGATATTCTCATCGATCACCGAGGTAGAAATCTCCTCATTCGCCTCCAGAAGCAGCTCATAGAAAGAGAGATAATGCTCATCCATCTCGATATAAGGGCCGTTCCTGCGGATCACCTCACGCTCGATCAGGATATTCAATTTATTCTCATCGATAATATCCAACGCATAATCATAGCGAAACGGTAATGATTTTCTTTTCTCAAATAAGACCTCCAATAGGTCCTTTCCCAGATTTAGCGTGTTCGTTATATGGGGTATTGAATTATATATGTACATCCTAAACAATTAAGGACACAAAGGTAATAAAAATACAAGTAACCCTTTTTTCTCCGTGATGAAAAAGGATTTCCATCGTAGTGAAAAAGCTTTTTCATCACGGTGGAAAAAGTTTTTCACCCCGATGGAAAAAGAGGAAAATCACGAAGAGTTATCAATCCGCCGGATACACAATTCCCAACTGCCGGCGTACTTCATCGATAATCTCCAATGTAATCAAAGAATTATCAAGGCTATTGATTTCTGACTCCCGCTTGCCAGACAAGACGAGGTTGATAAATTCCACTACCTCATAATAGTACTCATCCTTATCGGCGACCACGCTTAGGTCTTCCGGAACCGGTTCCGGGCCTTTTCCCATCGCCGGAGCTAAACGGGGAGAATACGTCACTTTACGGATGATATTGATCCGGTCCAAGGTCAAGTTCCCCTCCTCCCCTTGTATCTCGGTAGGCAAGGCGGAGTTGACGATCTTAGAATAAAGCACCGTGGCGTTCATCCCCTCATACAAGAAATTCACGGCCCCTTGCCCGTCCGCTCCTGAGGACAGGACTATGCCCGAGGCATCTATCTTCTTTGGGCGACCAAACAAGACAACCATCGGATAGACCGTATAAATACCGATATCCATCATGGCCCCATTAGACAACTCCGGCTTGAAAGCGTTCAACACGATTCCTTCCTTGAACTTATCATAACGGGAGGAATACTGGCAATAGCAGGCGAAATAACGACGAACCGTACCTACACGCCCAAGATTCTCTCGTACAGCAAGGAAATTTGGCGTAAGCGTAGGCTTCATCGCCTCCATCAACGTGACATTATATGTACGGGAAGCCTCGATCATCGCACGTACTTCTTTCGCGTTGGAAGCGAAGGGTTTCTCGCAAAGAACATGCTTGCCATAGCTCATGCAAAGAATACTCTGGGAGGCATGAAGGAAGTTCGGGGAGGCAATATACACGGCGTCGATCAACGGGCTTTTCGCCATCTCCTCCAAGGAGGTAAACGTATACGGTATATTATGTTTCGAGGCGAAAGCATCCGCCGTCTCCTGAGTTCTCGAATATACAGCTACCAGTTCAAAACGCTCATCCTGCCGGGCTCCGGCAATTACCCAATCACTTATGAAATTGGTTCCGACTACACCAAAACGTACTTTATCCATATTCTATCGTATTATGTTCTTTATTTACAAATGTACGATTTCTGTTTAACATAAATACTCCGTGGAAATGTTATTGTATCTATAAAAAGGATAAGTCACAGGAACTTTTTCGCGACGACGCTGTTTAATCTATACAATTTAAAACCGTTTTAAAACTAAATCAAGTATGAAAAGAATTGTATCTTTTATCGTCGTTCTCGCTGTCGCTATGTGCGGAATGACACAAGTAATGGCTCAAAAATCGATAACAAAGGAAGCCAAAAAAGTAGAGAGAGAAATCAAAAAACAAGAGCGTCTGGCACAAGATGCCGTAGAAGGCCAAGAAGAGTTTAACGCCGCTGTACAAGCTATCAACAACCAATCATTCGTATTGGAGGCTAACAACATACAACCGATGAACGGACAGGTATTCTACGTAAATTCAAATACGAACTTCGTATCTTTGAATGACGGACAGGCTATGGTCCAGATCGCATCCAACTCTCCGTATCCCGGTCCTAACGGATTAGGTGGTATCACCGTACAAGGTAGCGCCTCCAATATCCAGACCAAGCAGGATGACAAGGGCAATGTTTATCTGAACATGAACGTACAGGGTGTGTTTATCTCCGCTACCGTTAGCTTGATGCTTACCAACGGAACAAACAACGCAACCGTTACCGTAGACCCGAACTTCTCCGGTAGAAACTTGAGAATGACCGGTACCCTACTTCCGTACTCACAATCGAACATTTTCCAGGGAACAACATATTAATCATGTCCAACTTTTCTATAATAAGGAAGGCGGTGCTCCGTGAGGAACATCGCCTTCGAACTATTTATAGATAGCCTTATCTCTTATTTACGGAAAGGAGCCTTTACCACTTGAGCCTTCAAGTTCTTATTACGCACCTTGATAAAGATATCCGTACCCGCTTTCGCGAACTCAGGTTTCACGTATCCCATACCGATCCCCTTCTTCAATACCGGAGACATCGTACCGGAAGTAACCACGCCAATTACATTCTCTTCCGCATCGGCGATCTCATAGCCATGACGGGGAATTCCCTTTTCCTGCAACTCGAAAGCACACAACTTACGGGTTACGCCCTCTTTCTTCTGACGCTCCAATTCCGCACGATTCGTAAAGTTCTTACCCTCGGCGAACTTCGTGATCCAGCCTAAACCAGCCTCGATCGGAGAAGTCGTATCATCCAAATCATTTCCATACAAGCAGAAGCCCATCTCAAGACGAAGCGTATCGCGTGCTCCCAAACCGATCGACTTGATCCCTTCCGGCTTTCCAGCCTCGAAGATAGCGTTCCAGATCGTCATCGCATCACTCGGATAGAAATACAACTCGAAGCCACCCGCACCGGTATACCCCGTGTTAGAGATAATCACGTTCTTGCAACCGGCGAACTCACCCGTCACGAATGAATAGTAAGGAATAGAAGATAAATCAACCGGAGTAAGACGTTGAAGAACCTCCTGTGCCTTCGGTCCTTGGATAGCCAATTGAGCCGTACGGTCGGAAGAATTCTCCAATTCGGCACCTACCGTATTATGGCTTACGCACCATTCCCAATCCTTATCGATATTACCGGCGTTTACGACCAGCAAATATTTCTCCGGCTCGTAATGATATACCAAAAGGTCATCCACGATACCTCCCTTGTCATTCGGGAAGCAAGTATATTGAGCCTTACCAAGCGGCAAGACAGAAGCGTCGTTAGAAGTTACGCTTTGAATGAAAGCCAAAGCGTTCGGGCCTTTTACCCAAAACTCGCCCATGTGGGAAACATCGAACACACCTACACCATTCACTACAGTCATGTGTTCGTCGATAATTCCGGAATATTCGATAGGCATATTGAAACCTGCGAATTCGTGCATCTTCGCGCCCAAGGCGATATGCACGTCGGTAAACGGAGTTGTTTTCATGTAATTATTGCATTTAAGATTTACGAGCCGATAGCTCTATGATTTTTATAACTGTTTCCATACTCTTTTCCAACGAACGAACGGGCAAGAACTCATAACGTCCGTGAAAATTCAGGCCTCCCGCGAAAATATTCGGGCAAGGCAATCCCATAAACGACAGGCGGGCACCATCCGTACCTCCCCGGATCGGTTTCACGATCGGTTCTACCCCAACGGAGGTCATCGCCTCAAACGCCAAATCAACGATATGCTTCTGGGGCTCCACGACCTCGCGCATATTGTAATATTGATCCCGAAGCTCTAAATGCGCACATCCCGGATGCGCTTCATTCATCTTATCAACCAACGTACGAAGCAATTCTTTCTTCTCCTCGAACAACTTCCGGTCATGGTCACGGATGATGTAAGATAGAGTAGCTTCCTCAACCGAACCGGTCATACCGGTCAAATGGAAGAATCCCTCATAACCAGTCGTATGCTCCGGACGTTGCTCGGCCGGCAACCAAGAAGCAAACTCGATCGCACGCAAGGAAGCGTTTTGCATCTTATCCTTGGCGTATCCCGGATGTACGTTCAAGCCCTTGAAGATAATTTTAGCGCCGGCGGCATTGAAATTCTCATATTCCAACTCACCGATTTGTCCACCATCAATCGTATATCCCCAATCACAACCGAACTTCTCCACGTCGAAATGATCGGCACCTTGTCCGATTTCCTCATCCGGGGTAAAAGCGATACGGATCTTACCGTGCTTGATCTCCGGATGATCCTTCAAATATTGCATAGAGGCGACGATAGCGGCTACACCTCCCTTATCATCGGCACCTAATAAAGTCTTACCATTCGTTACGATAATATCCTGTCCCTTATAATCAGAAAGCTCTGGGAACATCGATTGAGATAGTACAACATTTTCTTCCGCATCCAAGACAATATCACCACCCAGATAAGTCACGATACGAGGTTGAACATTCTTACCCGACATATCCGGACTCGTATCCAAATGAGCGATAAAACCGATAGTCGGGATTTTCTCGTCCGTATTAGCCGGCAGAGTAGCCATTACATAACTATTCTCATCCAAGGAGATCTCCTCCATACCAATCGCTTCCAATTCCTTCACCAAAGCCTCGGCAAAGACACGTTGTCCCGGCGTACTAGGAGTCGTACCCGTCTCCTCGTTCGACTGGGTATCGAACGTAACGTACTTTAAAAATCTATCTAAAACTGTCATAACTCACTCTTTTTAGCCATTAAAACATTGCAGGCATAAAAGTAGGTAAAATTTTTCTAAAAACAGCTTGAACCATCAAAGCAATGCGTACAAACCTTACACTTAGGAAGGTCGATCGCCTCCACCAAGGTTTCCAGCGTATTAAACTTCAAGGAACTCAACCCGAAACGCTCGGCGATAATTCCGACCATCTTCTTATATTCCGGAGAGTCTGTCGTAGCATATTTATCCAGATTCTTATTCTCATCCCCTTCCAGTTCCTTGATAATCTGACGAGTTATCAACTCCAAAGGACTCTTGGAAGAAGTAAAACCGATAAACGGGCAACTATAAATCAATGGAGGGCAAGCGATACGCATATGTACCTCTTTCGCCCCATAATCATATAAGATCTTCACGTTATCACGAAGCTGTGTACCACGCACGATCGAGTCGTCGCAGAAAAGGATGCGTCTGCCTTCCAGCATCGCACGGTTCGGTATCAATTTCATCTTAGCCACCAAAGCACGCATCTCTTGGTTAGCCGGGGTAAAACTACGAGGCCACGTCGGTGTATACTTAGCGATAGCCCGATGATAAGGCACCCCCTTACCTTCCGCATATCCCAAGGCCATACCCACGCCGGAGTCCGGTATACCACAGGCGCAATCCACCTCCGAGTCATCCTTCTGCCCCATCTTATATCCACTCATAAACCGGACATCCTCCACGTTCTTACCCTCATAGCAAGAAACCGGAAATCCATAATACACCCAAAGGAAAGAGCAGACCTGCATCCCTTCATTCGGTTTACGCATCTGCTCCATACCATCGGCACGCAAACGGACGATCTCGCCCGGGCCTATAAATTTCTCGATCTCATAATCCAAGTTCGGAAGACTGCTAGACTCACTGGTCGCCGCATAAGCTCCGTCTTTCTTCCCGATTACGATCGGCGTACGCCCCCACTTATCACGGGCGGCGATAATACCATCCTCCGTCAGGAGCAACATAGAGCAAGAGCCCTTTATCTTATTGTAAACATTCTCAATACCCTCCACGAAGTCCTTGCCTTGTGTAATCAGCAAAGCGACTAACTCCGTCTGATTCGTTTTTCCGGAACTCAATTCCGAGAAATGCATGTTCGCTTCCAATAACTCCTTTTCCAGCTCGTCCAGATTATTAATCTTCGCCACCGTCACGATCGCGAATTTACCTAAGTGAGAGTTGATAACGATAGGCTGCGCATCCGTATCGCTGATAATACCGATCCCGGCTTTTCCTTTGAATTTAGGAAGCCCCGGTTCAAACTTGGTGCGGAAATAAGAATTCTCCAGATTGTGGATCGAACGCGTAAACCCTTCTTCCTTATCGTACGTAGCCATACCGCCTCTGCGGGTTCCTAGATGAGAATTGTAGTCTGTACCATAGAATAAATCCGTAATACAGGCTCCTTTAGAAATAGTTCCGAAAAAACCACCCATTGTTTTTTATGTTTGTATTTATGTTTGAGACCGCAAAGTTACAAGTTTATTTATATATGTTCCAAAATTTACTTCATAACGTTTATTATCATCGGCAATAAAAAAAGGATACCCCTTTTCAGGATATCCTTTTCCTTATTCTTTGGTCGCAGAAACTTAAGCCTCAGCAACAACTTCTTTTACAGAAACAAATGATCTGTTTTCTTTTCCTCTACGGAAAGTAACAACGCCATCTACCAACGCATACAACGTATGATCCTTACCGATACCTACGTTCTCGCCCGGATGATGAACCGTACCTCTTTGACGAACGATGATGTTACCAGCTTTAGCAACCTCACCACCAAAAAGCTTAACACCTAATCTTTTACTTTGTGATTCACGGCCGTTCTTAGAACTACCCACACCTTTTTTATGTGCCATTTCTTTTCTTCTCCTTTAAACGTTAAGCAATAACTTCTTTAATACTCACCTCAGTGAACTGCTGACGGTGACCGTTCAATTTACGGTAACCTTTTCTTCTCTTCTTGTGGAATACCAGCACCTTGTCACCTTTTACCAGCGGAGATAATACCTCGCATACTACCTTTGCGCCCTCTACAGTAGGAACACCCACTGTTACCTCACCGTTGTTATCTACTAACAACACCTTGTCAAACTCCACAACAGCACCGCTTTCCGCGTTCTGAATGTGATGAACGAACAATTTCTTGCCTTGCTCAGCCTTGAACTGTTGTCCGTTAATTTCTACGATTACGTACATCTGTCTTAAAATCTTTTAAACAGGTTAGGTCCCGGGGGTGGGCTCCGTCTCCGGCTCCACTTATTTACCCTCTGCGGAAAATCGAGTGCAAAGATAGAGTTTTTTATTTAATTCCACAAACATCTTCTTGAACTTTTAAAAAGCCACGCATAAGACGATGAGAATACAGAGCTTTTTACTACCTTTGCAACTAATAATATATTACTATTATCCAAATAAAGATGCAGGAAACAAATAATATGTTATCAGTTCTTGACAACTATACGCTAGACAACCCGGATGAGATCGCTAAAGAAATAGCCAACGACTTCCGCAAGCGACGTATAGAGAAGAATCTGACACGCGAACAAGTGTCGGAGAAGGCAGGTGTAGCAGTCAGTAATATCGTGCGATTCGAACAGAAAGGTCTTATCTCACTCAAGAACCTTATCGGCATAGCAATGGCATTAGGTTACACTTCGGAGATAAAGAAGCTTTTTTCCGAACCAAAATACTCCACCATGGAGGAGCTACTACAAATCCGCAAGAATACCAACAAGAAAAAAGTACATAAGTAATGAGAATCAAAAAAATAGAAAGACTTATCGTAAAGTATCACGAACAGATAGTCGGGACGCTTTCGCTCACTCCCGACAACAAACAGTGTGCCTTTGAATACGATAAAGCATGGCTTTCCAACGGTTTCAGTATATCCCCATTGGAACTTCCGCTGAAACCGGGATTGTTCATCGCAAAGCCCTCACCTTTTTATGGGAATTTCGGTGTTTTCGAAGACAGTCTGCCCGATGGCTATGGTCGCTACCTCTTGCATAAGGCCTTGCTCAAAGAAGGCATCAACGATACCCAATTGTCAGCGCTCGACCGTCTAAGTCTAGTGGGAAATGGGGGTATGGGAGCACTCACATACGAACCGGAAACCAGCATAGGTACTTCGCATGAGCCCCTTGATTTCGATCTGCTGCAAGAAAAGGCCTTAGAAGTGTTGCATGAGAAGAACGACGATGACGTAGAACTTCTTCTTTTTAACAGCCGAAATAGCGGCGGATGCAGACCCAAGGCATTGTTCTCCAACAATGAAGGGCATTGGATGGTGAAGTTCCGCCATACATACGACCCTCAAGACATGGGATTGATAGAATTTCATTACAATGAGTTAGCACGACAATGTGGCATCCGCGTTCCAGACTTCAAACTGATCAACGGTAAGTATTTCACGACACGCCGCTTCGACATCTCGCAAGATGGAGAACGTTTGCATACAGTCACAGCCGGAGGACTGCTTAACATTCCACTATCCAACCCAATTCTCGATTATAGCAACTTACTGGCCCTAACTGGCTATCTAACGCAGAATCCTTTAGAAGTGGAAGAAATGTTTCGTCGTATGGTTTTCAACTATTTCACAGACAACAAAGATGATCATTGCAAGAATTTCAGTTTCACAATACAGAAAAGTGATACCAGCACATGGCAATGGCATCTTGCTCCCGCCTACGATCTCACCCTATGCACAGAGGGTTATAATGGTGAACATGCGACTTCGGTCAATGGAACCGGACATCCCACCATTCAAGACATGATAACCATCGGTACTAAAAACAAGATGAATAAACCGCGCTGCATACGAATCATTGAAGAGGTTAGGACTGGCTGCGGAGATTTGTTGCGGAACAAAGACTGGGAGTAATTTCGACAATAGGAGCTGCCTTCCAATCTATCAGACCATCCGCCGTACGTAAGTCCATAAAATCAAAATCCATAAGCCATCGTTTCAATTTCTCTTCCGCTCCACGCAAGCCATAATACGATTTGAAACGACGGATATAATTTAAGTCCTCAATCATCGGTTGCTCCGCATCCAGATCACGAGGATGGATGTAAGCCAACAAATATTCCGGACATTCACGTGTCCATTTCCTCAATAATCTATAGGGAACCAAGCGGAAATAGCCTCCTCCAGAGAAAACGATATGCTTTCCCAATATCTTACGATACACGATCGGGAATTCTTTCATCCTTATTCCGTTATATTCCACCCAGCTAGGCACCGCAGAAACATATGATGGCATTCCTCCATGCGCATGATGCGCAGGAAAAACCGAGCTATCCATACGAATTCCCAATTCATGCAATATCTCGAAAGCCCACCCCTCGCTCTCACGGATCGAGAAGCCCGGCGCACGAAAAGCCTCTACCTTCTGTCCCGTTATATCCTCCAGCAATTTTATGGAAGAAGAGACATCCTCTTTGAATGCCTCCCTCGATTGTTGCCACACTAACTGATGATTCATCGTATGGCTTCCCACCTGATACTTGGATGCAATCTGTCTCACGATATCCGGATACGTCTTGGCGATCCAGCCGATCACGAAAAAAGTAGCCTTCGTATCTGTCTCCTCCAAGATACGAAAAATGCGCTCCATATTCTCATAGATACGCACTTCAAACCCTTTCCACTGCTCTTCAGAGCGTGTAGAATCGTTATCGAGGAGATGAAACCATTCCTCGATGTCGAAAGTTAGTATGTTCATATTTTGTTAAATCAAGATCTTAATTTAGATTTTCGAAAAGAAGGATTCAGATATTTCACCAAACCAGATAATATACCCATCAACATTGGTAAAGGGTCTTTTAAAGATCCATCCTGATAAAATATATTCTTACCTAAAAAGCAGAACCAAGAGGGATGGGAACTAAATCTTTGGGGAGAAAAGATAAACCACATAACATCCAGTCCCCAAAAACGTAATACTTTTCCGATATGATAAGTATAAGTTAAGATCGGTTCATCCTTCATATCATGAACGATCATTTCCGGATAATTAACTCCTGCTATATATGCAGCATGTATACTTGCCGGTACACGAGGATTTATTTCTATAACTTTATATTCCCCCGATTTGCTCTCCATAATATCAAAGTCGGCAAAACCAACCCAATCCAAAGCATCTAAAATATCTTTACAGATGCAGACCAAAGTCTCATTTTGAATCGTCTCACAATAACAACTAGTCCCTCCTTTTAAAGGGAAATAACGCATGATTCGAATAATTACGGCTTCATGGCACCCCCCGCTCTTATCACGATAAAGCATCACATTATAATAGATCCCTGTATGATCAACATATTCCTGTAAAGTGCAACGACCAAAATCTCGTTCTATGGCAGGCCATTTGTCTAATAGCTCTTTCTCTTCATGCACAAGCATAATCCCTCTAGCCCCAGATGAAATATTCGGTTTGATTAAAGCAGGAAAGCCAACATAAGATACTACTTCATGCAGATTTTTTGACGAAAGAAATGCAGTCCGAGGGTGTGGAAATGATCGTTGCTTGCAAACATCCATCAATCTTTCTTTGTCATGTGCCTTTATAAAAGTATCATAATGTGGAATGGCACACTTCACGGAAAAAGAATTTTCTATCCTCTCCTTATTTTGGCTCAACAACTCTGCGCTATCATTATACATTGGAATAATAACATCTTGTGGATTTTTCCCCAAGAAATCAACTAAAAAATTCAAGTATTCAGAGGGAGCATCACGCAAGATAGGACAAAGGATCTTATGATCTACAAACCTAGAGACATAACCATAAGATAACCTAGATTCAATGAAACCAAATATAACATGACCATTCTCTTTCAAAGAACGAGCTACGGAAATGGATTGAACCGTATGAGCATCCAGTAACAAAATATTCATATCTAGCGGTATAACATAAACTATTAAAGCTTATAGTACAATTTTTCTCTTACGACCCCTACTATTCCCCAATAAACTAAACAATACAAACTTTTTATTAATGATAATTTTTCTACTCTTCGAAGTACCAGCCACTGAGGCTTTATCATTCTTATTTTATTAGAAGTAACTGCCGTGACCCTATCTCTATAGGAGATTGTTACAGTCAAATTTCCATAAGCATATGGTACCTCTTTCAGGATTTTTAGCCAATAAACATAATCATCCCTGAGACTCCCTAATTGCTCATCAAAATAATATTTCTTCGATTTGGACACATCATAAACCGTAGCAGAAGGACAAATCGGACATAATTTTAACAAATCATCATATTTAACCTTTTTCGGACGGGGAAATGGAACTCCCAAGTATCGCTTAGAATGTTCTTCTATATGTTGTACTGAAGCATAAACTATAATAGCTTTCTCCGTTTGCAAAAAATTCACTTGTGATTCCAAATACTCTTCCGGCCACATATCATCCGAATCCAAGAACGCTATATACTGTCCTTTCGCCTCTTTCAACGCAATATTCCTCGCCCCAGAAGAACCTTTGTTCACCTTGCTCTCTATCAATTTGATCCGCGGATCCGCATACCGCTTCACGACGTTGATCCCCGCCCCATCATCCGGCGAGCAATCATCTACGATAATCATCTCCCAATTCGTATACGTTTGCTTCAAGACAGATTCTATCGTATCGCCAACAAACTCAGCCCCTTTATACATAGGGGTAATGATCGAGACCAATCCCTTTTCCATATTTTCAGACATTGTATTATATTTTTCTCTTTATAATCATAATCCCACCAAAAGACCGACAAATCTTGTCAGCCTATTCGCATCCTTTACCCTACGATATATCACGCCAAAGAGGATGGGTAACGAGAATCCCAACACAAACGAGACACACGAAAACAGATATTGGTTCACCTCCGGAAAAGCATGGGCAATAGGTCCGCACACAAGCATCTGCGGGAAATAAGAAAGCAGGAACACGGTATAGGTGTAGTCGGATAGATGTATCAAGCCTACCCCGCTACGCTTCTCCACTATAAGCGATAAAATCAGGCTGAATACGATACCTACTAATGCGGCAACCAATTTCCATGGCAATAAGCTAGCGGATAAAGCAAACGATCCCAAAAACATTCCATACTTATATCGTAGCAGAATAGCATCTATCCTCCCCTTATAAATACAATAAAGAATTCCCAAACCGAAATAAGCGGAGTAATGAACAGCAACCGATATTTGCATAAACTGCATATTAGGCATCACATAACTTAACACAAACAGCAAAATTACCCCCCCCATTTGTAAATATACGTTAACATATATCCATTTCCTTAAAAGCGAAAAGAATACGAATATCATGAACAACGTCGGTAAAAACCACATAAATCCAATCGGATACCAAAGCATACTCTCCACCCACGAGGAGAAACTAAACGTCAACGGATTCTGCATCAACTCCGCAGGAACAAAACGTGACTTAATAACAAAAATCACACTATTAATAAATAAGAAAGGCAATAAGAGCCGCTTGACCTTTTTCCTCATGAATGGAAAGAATCTCATTCCTTGCATTTTATTTGCTGGATATGTATACGCAAACAAGAATCCAGACAAGAAAAAGAAAAGAGGCATATGAAATGAATACACCCATTTATAAATCCAGAGATCTCTGTAATCCAAGGTAATATCCGCATGGCCTATCACAACCAACAGTGTTGCAAAAACAAATAAAAATGAAACTTGCGTGAGTTTCTTTCCCATAATCATTCCAAGTTTAATTAAATTTTTCCGCCAACTCCAACGCATTTGCGATCACCTGATGCATATCATAATATTTATATTCCGCCAGCCGACCGCCAAAGACCACCTTCTCTTGTGCGTCTGCCAAGGCCTTGTACCGAACATACAACTCACTGTTCCGTTTATCGTTCACCGGATAATAAGGCTCATCCCCCGGTCTCCACTCCTTGGAATTCTCCCTTGAGATCACCGTGTCCGGTTGTTGTCCAAACTCAAAATGTTTATGTTCGATAATACGGGTATAAGGAGTATCGGCATCCGTATAGTTCACCACGGCATTCCCTTGGAAATTAGGAACACCTTCCAATAACTCTGTTTCGAAACTCACGGTTCGATACTCCAAATACCCAAAGCGATAATCAAAGAAGCGATCAATCTCCCCCGTGTAGATTACCCGATCCGCTATCGAATCAAAATATTCTCGATTCCCGAAATAATCCGTATTCAAACGAACCTCCACGCCATCTAGCATTTTCTCGATCATCCTCGTGTATCCGCCCTCCGGGATACCTTGATACTTATCATTGAAATAATTATTATCGAAAGTGAAACGCACAGGAAGTCGTTTAATGATAAACGCAGGAAGTTCCGTAGCCTTACGTCCCCATTGTTTTTCTGTATAATCCTTGATCAGCGTATAATAAATATCCTTCCCGATCAAAGATATAGCCTGTTCTTCCAAATTCTTAGGGCTAAGGATTCCGGACTCTCTCCGTTGCTTCTCTATCATCTCCTTAGCCTCCTCCGGGGTCGTCACCCCCCACATCTGATAGAAAGTATTCATATTGAAAGGCAAATTATACAGTTTTCCCTTATAATTTGCCACAGGAGAGTTGGTGTACCGATTGAACTCAACCAACGAGTTCACGAACTCCCATACCCTCCTGTCACTGGTATGAAAAATATGCGCCCCATACTTATGTACGTTGATGCCATTCACGGACTCCGTATAGACATTACCCCCTATATGCGAGCGCTTGTCTATAACCAAACATTTATATCCTTTTTGATGAAGGAGGTAGGCCATTGTGGTTCCAAAGAGACCGGAACCGACGATAAGGTAATCATAAATCATCTCTATATGGTTTAAAATTATTATTTGAGGAATCTGTCAACAGGCACAAAGAATAAGATCCTTTTTGTAAGCCTATCGGTTTCCTTATCTACTATTGATCATGCATAAACCACTTATATATTCTCAAATACGGCAACGGTATCTTTAGAAAACGTTTTAAATAACCTATTTTCCAAGGTGATGAGGAAATACCCTTTTTCAATTTCAAAAAACTGAAGTAAACGCCACGATTAGGTTTAGCCAACGGGGAAATCGTATTATTGGCATAAAAAGACCAATTTCCGAACCGATTTAAGTCCGACTGACGGGTTTCCGTTCCCAAACGGCAGATCGCATCGAAAGCCATCGTCTTGTCCCAGCGGATGACATCCGACAAGGAATTCTCACAGAACCGCTTGACAAAGCATAAAGCCCCCTCCCGTATCTTTAGGAGATCCTTGAAATCATTTCTCAACTTACTGTTCCCATCATATTCAAAATCATACAATTCAATAGTTTGATCCGATTTATACCGTTTCACCGAGCCGTGATCCGCACTGAACAACATCTCCAGTAACCCCTCGAAGGATCGCACCATCACCTTTTCCTCGGAATCTTCCGAGCCATACAGATAGCCGAAAGCGTTTTCCTTATCCAACATGATACCTAGATAGAATCCCATAATTTCCATATTCTTTCCTAGTTCCGGCAACATTTCCTCCAAAGCCTTCTGTAAACGTCCCCGCCAACCTATATCGATAATCCCTACTTTTCCGGATAGGTTTAAACGATCGATGTAGTACTGTAAAGAGAGAAATTCTTCTTCCGAATTCTCAATAATATCGGGAAGTAATTCCTTTAGGAAACTCGATAAATCCTTATTCTCTAAAAAATCTTTTTTCAAAAAAGAATCATCCAGATCAAGTCCATAACGACCAAGTGCCAAGACATATTCCTTATAATCTAACCCCAACAAATCCAACATCGTTCTGACCGATGTATAACGATATATAGAGAGCCTGTCCAACATGGCTTTTATATCCTTGCAATGGCGTAATATCGGGACTAATAAACTTCTCCTTGAAGCATATACATATTCAGTATCCTCCTTAGGATATAATATCTTATAAGCGGCACGCATGATTTGTCCGTCACGAGAAAGGAACAGAAACTTATCGATTCCCAAACGTAATTTATATTCATGCAGCCAAACACAAAACCCATACAAAAGAGGTCCCAAGGTCTCATATCCGATACGAAACAAACGATCACCCGATTCCGATACCGTATTATTGATAAAGCTATACAAAGAATCCGAATCGAGTTCTCCCGTTTTAGATTTCCGACAATAAAGCGTATGGTTGACCTCTCTTGGTATATGAACGGATCGGATACCGGACAATTTCGGACGTATATAATCCGCCATCAAAGCATCCCCTATATGTACTATTTTTCCGGGGCTGTATGAGTTCTCCCGCAATATCATCCTATACATATTGCCGGTATATTTTTGGACTCCGGTCTCCGAGGAGACGTATATTTTCTTATACTGGTTATAACCGCATTTCAATAAAAGACGCTCAATAAAAGCCCGATCCAAATACATATCGGAGACGATAATCACCTCTTTCCCCCAGTCAATGGCATACTTATAAACCTCCTTGATTTCTAGATTCACGGTAGTCAACGCATACTCCATCTCCAGTTCCAGCTGCGATAAGGACGATTTAATCTCCTCCTCATAAGGCAATTGATCGTAAATTTCCCCAAACGAGATCTCCTCGCGATCGGACAATTCGCGGGCCGTTCGCTCCGCACATACACGCTTATCCCTGAATCCTTCCATAGAGACACCGAAACGTTTTAACGCCTCTCTTTCCACCAACGAGAACACATCTTTGGGTGTCCTTACGTTCCTTTTTATCAGCGTGTCGAACACATCGAAAGAAACAACCTCGCATCTATCGATATATTGCTTGTAAGACTTGATACTCATTCCTGTGTTGTTTTGTGGTTTTGAATTAACAAATTATCATAGACCTTTTTTAATTGCTCGCCATAGACCTCCTCCGTAAACGAGTGAATGGCTTTCTCCCTCGCTTTATCTCGAATAATGGTCGTATCCATATCCAAGACTTTCTCCATCAATGCCTCCAATTCGCTATTCGAATCAAACAAGAATCCGGTTTCCTCATGTTCTATCAATTCCGATGTCCCACCCGAATTCCTTCCGATAACCACGCAATCATTCATCATAGCCTCCACCGTCACTCGCCCGTATGCCTCATGCCAGGAACACATTAATAATGCAACCGCTTTCCTCATCAACTCCTTGGCATCCGTACGGTATCCCAACAAGACGACTTTTCCCTCTATCCCCTCTTTTTCTATAAGCGATTTCATCTTCTTGACGAAATGAGCAGATCCGGTTCCCGCTATATACAGCCGAATATTGCGATTGCGTGACACTTTTGAAAATGACGATATAGCATCCAAAACACCTTTATTTTCACTTAAGCCACCACAATACAAGAAATAATTCTCCTTCTCATAATGCACATCTTGAATATTACGGATAGAATCGACCGCATCGTAAAGAACCACTGCGTTCTTATTCCGAATATGAAAATGCCTCTTTACCGCTTCAGACACACAAATGACAGAATCCGAATTATTGAAATCCTCACATAACTTTTCAAAAGGTTTAAATGACCGCATATAGAAATGTAAATCTGACATTTCTCTCAAATGCCAAACATGCTTAATCCGCTTTTGTTTTGCGATTTCAAAGCCAATACTAATCCAACTATTATTCGAATGAATAACATCTATACCATTCTCTTCTATAATTTTTAATATCAAAGGATAAGAATACTTGTTAAGAATCCAATAATAACAAAACCTAACAGGATATAATATAAAACTTAAAAAATTCTTATTATAAGTCGCCATATTAAATTTAAATGGAACAACCTTATACGATACGCCCATTTCTTTCAACAGCGACAAGAAAGGGCCTTCTGATGGAGACAAAACCAAACAATCCTTAAAGCCATACGACTTAATCATATTAGAAAGCGAAAGATTTGCTCCATACAATCCCGCATCATTCAATAAAAAAGCAACTCTCATAATTATTCACAAAATATTGTTTGATAAGGAGAAACACCAACATTTCCTTCTTTTAGGCCCCTATTATTAGCATAAATAAACATCTCAAATAAAACAACATAAAACAACACCATGAGATATTTCAAAGCTATAATCTTTTTCTCACGCCATACACTCAAGCATAAGGGGAGAGCAAACACCAATGTTATTGCAGCTGCATCTGCCAATCTTAAAAAAATACTAACCTTTGTCATTAAGACCAATGATATAAAATAAAACAATGAAAAATAAATCACAGCATTATCTTTAGTCTTCGAGAACAAGACAGACAAAAAAACTATCGCCGCAAACAATATTTTCGAAAACGCACCATATCCCGTATTATAGGAAGGCTCAACCCCATAAACACTAAACATATATCCTCCATAATATGAATTCAAGAACAAGTCATTGTTCAACAAAACAAAAAACATATCTGTATAACATATACATAATAAAAACGATGAAATGAGCAGGAGAATAATTCTATTGCAATGCATCCTATTTACAAAAAAGAATGGCAGGAAAACAAATGAGGAAGCATGAAACAAGACAGACAATGGATATATTATGAAAGCCCCCCATCTTTTACCTCTAAAAAACAAATCGAATGCTAAGATTACGAGAGACAAAGAAATCATATTCCTTATCGCAGAATAAGACAATAAATAGCACAACAACACATACATCAAAATTTTCCACGTATAGTTCTTTCTTTGCAAGAACAGCAAAGGAAAATAGGTTATAAATGCAGAACAAACGAAAAGGCTATGCGCAGGCAACTGAAGATTCCTTAAAAAAAGGATCAAAGCATAAAAAACTATTTCTGTTTGTTTGTATTCGGAAGAAAAATTAAAAGAATCCACATAACTTGCATAATCAGTACCAATATCATATCGTAGAACAGAGGGCACGAAAAGTACCATAAAGAGGCTGTAACGAGCAAGGATACGTGAGCGTCTCGTTTTAGAATGTTCTGCATAATATGCGAATAATACGGACAGCAACAATATGGCATTATATAAGATAAATGTTTCTATCATAGTACTATAGAGACAAATAACCAATTTTCATATTCACGAAATCATTACTTCAACGCTTCCCGCAGAAACGTCACGGATCGCTCACGTAAAGGTGCCAGCGACTCCTCTATCTTGTCCCAATCTATCGGGAGATGATAAATCCGTTCAAAATCTCCGGGGGCTTTCCAGACGTTATCCGACAAGCTTAGTTTGGAAAGCATGTTTAATACACGGCTGTTCCCTTTGGCATGCGTGCCGGACAAAGGGAAATAAACGAAAGGCTTATGGAACAGGATACAGAAAGCCACCCCATGAAAAGAGGTGGTCACCACAAGGCCGGAATGCCGGATAAGGGAAAGCCATTCCGGAATAGTGGCGTAACGATATTCCACCCCTTGAAATAGTTCACGACCGGGTAAATATCCGCTGGCGGGTGTCACCACCAACGATAGTCCCTCTCTCTCTGTGAAACCTCGAAGCTCCGGCCAACATATCTCCTCATTACTTGAAATATTGATACTATATATAAAAATGTAAGGAGAAGGGCTTGGGGGTATATCTCGTGAAAGAGACAGATACTCCTCCTTCGCAAGCAACAAGGTCGGATCGAGCACATGTACCGCCTCTTTCCCGACCGCTTGGCAGATAGCGACCCCGCTTTCCTCGCGTACGGACAGGATATCGAACCGAGACAATCTAGCGGTTAGTTCCGCTTGAAGCCTTAAAGGACATTGATCCGATCCGAAACTAGCCGCGTATGCGATACGCCTTATCCGATCCGATCCGAAATCCAGCCAATAGGCCCGATCGTCTTTCCGTCTCAAAAGCACGGGATGCCATACCTGGTCGCTACCCGTTATATAGAGATCTGCCGTTGGAGGATCCTTCCGCAACTCTTTTAAAGAGCCATAGATCCGTTGAGTCTGATAGATATGGCTCTTCCTAAACTCCTCAAAACGACGCTCTTTATTCTTAACCCGATTAACAGCCTCCATGCGCCTGACCTCGCGATGCCTCCACCAACGCAGGAGCGGATAGACGAGAACCGTCTTCGCCATAAGCTTCAAGCACTTTCTCCAAAGTGGTTCTTTATAGAGGTAACGTATTAAGAATGGCTCATGGCCAATCCCTTTTAAATAACGCTGCAAAGCCCAACACTGCAATTGCTGCCCATAATTGTCACCGCTTTGCCAAAACGTAACGATTCCTATTCTCATAGTCTATATTTTATTTTCTTCCTCGAAACTGCGGATTGCTGATCCATGAATTACTGATTTATAAGTATAAAGTTATCAAAGCGACAGCCGGACGGCCATCACCCAATAGAGATAAACGTTCTAAAAATTAGAAATCTTTCGTATTTCGGGTTACAATCACCTCACATTAGGCGGAAAGGGCACTGTTGTATTGCAGCGCACCCTGTAAAAAGACAGCAGAACCCAATCATTCGAGTCCTTTTAAAATCCTACCCTGCGAGCCACCGATGGCAAGACTCTTCGTACGCCATATACAAGGCATGAGGAGAGAGCCAACACTACGAATGTCTGTGAGAACCAATCCCAATGAAAGGGCAAGCGACTCAATACCATGATAAAAAAGCAATGGATAAGGTATATCCCAAACGAGATCTGTCCCAACCAGACCAATAGTCTAAACCAAAGGCCAAAGGAGGTAAACTTCCGCTGAGTCTTCTCGGAAAACAATACCATGATTACCGCCAACGAATAGAGATGCGCGGAGGCCTTTATGCCATATCCCATATAGTACAAAGGATACAACCATTTGGTTTCCAAAAACGAGAGGAACAGACCTATACCCATTACAAAAAGCCATGGCCAAAGCCGATAAGCACGCTCTTTTCTATTGCCTAGATAAACCCCCATCACAAAAAACAGGAGCCATACGGGAAACAGGCCACCCTTTTCCAAGGAACTCATGCCATATCCTTTGACTAAATCTAAATAAGTGACTAGTATTATAGCCACCATAGTGATAACGAATGCTAAAATTACCCCCCCATATTAACCTTTCGTAACACCGGAAGCAATACATAGTATTGAATGATAAGGGCTATGAAATAATAGATGGAGAAGCCGCAGGCGAGGAATAGGATCATGCCTTTCATCCAATCATTACCCTGCCACACATAGAGGGCCCAATAAGGTAAAGACCAGATTAGAGTAGGTATATAGATCTTGGGGATTTGATGTTTCAAGAATCGCGCATACGACCGCTCGCCTTGCTTTTTTGCAAGGAAATAACCAGATATGGCCAAAAACAGGGGTACAGCGCAATTCAACATCTGCCTAGATACAATCAGTGCGTCTCCAACCATTTCCTCTTTTTGCGAAGTGGCGGCAAACGTATGGATCGCTATGACCATCAAAACGGCCACACCCCGAAGAAAATCGAACCAGCTCTCTCTCTCTTTCATCTCCCCATCACCTTCTTGATCATCTCTTTCCCCTTTTCTCCTACCACGCTCTTCATCGCCTCTTTCAATACGCCTTTGGTCGATACGTTCAAGTTGTTCATGATCCGTATGGCATCGCTCTCGTCCCGGCTGTCGGTGAATACCTCGAACAGCATGGGACGATCGGTGAGACCCGGAGCGAGGAAACGGTCGAGTTGCCTCAAATAATCCTCCTTATTCTCGGCCGAAAGGTATTCATATCCCAGATCCTCCGCATAGTGGCGCACCAATTGGCGCGACTTATTGCCATAGTGACCGGCCGCGGCGATGTAATCGTCCGCCGCCTCGCCGAAGGCGGCGCCGGGATGCATGTAGTTGCGAAACTCCGTCCCTTTGCCGTTATTGACTAGCAAGATGCGGACGTTCCTCCCTACATGACGGTTTCCCAGCACATTCATGTCGTAGAAAAAGGCCAAGTCGCCCGCCACGCAGAAATAGAGCTTGTCCGGATGTACCCAGGAAGCGCCCATGAACGAGGAGATATAGCCGTCTATGCCGAAACCGCCGGTATTGGCGTATCCGTACACCGAATCGGGCAGGTCGAAGTAGTTCCATGTACGCAACGTATTGAGGATACCCAAGAAGAGCACGCTTCCCTCAGGGATACGACCTGCCGTCTCATGGGCTATCCATACGTTCGAGAACGGCAAGGCGCTTTTCGGCACTTTCGCCCAAATGGCTCTTAGTTCCTCCCGGCAAGCGTCCAGGTAGCCTTGACGCCCCGCGGACGCGGTATCCGCGTAACGCTCGAAAAACGCCCGCTCCTCCATCTCGAACACGCAGGTCAGTTTACGATAGGTATCGCGAAGCGCTCCGTCCGGGTTCACACGCCACACCTCCTGGGGGCGCATTCCTATATAACCTCCGGATACCTCTCCGATATGTATCAGCAGATCCATGCTCACCAAGTCGCAATAGTCCTTCTCTTGCGAGGAGAGGATGGAGACCGGGACCCGGTATTTCCCTTTGTAGCCGCTGGTATGATCCGTGAACACCACCGCGTCGTAGGTGGAGCAGAAAGCGTCGAGAGCCGCCGTCTCCGGATCAGTGAATTTCCGGTGCGTGCCGACAACGACCGCCACACGCCCCTTGGGTAACTCGGGGAACAGGTCTTTCGGCATGACACGGCGGATCATCCGTGCCTGCGGCAATTCCCTAACCGAATAATCGCGGCTGTAGGTGGTCTCCATATTCAGGTGCACTGGGCCTCCGCCGCGATGACGCAACTCCAGCAAGGCGCAGTTTATCCTCACCGTGTTACTCCACTCCTTCACGCTGTCGTCCGTCGCAGGTATATACTCGCTCAAGAGAGCGATGTCGTTCTGTATGACGCGCCGGTCTATCACCTGTGCGATATGATGGCCGATCCGGGAAATATCCTGCGTGCTCGTGACGGCCAGTACCGGCAACTTTCGATAATAAGCCTCGGTTAGTCCCGGGATATAATTACGGGAAGCCGTCGCCCCCGTACAGCTCAACACCACGGGCTCGCCCGATTCCTCCGCCATACCACACGCCAGATACGCTGCACTACGCTCGTCCACGCTCGAATACACCTCAAACCACTCATCCTGTTGTAAACTCGCGACAAACGAAAGATTCGTAGTTCCTGGAGACGCAACGATTTTCTTGATTCCGTGCTGCTTAAGCAACGAGATAAGGAGCTGGACACTACGTTCCGAGCTATAATATTTTCCATCCATATTCCTGTTTTCTAAAAAGTATAATCCATATCATCATAAGTGACAGTTGCGGCTCCCCCTGTCATATAAACCATATCTCCGACTATCGTCCGTCCCATTGGGCTTACCAACACTACCGCCATGTTAGCTATCTCTTCCGGCAAGGCATAGCGCCCTATCGGATTCCCCTTATTCGTGATATTACCTTGACCATCTTTCAACAACATCGGGGTGGCCGTAGGCCCGGGCGCTATCCCGTTCACCGTAACACCATAAGGGGCAAGGCTCTTGGCAAGTCCAAGCGTCAGGCCTCGTATTCCCCACTTGGAAAGCGTATAAGCGGAAGTCGCAGGACGCAAGCAAGAGGACGAACCTACATTCAGGATATTCCCTTCCACCTTATTCGCTTTCAAATATCCGCCAAACAGTTGCGATAAGAAGAATACGCCTTTAAGGTTCGTATCTATCACCTTGTCAAACGCTTCTTCCGTGGCATTGGGCATCGAGGCACCTAGCACACCCGCATTGTTCACCAATATATCTATATGCGGAAATCCTCCGGATCCCACTTTATCTAACGCCTTTTGAAAACGATCATGGAATAAGTCCACCCTTGTATTATCCATTACCAAACCGAACAAACGGCCTTTGTAATGATCATCCTCGTTCAATTCCCCACAGGCCAGTCGCAAGCGCTCTTCACTACGACCCGTTATCACGACCGCCGCACCACTCCGTAAAAACGCTTTCGCCATATGGAAACCTATCCCGCTCGTTCCGCCCGTGATCAGAGCCACACGCCCCTTCAACAACTCGTTCGGAGCGAGACTTACCACCCGAACGTCAAACTTCCGGGCAGGAATATTATTGAGAATGAACTTAATCATCCCCTTTACCTTACGTTTAAATGACATATTTCCTTATTTTTATCCAGCCTATTGATCCTACATTACCGCCTCTTCCCCATCAGTTTCAAGAAGATCGCCTTCACGTAATGGGGGTATCGGTGAATCCGGAGGAGCATTTTCACATAGAAAGCCCTTTTCGCTCTTTGGGAATAGCGTTTATAGCCCACACCTTTCAGCCAATGTAACAGTTTATCGCAATAAGGATAGGTCACTGTGTCATCGATGGAATCCACGATATCCCAAAGCCAGCATAAATTCCGCTCGCGATATTGATAGAGACGAACGTGACGGGAGAATCGCTTCTCGTCGAACTTCTTAAATCCCCAATCTGCCGGATCCTCTCCCGCGCACAGGATATTAAGCTGCGTCCTCACACATTTAATGCACGTGCCACACTGCTCCGTCTCGTCATCAAAACAAGTCCAAAGCATGGTTCGCTCCCCCCGTGCCTTACACCACTCCACGATATTCCTCGCTTTCAGTGAACGCCGCACATAAAGACCATCCTGCTCGGTGAAGGAAACCTCCGCGAACTTGAATGAATCCGACAGCTCCGGATTCGCCCCGTCCAAATTGGAGGCATGATTATCCTCTAACTGCTCAAAGGTACTTCCCATAACTAAATATCTAATACCCAGCGCATAAGCAAAAGGCGCAGCGGAAAGCAGGTTCCCCAGATATTTCATGCCAAACCATCCATCGAAACGGAACGCCTTGCTACTGAGGGCGAAAGCGTTCTTCAACTCCGCCCATATCCGATCGTCATCAAAAACATCGGCTTGGAAATTATTCGTGATCAGAAGCCAATCACTGCCTGAAACGGCGGAAAACTCACGGATGAGACGAGACTTGACCTGGAGGAAATCCTCACCGGTGTCTTCTTTCTTCGTCTTTGCCATAGCCTCGATACTTGGCACACTCACCAAGACACTCCTCTTTCCTGGATTATTTATCCCGGCATGTACCGCATCTATGCCCCCGGAAAAGAACACGATCGTATCAAACCCGCTCTTTCCCATCTTATTCTCCACCACGGCTCCGGGTCTCACCCTCCCGCTCCACACCTTCTTAAAGGGACCGTAAATCCGGGAATAAGTCTCATAAATATCCGGCAAACACTCATACAACGTCTTATCCATGGACGGGACAACCAGATCCACCCCATAGAACCACGTAGCCGGTAATAAGTACAGCGAGATAGGGATAGCCAAGATAGATTCCGGCAAGTCACGCAAGGAAAAGGGAAAGCCCTCAGCATGATGGAACTTCACCCATGCCTCCACCCTCCGGCTTTTAAGAAGACTCAAGCCCGTAGAATCGCATATCTCATACTGGATAGTGTCGCCAACAGCGACCACTTTCGTGATCTCAATTGTCTTATTCATCTGTATATTAATTTGATTACATCTTTATTCCCGAAAGCTTTCACTGAGCGCGGGATAGTCTCTCTTTTAATATTCTCACCACATAATCCCTCTCCTCCCGGGTCATGCCGATGAGTATCACGGCCACGCCGATGAAAGCCATGATCGCAAATGTCCTTACCCCAAAACAGACGAGACCCCCGTATTCCTTTCCGGGAAGAATATAAATGAACAACGCGGACAGCAGGAATACGGCCAATGAGAACGACAAGCATTCCTTGCAAAAACGTGCTACCGGAAAAGCGAACTTCAATTTGGAGTGGATGAGCAGCACGACAAGCACAAGAGCCTTAAAAACAATGTTCAGCACAAAAACCGTCTCCACAGGCATCCCTAGCTTCAAGCAAACATACGAAGCCATGAAATTAACCGTATAGAGACTTGCCAAACCTATCTCGAAAGATTTTATGTTCCCCTGTGCCAGCATACCTGTTATAAGGGGGTTCAAAAAACACTCCACGAGTGAGTACAGAAGGGTAAGTACCACGAAATTCACCGTATGGGCGGGGACATCGACCAACCACAACCGCAACACATAATCAACGCCCGCACAAAGGGGCAACAAGATCATCAACATGATAAAAAAGCTGAACTTGCTGCACCGGATGATCAGGGAATACATCGCCTCCAGATTCCCGGAGGCGTAGTTCTTGGTGATTTGCGGATTCGAGGCTTGCATGAAATTCATGACGAAGCTATACACCGCCGCGTTGACTTGCATAGCGATCCCCCGTGCGGCATTGACAGCGGGACCACCAAACAGGTTTAAAAGGACGTTGCTTCCTTGGTCTTTCAGCACGATGGCCCCATTCCCCAAGAACGCCCAACCAGAAAAAGCGAACATGCGGGAAAGCAATCGCCTGTCGAAGCCCCACAGGAAACGGCACTCCGCAAAATGACGCTTGCAATAGAGCACATAGGTGAAACGCACGATCAAGGCCACCAACACCATGCTCAAGGCGTATAGCCAAAGCTTATCGACAGGGGAGATCAGTAACAAATAGGCCACCAGCAACTTCAAGACCACCTCGATGATGCTGATGTAAGCGAACGCCTTCATCTGCTCGTGGGCTATAATCAACGCATTATAGGGAACGCTCAGCAAATTGATGAAAAAGCTCAACACGGAGAACCCCAACACATAAAACGTCACGCCGAGGCGGTCGGACGGTATGACCATCTTATGCGCCACGAACCAAACCCCGAACGTGCCTATCAGCAAGGAGATGACAAGCCCCATGGCTATCTGTATCAACAAGGAGGATGAGAAAATGCGCCGCAACCGCAAGGTAGTGGCATCCGGCTGCCCCATCTCGTAGGTAATGAAACGGCCGATAGCCACCGACAAGGCACCCGACAAAATGTTGAACAGCGCCACAAATCCACCTACCACGTTGTAGATGCCATAATCCTCCTCGCCCAATACCTCCAGTACCACCCGTACCGTATACAAACTTACCGCCATCACCAATATCTGGCGGAAGTAGAGGAACAGCGTGTTCTTAGCGATCCGTTTATTGTTCACTGACGAAACTGACATAAGAAAGGATTCATTTTTACCCGATTTGAATTTTCGAGCAAAGGCATCGTATCAAGAGGCTTTGGTCAAGATAGTATAAAAATGGCTCGTTTTTTTGTAAGCACTCAATTTAGGGCATACCCCTTTGAAAGAGCACTTTTCAGTGCCCTAAACCGAGTTTTGTTAAATAATTAGTTTTGAAATTAACATTGGCTCGTAACCAAAGTGATTTTGTCAGGAACCATGTTAACATAATCCCTGCACCCGTTAAAGATATTTTAAAAAAAAGTTCCGATGAAGTTCCAGATAGAACTTAATATTCAATCTTCCATCCCTCGATCGTCCGTGTCTCCGTGCTGAAATTAATCCCAACCTTCACCACCGGTAACCCGCAAAGAGCGAAACGCTCCGGATAATTTTTCAAGTTGATTTGATCAAAGGCTATATCCGCGGTCCTATTCAACTTCAATTCCACGACATAAAGTGTTGTCGTGGTGCGCATCACCATGTCCACACGGCCTTGGGGGGTACGGACTTCCACGTCCACATACATTCCAAGCAGGCTGAAGATCGTATAAAGCAACGACTGGTAATGACCCTCGTAATCCGTATTGTCACATTGAGGGATGGTGGACAGGAAGGTCTGCAACAAACGCAACGCATCATCCATCCGCTCTCCTGCGATCGCCTCGAAAAGAAGGGCTACCGTGGTAAGCCCATCCGCGGTATATTGATGCAAAAAACCGGGAAGCAAGCTCTTCAACAATCCCATACGTACCTCCTTGTTGGGGATATCGAGCGTGTACAAATTCGTGAGCGGGGAATAGCCCTTTATCGTGACGTAACCACTCTGATAGAGCAAGGGCGTAATATCGAGCATCCGTTCCGTGGGGGCGTCAAACGACTCCGCCAACACTTTGCGTGCGCCTATTTGCTGGGGTTCCACGTGATACTTATCCAACATCTCGATCAAATAGGTAGGTGTACCACTATCAAACCAATAGGAACTGATTTTTCCCTTGCTCAAGGCGGTAAGCAAACTGAACGGATTATAAATATCGGATGACGGCCACGTGAAATGATAACCGTCATAATTATCTTTCAGGCGAAGAAAAGCCTCCTCTCCGGATATCCCCAGCTTCCCTGCCAGCAAATCGATATCCGCACCCATCTGACCGCGCAATTCCTCTTCCGAGATGCCGCAAAGCGAGGCATAAGCCTCGTCCATGCTGATGTTCTCAATATTGTTCAGCTCGCTGAATATGCTCAACTGTGAGAATTTCGTGATACCGGTGATGAACACGAAGCGCAAGTAAGGATCACACGCCTTCAACGGACTGTAGAAATTGCGCATCACGTCGCGCAATACGGGAAGATCCCTCTCCTCGTGTACCACATCCAAGAGCGGAGCGTCGTACTCATCAATCAAGACAACCACCTTCTGTCCGGTCTGGGCGTAGGCACGTTTTATCAGGCTCTCCAGACGCTGGTTGGTATAGACCGCGCTCTCATCGCGTCCGTATATTTCCTCGTAACCGGATAGTTTCCGTTCCAATTCACTCAACAAACGTTCCTGATCCATATGCTTCGCCGTGCTCATGTCGAAGTGAAGCACCGGATAGCTCGTCCATTCCTTTTCCAGCCGTTCCATCGCCAGCCCTTCGAACAGTTCCTTACGTCCCTCGAAGTAGCTGCGCAGCGTACTGGTCAGCAAGGATTTTCCAAAACGGCGGGGACGGCTCAAGAATTGATATTTCGAGGCGGAATGGGTCATTCGGTAGACCAGTTCCGTCTTGTCTACATACAGGTAATTCCCCTCCCGGATTTCAGAGAAGGTCTGGATGCCTATCGGATATAATCGTTCTTGTCCCATCATCGTATCGCCTATTTAGTCTTGAACCTCAAAGATTCAATTTTTCCCGGATTCAACGAATTTCACCTTGTTTTTTACAGATCATCGTTTCTACACAGGTGTTTTCGCGATAAAACAATTAATCGTCAAATGTAGCAACGACCATAAAATCAAGTTTATAGCCAACAAGAAGGTAATATTCATCCACCATGCCAACCATGCGTTCAATCCGATAAAAGACAACGCTATCCCAAGGATCGTCACCATCACCATCCGTACCCGCATCCCCGTGCGCAACAACTTATGATGAAAGTGATTCTTATCCGGCAAAAACGGATTCTTGTGCTCACGCAGGCGATGCAAGACCACACGGATCACGTCCAGCAGCGGAACCAGTACCGTAGAGAAAGCGATCACCATGTACGGGTTGGACAATGTCGGAGAGACCTCGTTCGTCACGCTCATGTGGATGATCAGGAAGCTGATCACGTAGCCCAGCGTAAGGCTGCCGGCATCCCCCATGAAAAGCTTATGTCCACGGTTGGCGTTACCGAACACGTTGTAGCACCAAAAGGGCATAAGGATACCCAGCGTACAGATCGCCAACAAGGCGTAAACATACTGCCCACGAAGAAAGAATATCACGCTCAAGACCGACAAGGCGATACAACACAGGCCCGAGGCCAGGCCGTCGATACCATCAATCAAGTTAATGGCATTTGTTATATATACCACGATAAACACCGTGAACGGCACCCCTACCCAAACCGGCACCGAGTAAATACCGAACAAGCCACCAAACGAGTCGAACCAGTTGCCTGACAGTACCAACAGAAACGCCGCAGCAATCTGCACGGCGAACTTATAGCGGTAGCCTACACCGACCAGATCGTCGCAAACACCCACCAGATAAAGCAGCGTCATGCCCACGAACAGGAACAGGTACTCATAAAGCATATTGAATGACAAGCCGGACACGTTCACATCCCAAAAGTACAGACGAAAACCGATCACCAGGAACATCGACATCAGGATCACTGGAAAAAAGGACAGCCCACCCAGACGAGGAACCGGCATCGTATGTACCTTACGGACGTCCGGGACATCATAGAGCCGTTTCTTATGGGAAATCACCAAGATCCTCGGGATGATCACCATGCCGAGCGATACGGCAAACAGGAAACCGAATAATAGAAACAAAGATGTTTGCATGATCCTAACGTATAAGATTATTTCTTTCTTTCATCCATCTTCCCCCGCATGTAAGCGATATACCGCTCCACGGCTTCATGGGCCAGTCGGCGGAACCGATCCTCGTCATCCAGATGTTCCCAAAGGAGGTCCAACAGACGGACATAGATGCTGAAATGCATGTCTATACCTTTTTTAAAGCGTTATAGGTACTGCCGCCCATACCTCCGGTTACGCAGACGATGGATTTGGTCAGCTTGGTGACTTTCAGCAGCGTGTCGATGTAATCACCCAGACGGGGAAAGAATTGTTGTCGGTACATATGTGATAATCGTATTAATTTCTCTGAAATCCGTACGTGTGGGGATACGGCAGTCCCGATACCTCCCGGTCGTGCCACGACCGGTAATCTTCCGCAGGGAAAACGGGGACGGTCAATCGCTTATAATCCGGCTCGTCTATCCGCAAGATATGCTTGCGGGCGTACGAACGCAGCGAGCGATCCGTTACGGACACCATCACGACCGGAAACGGATACCCGAACAGGCGCATCGGCGTGGTCTCGCTGTCCGGGAACGCACGACGCAACTGATAGGCCGAACGCTCGAAGGCAACCCAGTAAGGCCCCGTACAATATAGGTGCATGGAGGTATGGTTCGCACGCTCACGTTCCATGATCTCGCACAAATGGTCGTTCAGCAACGCCACCAAACGAACGCCGGAAGGAAGGGTAGACATCAAATTTGAATTATGAATTTTGGATTATGATTTAAACTGTCAACTGCCACTTCTCAACTGTCAACTGATTCGTGGCCCAGCCATCTATCATAGTCGCCCAGCCGGTGGATCAAGGATAATTTACTTTTCTTAGGCGAGGGATCGACTTGCCAAGGATCCACTAGCTCGTATGCCATGCGACGGTAGAGAGCGTTATCCGTACAGCCGTACAAGGTGACCAGCAACAGGGCACGGGATTGCGGTGCTTTCACGACAGGCAATAAGCCGCGCATCGTGTCGTGCAAGCGAACGAAAGCCTCCTCATCGCCCGACAGCTTATAGGTCGGGAGGAGCAACGCGCACAGCTTGCAGCGCATCACGTCTGTCTCCGCACGCAAAGAGGCATACCCCCGCAGTACCTCGCCGGCCAATCGTCGATCCTCCTCGCAGACACTGCCGGAAGCATGGTAACGTCCCAAGGCCTCGTGCAGGCCCTCCGACAGGCGGTCGTTGTCCAGATGGGTATAAACGTGCTTGCTCTTCGTGTTCAACTCGATCAACTCGTACTCACCCGCCTTTACCTCGAACAAGGGTACCCACATGCAATCCAGTATGCGCGCCATCACCTCCTTATGACCGCCGCCCGGCTGGATCACCACCTCGGCCTCCATCCCGGTAAAATAACCGGACGTGATGCGTACCCGATCCCCCTTCAACAAGCGGGTACTCTCCGGCACGTACACCGGAAGTTCGTTGGAGTAAGCCTCCGCCACCCAGCGCAAATTCGCCATCTCCTGATCCAAGAGGTGCGGGAAATAAGTCGTACTCCCGGAAGAGACACGGGGAAGGAAATTATACAAGGGGAGTGCCTGCTTCATGCGGAAAATTTCCTCTACCGAAGAACGGATAAACACGTAGTTGAACAGCAAAGGTCGCCTCGTGTTGACCAGCTTGCCACCCACCTTTCGCACCTCCACGTACGAGGGGGCGAAATACTCGAAAAGAGCCTCTCCCCGACGTTCCCGCCGGGAAAGCTCCACGTCCAAGCCTTTGGAGGGACTGATCCGGTCACGCCGTCCACCCGCGGCGGTAGGAAGCGTGAGCACGTACCAGCGCACGGCTTTCAAGTCATGACGCTTGCCGGCCTGTGTCAGGCCCCCCTTCGGACGATCGTTTCTCAAAATACACGTCGGCATGATTCTCTTTTCCCTAAGATATACGAGGAGTTCCCCTCTGATTAAACGACAATTCAAAGCCCTGCCAAACGTACCCTATTTACGCCTAACACACAGCACTTTAAGTTTTCAAATATGGCATTTCTGAAAATTACCATACCTAGTGAATATTTAGCTACTCGGGAAGTAGCGTAAAAGGAGGTGAAAATTACCCAGCTGTAGAGACGGAGCGTGCTCCGTCTCCCATCGTCTGACGGTAATTTAAATACCATTTTGAGGAGATGAGACGGGGCACGCCCCGTCTCTACAGGGATACACACAGGTTATGGGGCATGGTGGAATGATACCGGGAACAAGAGGTCGTTTCACCCGCGTCACCATGTCTATACGTTTAGGATAAAATGGGAAAATCAAAGAATCGAGAGGATCAAACGCCTACAATGAGTAAACAAGCGGATCTATTCGCTTGTTTTTAGTTATTTTTTACTATATTCGCGGCATGAAAGAATACGCTACTTCCCGAGTAGCTAATCTCTTACCCCACCTCGGATACCGGTTTATACACGCTCTCGAAGCAAGCCCGGTTCACCGCCGACAGACGTTCCAAGGAAAAGCTCTTCAAGTAAATTTGCGTGGTCTTGATAGACGTATGCCCCAACAGCTCGCTGATCATCTCGATCGGTACGTCCTGTTCCTTCAAGGTCGTGGCGAAAGAGTGACGGATCGTGTACGAGGTGACCGGCTCACCCACACCACAAGTCTCCGCCAGCGACCTCAAGTCGCGGTTAAAGCGCAGCAAGGCGCCGTTGTATTCCGCATAGGCCGCCTCACCCGTTTTCTTCCCGCTCAGAAACGGGAACAGGTAAGGCGAGTCCTTGTCCGTGCAAACCGCCAACTCATCCAACAAGAGCCGTACATCGGCCGGGATCTCCACCCGGATGAAAGACCCGCTCTTCTGACGGTGGTACGACAAGACCCCGTCCTTGACATTCTCTTTCCGCAAATGGGCGAAATCCACGAACGCCATCCCGCTGAACGAGAACATCAGGCAAAAACACAGCTGGGTTCTCCGCATCTCCGGCTCAACTCTCGGAGTCCCCATCAACGAGCGCAAGCTATCCAGAGGCAACGCCTTCTTCCGCTTGCTCTCCACGCCTGTAAACACCCCCTTGAACAGATTCGGGATATACGAAACCTCGCCAGCCTCCACCGCCAAGTTATAGATATGCCGGATTCGCCGCATATAGGTGGACACCGTATTGCGCATACAGCCCCGCTTCGACAGCCATGCCTGATAAAGCAAGAGCCTCTCTTTGTCTATATAGGCATAAGGGATTTCCTCCATCCCGCAAAAACACTTGAACGAGCGTAAAGCGTCCAGATAACTCTTCGCCGTGGAATAACGCCCCACCTCACGAAGGTGGGCTATATAAGCCAACATACCCCCCACCACGTCTTCTTTTTTCATATAAATCCTCCTTAAATCCTTGTTTATTCTGTTATCTTTTATTTAATCATGTCAACACCATTAACATTGGGACGAACTGTTCGTCCCGCACTTTATTTTATTAATCCGACCTTCACCGCCGTTAATCTAAGAAAAAGAATACATGAAAAATGAATTTAAAATGTCCCTTTTCGCAGCCCCGATCTCACCGGTCAAAGATAGCCTAACGGGACGAGTATCACGACCGGCTACCGTATATCCCAGTCGAGAAGTCACCTTACAGGAGGTGGCCCGACTCATCACCGGCGATCCGGCCCTCGAACGCCTCACCCGGCAGCTCCGCCTCCCGCTTGAGACGGGTGACAAGGAACGATTCAGCGAGCTGAAACGGCAAACGCTACCGTATGTCACGCCTTGCGGGACTTTCTCCTACCGGAAAAGCGATCGGCTCCTAGCCCCGAGCGGATTGGTGGTAGTGGATGTAGACGGATTGGACTCTACCGCGGAGGCGGAAGCCCTCCGAAGACAGCTGTTCGACGATGCCTACCTATGCCCCGCTCTCTGCTTCATCAGCCCGAGCGAACGAGGCGTAAAGGCTTTCGTCCCCTATCCGGAACATCCCGGAAACGAGACACCCGCCTATATCTCCGAGCATATCCTAGGCGTGATGAACTACGTGGAATATGTGTATGGCGACGGAGAGACGCGAGGCTCCCGGAAAGTAGACCCGAGCGGCAAAGACATCGTCCGCTCCTGTTTCCTATGTCATGATCCCAACGCGCTCTTCAGGATTTGAAATCATAACTCATAAATGATAAATTACATGTCAGACAGTTTATCCCGCTTAGTAGAAGCGGTTCGTTCGGCGGGTGTAGATATCGCCCCCGGATATTGTGAATACGTACGCTTGGCGTTTGCCATCGCCAACGATTGCGGCGAGGCAGGACGAGAAGGTTTCATCGCCCTGTGTTCCCTATCGGTGAAGTTTAACCGGGAGAAGGCCGAACGACTTTTCTCCAACTCCTTGAAAAAGGGAGACCACAGGATACACCTCGGTACGGCCTTCCACTTGGCCGAACTGGCGGGCGTACGCTTGGAGCCTCCAAGCCGCCCCCGCAATACGCACGCAAGTAATGCAAGTAATGCAAATAATGCAGCACCTGTTTCCCACACACGTGCGTGCGATAATAATGTAGAGACCGAGATCGAGGAGCAGGTCGATCCGTTCACCCACCTGCCCTTCTTCCCCGAGGGGCATGAGTGGCCCCGGATGTTGCGGCAGATCATGGCGTTCGGACAGAGCCGGGAGCAACGGGATGTACTCCTTCTGGGCGGGCTCACCACCTTGGGCGCCTCGCTCGCCCAGACGCTGCGGTTCCTATATGGAGGCAAATGGTTCTTCTCCAGTTTGCAAACCTTCATCGTCGCTCCCCCCGCCTCCGGAAAAGGCGTGCTCGCATGGACGCGAATGCTCGTGCAACCGATCCACGACGAGATCCGGGCGACCGTGGCGGAGGAGATGAAAAGGTATAAGAAAGAGATGACCTCCTTCAATTCCTTGGGACGGGAAAAGGCGAAAGCCGAGGAGCCGGAAATGCCTCTCAACCGTATGTTTATATTCTCCGGCAACAACACCGGTACCGGTATCTTGCAGAATATCATCGACTCAGGCGGCGTGGGGATCATCTGCGAGACCGAGGCGGACATGGTCAGCAACTCCATCGCCTCGGATTATGGCCATTGGAGCGAGGTGATCCGCAGCTCGTTCGATCACGACCCACTCAGTTACAACCGGCGGACAGACCGGGAGTATCGGGAGCTGCGGCACTCCCACCTGTCGGTATTGATAAGCGGAACGCCCGGGCAGGTGAAGCCGCTGATCCCTTCCAGCGAGAACGGATTGTTCTCCCGGCAAATGTTCTATTATATGCCCCGTGTACTTCACTGGATCAACCAGTTCAGTCTACAGCGGACCGACACGTCGCTGGAATTCCAGAAATTGGGCAAGGACTGGATCGCTCACTTGAGAGAGATCCAGAAACTGGGGGTGATCTCGCTTCGCTTGACCGACGCGCAAATCGTCTCCTTCAACGAGGTGTTCCAAACCTTGTTCGAGCGCTCCCGGAAGGGTACCGGCAACGAGATGAACAGCTCCGTCGTACGGATGGCCATCAATATCGGACGTATCCTATCGATCGTCGCCCTATTGCGAATAACAGGGGAATGCGAGGAGGCGGGAGACTTCGCCGCCAGCCTGCGCAAGTCGCCCCGGCTCACACCAGACCCGCAGACCTGCTCCGACAATATCAAGGACGGGATCATCACCCGCTGGGATCTCTCCATCCAAGAGGATGATTTCCAAGCGGTCCTTTCCTTGGCCGAGCCTATGTACCTACACGCCGTACACATACTCTCGTTCCTTCCCGCCAACGAGGTGAAGAACCGAGGCATGGCCGACCAAGAACGTCTCTTCATCACCTTGGATACGGATTTCACCTATCAATCCCTCTTGGAAGAAGCCGAGAAGCTGAAGATACCCAAAAACACCGCATGCAGTTGCTTGCAACGTTGGCAGAAACAGGGAATCGTCCGAAAGGGAGAAAAACGAGGGGATTATAAGAAAACATAATCCCTCTTCCTTCTCTTCTATTAAATATGTACGCACGTGTGTGGGAAAACAGGTACTGCATTACTTGCATTATTTGCATTACTCGCATAAGTCGCACGCCCCACACGTACACCGGCATCGCCTCACGCCTACGCCCGTACAGGGCCACGCCGATATACGTGTGGGCTAACGTCAATATACGCATGAAGCGATGCCGATATACGCATGCGAAAGCGAACGTGGAAGCTCCTCGTTCAAGGACGGCCCAAATAGCGAAAGATCAGTTCCACTTGCAGGGAGGTGAAAATCCGCTGCCGGTTTTGGTAGCCTGTCTCATCCAGCTCATGGCTGAGCTTCTGATGATGTCGGACCCATCCCGCCAAGCGGTTGAGGGCGGAACACGGACTGATATCGGGAGCATAGGCCATGGCCAACTCCCGTTTGCTATAAGGGCGCACCGGCCACCCTTCCTGATACTCGTTATTTGTCTGCATAAAATAGGTGTTTTCAATTCATTTACAGGAATAAAGATACTGAAAAAGTACGAATCCGGCAACAATCCGATCCACTAATATTCATCTTTTATCACCTTATTCCCCTCAATTTCACACCGCCTCTACGAGACTCATTCCGGAGGAAACCGGAAGTCGTACATTCGTAATCGAAAACAGATCGATCCCATTTTCAATTTTCAATTATCAATTTTTAATTATCAAAACTATGGCATTAAATTACAGTGTGGCCCTTCGGCCCAACCCTTTGAAGAAAGACGAGCCGGCGAAAGCGTACGCCACGGCACAGGTCAATGGAGAGCTGTCGCTCAAGCAACTGAGTCGCCGGGTATCCATGCAAACCACCGTCAGCCGTGCGGACGTGGTAGCGGTATTGATCTCCACCGTCGAGAACCTGCTTGATGCCCTCCAAGAGGGAAAGCAGGTGGATTTCGGCGATTTAGGCAAATTCCGTCTACAGATACTCAACGAGGGGGCGGAGAGTCTTGAGAAATTCACATCTACAAACATCACCGGTGTCAACATCCAGTATATACCGGGTGAGGACCTGAAGAACATCTTCGCCGGACTGGAGTTCCAGCCGGTGGCCAGTCGCAAGGCTCAGCAAGCCGTGCTTCGTGCGGAGAAGGCCGGGGAGACCTCTGTCGATATCAGCAAGAAGCCCGCTTCCGGAGGGGACGACTCGGAATCGCCTGACGAGATCTAGCGTGTCACTTTTGGCTTGCACCCAATCGGTATGTCACTTTTGGCTTGACCCAAAAGTAACCAAAAGGTCAAGGCTGACGCTGACGGGCTACTTCGAGACCTGCGCTCGCTGTCGCATCCCAACTCGCTACGCTCAAACAGGGATGCTCCGGGCGCTCGCTACGGTCTCTCCGCTTCACGCCCGTCCGCTGAGGCCGTCCAAAGGAAAGCTCCGCTTTCCTCTTATATCAGCCGGGATATCATTATTCATTATTCATTGTTCACTATTAATTATTAATTATCATGAAGAAGTCTGTTTGGAGTACCATTCTCAAAGTGATCATCGCTGTTGCTACCGCCATCGCAGGGGCCTTCGGCCTGCAAGCTTGCCAATTGTTTTAGCAAGCCTCCCCCACCCGTTCCCACTCCCTAAAGAAGACAACCTCCCCAAAAGAGGACACCCTCTACCCAGAAGGACAGTCTTTCTCAAGGGGCCGGCCTCTCCTCAAAGAGCCGGGAACGGCTCTCCATCCGGCCTTAGCGGGCGGGCGTAAAGCGAGGCGGCCGAAGTGAGCGACAGGAGCGTCCCTGTTTGAGCGAAGCGAGTTGGGACGCGACAGCGAGCGAAGGCCGACGAGTAGCCCGTCCGCGTCAGCCTTGAACTTTTGGTTACTTTTCTTTCAAGAGAAAAGTAACACACAAACAAAAAAAAGAATAAAAATGAAACAATATTGCTTTTACCAGAATTACAGGGAGGTTCGCCTCCTTGTAATTCATTGCAGCGCAACACGCTACGACCGGGATTTTCCAGTGGAAGCGCTTCGGAGCGCACACAAGGATCGTGGGTTCGCCGACATCGGCTATCATTACTATATCACCCGGGATGGCGAGCTGCACCGCTGCCGGCCGGAGAACCAGATCGGGGCACACGCCTCGGGCTGGAACGATCACAGTCTGGGTATTTGCTACGAGGGCGGATTGGATGAGCGAGGTCTTCCCGCTGATACCCGCACCTACGCCCAGCGTTGTACCCTGCTCGATCTCTTGCGGCAGCTACGCCGTGATTACCCGTCAGCGCATATCCTGGGACATTACCAACTCAGCCCCTATATCCGCAAGGCTTGCCCCTGCTTCGACGCGGAGAAAGAATATGCGGAATTGTATTAGGCTTCGTGATATTTGAATAGGCAACAGATTTTTTCGTATGTTTGCGGACAATATAGAAAATAAACAAAAAGATACGACATGAACTACTACGAACTTAGTTTCACATACACCTCTCCTATCGAGAAAGAGATTATCAATGACGTGCTGGCCGCCGAGTTGGGGGAAATCGGTTTTGAGAGCTTTACGGAAAGCGAGAAGGGTTTGCTGGGATATATATCCGAGGCTTTATACGACAAAAAGACATTGGATGATAAACTGGCCGACTTTCCGCTAGAGAATACCCGGATCGATTACACCTCCAAATGGGTAGAAAGCAAGGACTGGAATGAGGAATGGGAGAAGAATTATTTCAAACCCATCCGGATCGGAAACGAGTGCATTATCCGTGCCTCCTTCCACGAGGCGGAGCCCGGCTATACATATAATATAATAATAGACCCGAAAATGGCTTTCGGTACCGGCAATCACGAAACGACTTATTTGATGATAAGCGAGATGCTGAAACTAGACCTAGAAGGCAAGGAGTTACTGGATATGGGATGCGGCACAGCCGTGCTGGCCATCTTGGCCCGGCTGAAAGGGGCGAAACGGGTAGCGGCCATCGACATCGACGAATGGGCTTATAACAACGCCCTAGAAAATATCCGCCTGAATCATACCGAAGACATACAAGTTGCCTTGGGCGGCGCCGAGAAAATCAAGGAATTCGGACTATTCGACATCGTCTTTGCCAATATCAACCGGAACATCCTCCTGAATGACATTTGTCAATATACAAACAGTATGAAACAGGGAAGCATCCTATTTATGAGCGGCTTTTATGTAGAAGATATCCCGGCGATAGAAGCTGAATGTCAGAAAAACGGGCTGAAATTGGATTCTTATAACGAAAGAAATAACTGGGTTGCCGTGAAGGTCTTAAAAGGATAACTTTTTTTAACAACAAAAGTTAAGACAAGGATAAACCTTAATCCAAATAAATACGTTATCTTAGTGGAAACTTCTAAAAAGAAAAAGTTATGAAAAGCGTAGATTCAAAATTATTACTTGGCCTTGTAGTAGGCGCGGCTGTTGGTGCCGCTGTAGGTTATTTGGCAGCGACAGATAAGAGAGAACAATTACTGGAAGAATTGAACGGTGTTGTCGGAAAAGTAAAAGAAGGTTTTAACTCCGCTCTTGCCAAATATAAAGAAGGAAAGCAAGAAGTAGTACAGGCAACAGAAGAAATCGTAGCTGAATAAGCTTTGTATGGAGAAAGATTCAGGAACAGTCTTCCGTGAGCTGAAAGAAGATGTATCGGCTTATGTGGAGTTAAAACTTGAGCTCCTAAAGTTGAGTACATATGAGAGAACGGGTAAAGTCATAGCCGTTCTCTCATATGGCTTGATATTATTGTTTTTGGCATTCTTCGCCATCTTGTTCATATTCTTGGCCTTGGGCTTCTTCCTAGGGGATTGGCTCGGCTCCTCCGGGTTCGGATTCGGTATCGTGGCGGTCTTGTACCTGCTACTTATCGGCATTATAATAATGAATAGGGACAGGATCAGCACAAAAGTATTAAATGAGGTAATAGCCGCCATGACGGCGAATGACGATAAAAATAATGCGACAAACGATGAACAACCAGCAAACCCCACTGGAGAAACTGATTTCTGACAAAGAACGCATACAGAGACAATGTAAGCGGCAGGAACAGAAATTGAATGAGGATTTCTCTTATATACAGGAGAACGCCGGAAGTTTGTTGTTATCCGGACTATCGTCTCTCCTTTTCCCTAGCAATAAGTCAACGACAAAAACAAACGACAAGAACACAGCTCCCGTAACGGCCGGACAACCCTCCATCGCTTTAGGGATCTCAGACTATTTATCCATAGCGAAAGGTATGATTCCCATCGCTTGGGATCTCGCTCAACCATTTATTATGACGTGGGGAATCAAAAAAGCGAAAAAATGGTTCTCAAATCTCTTATTCAAGAAAAAGAAATAACCTCCAACAATTAATTTATGTTAGAGGGCAGTTTTTTTCTCGCTATATTATAAGGCTCAATACAAAAAACATGACTACATTTGCAGTCGTTAAAGCAAGGATAAAATGAATATCTACTCCTTGCGATGGATAAGAGATAAAAATAAAGACTTATTATTAATAAACCCATAAAAAGTTTTATTACAATGATCAAACTAGGTATTAACGGTTTTGGCCGTATCGGACGTATGGTGTTCCGTGCTGCAGTTGCTAACTTTGGCAACGATATTCAAGTTGTAGGTATCAACGACCTTTTGGATGCTGATTACTTGGCATACATGTTGAAATATGACTCAGTACACGGTCGTTTCGACGGCGAAGTAGCTGTAGAAGACGGCGCTTTGGTTGTAAACGGTAACAAGATCCGTTTAACTGCTGAGATGGATCCTGCTAACTTGAAATGGAACGAGGTTGACGCTGACGTTGTTGTTGAGTCTACTGGTTTCTTCTTGACAGACGAGACAGCTCGCAAGCACATCCAAGCTGGCGCTAAGAAAGTTATCATGTCTGCTCCTTCTAAGGACGCTACTCCTATGTTCGTTTACGGTGTTAACCATACAACTTACGCAGGTCAAGACATTATCTCTAACGCTTCTTGTACTACAAACTGCTTGGCTCCTATCGCTAAGGTTTTGAACGACAAGTTCGGTATCGTTAAAGGTTTGATGACGACAGTTCACGCTGCTACAGCTACTCAGAAGACTGTAGACGGTCCTTCTAAGAAAGACTGGAGAGGTGGTCGTGGTATCCTTGAGAACATCATCCCTTCTTCAACGGGTGCCGCTAAGGCTGTAGGTAAAGTATTACCTGTATTGAACGGCAAATTGACAGGTATGGCTTTCCGTGTACCGACTTCTGATGTTTCTGTTGTTGACTTGACAGTAGTTCTTGAGAAAGAGGCTTCTATGGCTGACATCTGCGCTGCAATGAAGGAAGCTTCTGAAGGCGAATTGAAAGGTGTTCTTGGTTATACTGAAGACGCAGTTGTTTCAACTGACTTCCGTGGCTGTGCTAACACTTCTATCTTCGACGCTAAAGCTGGTATCTCTTTGGATTCTAACTTCGCTAAGATCGTATCTTGGTACGACAACGAGTGGGGTTATTCAAACAAAGTTTGTGAGATGGCTCGCGTTATCGCTGGTAAGTAATTTATTACCACTCTACATAGAAAAGGCTATCCTTTTTGAGGATGGCCTTTTTTTTCGTACGTTTGTATCATGAAATCATATGAACTTATCACGATTCTAGGGCCTACGGCTTCCGGAAAGACGACCTTCGCCGCCGCTCTCGCCGCCCAGTTGGATACGGAGATCATCAGCGCTGATTCCCGGCAGATCTATCGTTCTATGGATATCGGGACGGGTAAGGATTTGGCCGATTACAACGTGAATGGAAAACAAATCCCCTATCACTTGATCGATATCTGCGAGCCCGGCTATAAATATAACGTATTTGAGTATCAGCATGACTTTTTCCGGGTCTATGAGGATATGAAGCGGAGGGGTAAACTCCCGATCTTATGCGGAGGAACCGGGATGTACATAGAGGCCGTATTAAAAGGATATAAGCTATTAGACGTGCCTCAAAATCCTGAGCTAAGGGAATCCTTGAGGAATAAAACCTTGGAGGAGCTGGAAACCATCCTCGCCTCTTATAAGATATTACATAATAAAACGGACGTGGACACCGCCCAGCGGGCTATCCGTGCGATCGAGATCGAGGAGTATTATAAGACTCAGGCACCAGACGTAAATGAATATAATCCGATCAACAGCCTGATCATCGGTATCCATATCGACCGGGAATTACGTAGGGAAAAAATATCCAGACGCTTGCGGACCCGGTTGGACGAAGGAATGGTGGATGAGGTTCGTACGATCTTGGTTACGGGTGTTAAACCGGAGGACTTGATCTATTACGGATTGGAATATAAGTTTCTTACTTTATATATTATCGGGGAGCTTTCTTTTGAGGAGATGGTCTCGCAACTCGAGATAGCGATCCATCAATTCGCCAAGAGGCAAATGACTTGGTTCCGGGGCATGGAACGCCGGGGTTGCGAGATTCATTGGATAGACGCCACTCTACCGACCGAAGAAAAAATAGCGACAACAATGCGAATTCTAAATAATCAGCTATGATAACAATAAACGATCTAAATAAAAGCGAGAACTTCTTCTTGATGGCAGGTCCTTGCGTAATCGAGGGGGAAGATATGGCGTTACGTATCGCCGAGAAAATAGTGGGTATCACGGAAAGACTGCATATACCCTATGTATTCAAAGGCTCCTATCGGAAAGCGAATCGCTCCCGTCTGGATTCTTTTACGGGCATCGGGGATGAGAAGGCGTTAAAGATCTTACGGAAGGTGGGCGAGACGTTCAATATTCCCACCGTTACCGACATCCATGAGACAACGGAAGCTGCCATGGCCGCCGAATATGTCGATGTCCTTCAAATCCCGGCTTTCCTATGCCGTCAAACGGATTTATTGGTAGCGGCGGCCGAGACCGGGAAAATCGTCAATATAAAGAAAGGACAGTTCCTTTCGCCGGGTGCCATGCAATTCGCCGTACAAAAGGTAGTGGACGCAGGAAATGATAATGTCATGATCACCGAGCGGGGAACGACATTCGGCTATACCGACCTTGTTGTCGATTTCCGGGGTATCCCGCAAATGCAAACATTCGGTTTCCCAGTCATTATGGATGTAACCCATTCCTTGCAGCAACCGAACCAAACCTCCGGCGTGACCGGTGGATTGCCCGCCCTTATCGAGACGATAGCGAAAGCCGCTATAGCCATAGGCACGGACGGCCTGTTTATAGAGACCCACCCGGAGCCAAGCCAAGCCAAATCCGACGGGGCCAATATGCTCAGACTGGATTTATTAGAAGATCTTTTGACACGTTTGGTACGTTTACGCCAAGCGATCCTATAAAAAATAAGGGGCCCTTACTAAAAAGGCCCCTTTATTTCTTATTTTTACGATCAATAATCTAATTATCCCATCTTGCTGATTTTCTTCAACCGATCTTCATCTATCAACTTAATCTTTCTACCGTCTAAAGCAATGATACGTTCCGCCACAAAGGTGGACAACGTGCGAATAGCATTCGATGTAGTCATATTAGATAGATTTGCCAGATCTTCACGAGCCAAATAGATGCTTAACGTAGCACCGTCTTCTTCCAGTCCGTAACTATCTTTCAGGAATAACAAAGATTCAGCTAATCGCCCACGAATATGTTTTTGCGTAAGGTTAACCGTACGTTCATCCGAGATACCGAGATCAATGGATAATTGTCGGATGAAAAACATAGCCAAATTCGGATTACTCATTAAAAGGCCCGTAACCACTGTCATAGGAATCATGCAAACCGTAGAAGCCTCGAATGCGGAAGCGTTCGTCAAGTAATCTTCTTGAGCGAAACTAGCCCGGTAACCAAAATACTGCACAGGCTTAATCATTCGGATAATCTGGCTTCTGCCACCTACTCCATCCTTGTAAATCTTCACTTTACCCTTTAACAAGCACATCATGTCCTTTGGTTCGTCGCCCTCGCAATAAATCAACTCGTTACGTTTGAAATGCTGGATCGTCGAATTACTACGGAGGATCTCACGTTCCTTATCAGTCAGAACCCTCCACACCTCTGATAAACTGGCCGATAAATCGACCTCTTCTTTTTGCTGTTTAACCACGACTGCTATATAACATACTTATGAAGCACAAATATACGATTTTTCTTTTGAAAAAATAAAAACTTTTGTACGATTAATTACACCATATTGTAACATTTTACTTTCTTTCACGTCTAAACTGAAATTTATTCATTATGTTTGTCTGGAAAGAATGTAAAATCGTTGAAAAAGTTATATTCGATACTTACCTTGATTTTAATCTCTATAAGTATTTTCGCAAAGAGCACTGATACTTATAGTGATAAGATCCTGTCTTTTGGCAAGGGGAATCGAGAAACGAGAGAACGGGCGGACTCGATCATGCACCTTGTTATCGAAAAGGCAACCCAATACCAAAATACGGTATCGAAATATGAGGCTGAGATCTATATCAAAGGACGTACAGAAATTTTAAAACAAAATATGTTAATACGTCTCGCCCACCATATCTTCCCTATCGACCGAAAAAATAAGGATATGCTTTTTGAGATGGTCAGCCAATCTAAATTTAACGCTCCGCAGAACTATCTTCATGATCTAAAGGCGGTCAACGGAAACAGCATACCCAACGGGAAAAAGCAGCAGGAGGCCTTGGCCTTCTTGAATTTGAACGTATACTCCCCCACCGCTTACGATGATGCCATCTTCATGCCGATAGCCAGCAACGCTTTTAAGTTTTATACGTTCAACTTGGAAGGGCTGGAGACTATCAACGGCTTGACGATTTACAAAATCCGTTTCCTGCCGAAGCAATGGAGCCAGAAATTGGTATGCGGGGATTTATATGTCATCGACCAGTCATGGACGATCGACAAGATCGATATGAACGGTCGTTACTCTTTCGCCGAATTCAACCTAGTCATGAGCTACGGACGGGATTTCAGGCGGTTCATCCTACCCGAGAAGGCGGATCTATTCCTCCGATACAGGGTATTGGGAAACGCGGTGGCAACCACCTACCATTCTTCCTTTAAGTATCAGGAAGTGGAATGGGTGGAGGAGGACAACGAAAGCCATAAGTGGAAATCCTTGGACCTGACCAATTATTACAAACTCTCGTCCGATACGGTTCCTATTATCAGGGATTCCACGTATTGGAATATCCATCGTGACAATCCCTTGAGTCCGGATGAAGCCCACTTATACAGTAAAGCCCAAGAGCAGAATATAAGTAAAATCGATACGGCCGATGATCTCCAGAAGTACGTTAAGCTAACGGAGCAGTTGACGAATACGGTCAATATGGATTATAAAACGACCCGTATTAAATATTCCGGCTTTCTAAATCCGTTCCAATTGGGTTATTCCGCCCGTAACGGCATCACTTACAAACAGAGATTCCGTATCAGCAAGACATTCGCCCGTGACAAACAAATTCGTTTCCGTCCGGAGATTGGTTACGTATTCAAGCGCAAGCAGATATTTTTCAAGGTCGGAGGCGATTGGGAATACTCGCCGCAGAAACGGGGAATTTTATCGGTAGAAGTAGGAAACAGTAATGAGAGTTATTCTTCCGAGATCACCCAAAAGATCAATGAGGAATTGAAGGATTCCACCTTCAATTTCGATGATTTAAACCTTGAGTATTTCAAGCATTACTATGCGGAAATAAAAAACTCCATTGAGTTATTCAATGGGTTTCAATTAACAACAGGCATCTCTTACCATCGCCGTATCCCCTCTAAAAAGAAAGTGGCGATTGATCCCGGGGATGATGTAGAGGAAATACTTAGCCAAAATTATAATGACTTTACGCCCACGCTCGGTTTCTCCTATACCCCCCGCCAATATTATCGCATGGACGGATACCGGAAGGAGTATGTCTATTCTTACTATCCCACGATATCAATCGAAATAGCGAGAGGTATCCCCGGAGTCGGGAAAAGCTCAGGAGATTACGGACGTATAGAGGCAGACGTGCATCAAAGCCTTATGCTTGGCCTGTGCAGACGATTGAACTATCATATCAGCGCCGGTCTTTATACCCAACAGAAGTCCACCTATTTCGCGGACTTTAGGTATTTCACCCGCAGGAATTTCCCCGATACATGGGATGATCAGATTGGCGGAGTCTTCAATCTGCTGAAAGGCGAGTGGTTCAATGCCTCCGATAAGTATATACAAGCGCATTTCATGTATGAAAGCCCTTTTGTCTTATTCAAGATCCTCCGCATCAACTCCACGAAAAAATTCATGCAAACGGCCTCACGCTATATCCTCTCCGAACGCTTTTATCTGAGCCAGCTATGGACACCGGTCTTGCCTAGCTATACGGAAGTCGGATACGGGATCGGGAACCATATCTTTAATATCGGGATATTCGCCGGATTCGATCGCTGGCATTACCAAAGCATGGGATTCAAGTTTGCCTTCGAGTTATTTCAATAAATCGATAGTGGGCGGGCTACCAATATCCCTTTACAGCTCTTTATCCCCTCGGCGTAATCTCGTAAGGAGGATGCTTGGATGATTACCTTTTTAGCGGAAGAAGAGGCATGGATAAATGTCAGTTGTCCATCCTTCCAATAGGCAATCCCGACATGCGTCACGTCCAGCCCCTTGATAGAAGTAACAAAACAGAGGATATCGCCATTCTTGATTCCGGACGAACATTTCTCGATCTCCTGTTTAGGCACATAATAATGAGGACGCAGGTTTATCTCCTTTTCCTTATCGGCCATCCTTCGAACCCTTTCCGGATGGTTCTTCAATTGCTTATAGCTATCCGGATGCGTGGATATAAAAGATAAATCCAAAGGTAGGGAGGCACCACCGATCTCCCGCCCCATATCTTTCACGATTCCTTTTCGCTCGTTCTCATAGAACCAGTCGGTCATATAATGCAAACGATCCGTGTAATCATGGATCGTGCCGTCTCTGTACCGGAGCTGCTGTAAATTCTCACAGAAGTTCTCAAAGGTAGGATTTTCTTCCCACAGGGTGCGGGATAAAGCCAATACGGTCTCCGCGAATGTGGTACAATCCAGTTCCCGCAGATTGACCACCAAGCCCTCCGGCTCCTTTTCCAAGGTAGAGGCGACATAAGGAGTCCCCCGGAAGAAAAGGGCGGTATGGATCATTAGCTCGTCTAGGGGTAACGACTTCTTAGGTTCCATCTGAGTACAATACCGATCGAAAATAGCACGATCCTCATCCGTACAATACAACTTACGGGATGTATGCTCTTGGGCGTTCACTAAAAACACCATACATACACACATCCAAAAACCGAGCAGTATCATTCCCCTTCTCATAAGCTAATCCTTTTTCGTTTTCAGTAAATCCTCCAATTTCACCAGCTCGTCACGGAATTGGGCAGCCTCGATGAAATCCAGTTTCTTCGCTGCTTCCGTCATCTGTTTGCGAGTCCGCTCGATCGCCTTCTCAAGCTGCGTACGGTTCATGTATTGCACGACCGGGTCCGCTACCAAGCTTGGTTCCGGCTCTATATAAGCGTAAGGCTCCGCCGTTTGTTGTTTCTCGGCAAGCATGGATACACTGTTTTTCATGACTTGCTTCGGAGTAATGCCATGCGCCTCGTTATAAGCCATCTGTTTCTCCCGCCGGCGATTGGTCTCGTCCATGGTCTGCTGCATACTCGCCGTGATCTTATCGGCATAGAAGATAACCTTTCCATTCACGTTTCGGGCGGCACGTCCAGCTGTCTGCGTCAAGGATCGGTGGGAACGCAAAAAGCCTTCCTTATCCGCATCCAAGATAGCGACCAACGAGACTTCCGGTAAATCCAGCCCCTCGCGTAGCAGATTGACACCGATCAGCACATCAAACAGGCCATTCCGCAGGTCGTCCATAATCTGTACACGTTCCAAGGTATCTACATCGCTATGTATATAGTTGCATCGTACCCCCATGCGGGTCATATACGTAGTCAGCTCTTCCGCCATACGCTTGGTCAAGGTAGTCACCAAGACTCGTTCGTCTTTTGCCGAGCGCTGCGTGATCTCCTCCATCAAGTCGTCGATTTGGTTTAATGAAGGACGGACATCGATAATCGGGTCCAGCAGGCCTGTCGGACGTATCACCTGCTCCACCACCACTCCCTCGCTCTTTATCAACTCGTAATCGGCGGGAGTAGCGCTCACATAAATGCCTAGAGGCGTCAACGACTCGAACTCATCGAAGGTAAGCGGACGGTTATCCATCGCCGAGGGCAAACGGAAACCATACTCCACCAAGTTTTTCTTCCGGGCATAATCCCCGCCATACATCGCACGAATCTGCGGGATCGTCACATGGCTCTCGTCTACGACAAGCAGGAAGTCTTTCGGGAAATAATCCAACAGGCAGAAAGGACGATCTCCCGCCGCGCGTCCGTCGAAATAACGGGAATAGTTCTCGATACCCGAGCAATGCCCTAGCTCCCGGATCATTTCCAGATCAAACGTGACACGCTCATACAGGCGTTTCGCCTCGAAGGGCTTACCGATCTCCTTGAGGAAATTCACCTGCGTCCCCAGATCCACATCGATCTGACCGATCGCCATATTGATACGCTCTTGGGTGGTCACGAATAAATTGGTAGGATAAATATTCAGCTCATCTTGCTCATCATACTCCTCGCCTGTCAACGGATTGAAAGAGGAGATGCGGTCTATCTCATCATCCCAGAACTCGATACGGTACGCCATGCCGTCGAAGGTCTCGATCGCCGGGAAAATATCCACCGTATCACCATTCACACGGAAACAGCCACTTTTGAACTCCAGCTTATTATTCACGTACAAGGCGTCTACAAACCGGCGCAACAGCTTATCCCGGTCGATACGCATACCCCGTTCCAGATGCGTCACTTTCTCGGCGAATGCCGTAGGATCCGCCATACCATATAAGCAGGATACGGATGAGACCACGATCACGTCCTTACGACCCGACAATAAGGAAGCCGTGGCCCTCAAACGCAGCTTATCGATCTCCTCATTGATCGCCAAATCTTTCTCTATATAGGTATCGGTAGAAGGTAGATAGGCCTCCGGCTGATAATAATCATAATAAGAGACAAAGTACTCTACCGCATTATTTGGGAAAAACGCTTTAAACTCACTGTATAACTGAGCGGCAAGCGTCTTATTATGGCTGAGTATCAAGGTTGGTCTCTGAACTTCCTTTATCACGTTAGCGATCGTAAACGTCTTACCAGAACCGGTAACACCTAAAAGTGTTTGAAAAGGAACGCCGCTCTTGATCCCTTCCGACAATGCCGCAATCGCCTCGGGTTGGTCACCCGTGGGACTGAACGAAGACGATATTTCAAAATTCATTCTTTATCCGATCTGTTGTTTAGGCATTATTAACCATAATATAATGTAGAGCAGTATACCGAATCCGGCGAAAAGAACCATCAATACCCATACGATCCGTACGATCGTCGGATCGATATCCAAGTATTCCGCAAGACCGGCACAAACACCCCCTATCATCTTATTATTCGAACGAGTCAATCTTTTCTTCTCTTCCATTATCCTCTATTTTAACAATTAGACAGTATACACGCAAAGATAATTTTTTCCCTCTAATAAAATAACAACTCCTGTCGATAATTCTTACAAATACGACAATGCCCATTGCAGGCTCTTTATAATGGGCATTATAAAGCACTTACAATGGGCATTCAACACCGCTTACAATCGTGATTAAGCGGCCTATCGATCCAGCAACTCTTGCAAATATTTACGAGTTTGGATCACATAATCATGGCGGGTACCATTCAGCTCACATTCAATTGTTATCGCACCCTTGAATCCTTGTTTTTTCAACTCGGCAATCACTGCGGGAAAATCTACATCGCCCGTAGGGATCGGTACCTCATGGCCCAGCTCATACGGATTGTTAGGATCCGGATACTTGCCATCCTTCGCATGGAACTCTTTAATCAAGTTACCAAACAACTTGACCGCATCCAGGGAGTTCGACTTGCCATACATTAGTAAATTCGCCAAATCACAATTGATAAACAAATTACCCGTACCGATATCCCGGATCGCACGAATCAAAGTGATTGGTGTCTCCTGCCCAGTCTCGAAATAAATCAAGACATTACGCTCCTTCGCATAAGTAGCCAAGCCACGCATCACCTCAATGAAATCCTTATACTGCGCCGAAGACGGATCCTCTGGAATAAATCCAAAATGCGAGTGCATAGCCGGAATACCAGCCTGTACACAAAAATCGATCATTTTACGGTATAAGTCCAACTTCTCGAAACGCTCATCGATAGGTACCAGGCCGATCGTAGCCGGTCCTTGACGAAAATTCCACGTACTTTTACTTCCCGGCACACCAACCAACGTAGTTACCCGGATCCGGTGCTTCTCGGAAGCGGCCTTCACCTGCTCCGCCAATTCCTTCGTGAATCTTTTTTCACTATAATTTAACTCACAAGAACCAAAGCCCTGCTCATGCAGGGCTTTGAAACTCTTATCTATATCGCGTACATCATATTGGATGACACCGATCGTGATCTGTTCCTGCGCCTTCACGCCCGGACAAATCAAGGCCATAGCCACCACGTACGCCCATATATATTTCCTAATGTTCATATTCCTTATTATTCAATCTAAGAATCAATCAATTATTGTTCCATAGTCGGATTGAACGTACCTCCCCAATTATTATTCTGCTCCAAATTCGGGTTCTCGTCCAAGTAAGTTTTCTTGATCGGGAAGAAATAGAAGCTTTCCTCGATCACGAACTGGCGCTCAGCTGCCTCCGTATAAGGAACTTGATGGATTACGTAGCGAAAATCACCGGTAGTCAACTCATTCTTGGCGATCCGGTCGCGAGCGACGTTCAAGTCCATATCCGAGCCATCCGGGTTGACTGCGATCGCCTCGATACCATGTTTCGTCCAACCGGCCAACATCATCATATTACGCGTACGGCGCAAGTCCCAGAAACGATGTCCCTCATAGCACAGCTCGATATGACGTTCATCCAAAATCGCCTGACGGATCTCCTCACGGCTACCAATCTTCAAGCCATACAAACCATCCGCCCCTGCCTCTATACCCGCACGCTTACGGATCTGTTTCAACAAATCGATAGCTACATCAGAATGTCCGTTCTCATTAGCGGCCTCCGCATAGATGAACATCACTTCGGCAAAGCGCATCAAGATATAATCAATATCGAACGTCATCACCTTGTCTTGTGTCAAGGAAAGATCAGACACTTTGTAATTATACATTCCAGAGAAAATATCATTGTTGGCCGCATTGACACCCGCATTCGGATTGACACCATATTGATCGTCTGCGTTGCTCACACCCAAGGCGTTATACATACGGTTGTCGGCAGATCTACCAGCTACCGGCCATTCGCGTCCGTTATACAAACAAGCCCTGTTGAAACGCGGATCGCGATTCTTCCAGAAAGCCTTCAGCAAAGCCTGCTCGTCACCTACGTAATACTTGCCCGTAGGATCGTCGTAACGCTTACCATCCAACATCGGGAAATCCTTTACGAATTCCCAAGTAGGATTATGATAAGGTTTATCACGGCTCACAGAAGCCGGACGCGTACCATACTCCCAAGTAGCGACACGGTTCGGATTTGAATAAATAACCGGGAAGATAACCTCCGGACCTCTTTCTTGCAACCAAATATCCGCCGGATTCTCTGTCAACGCGATGCCATTCTGCACACAAAAATCATACGCCTCCTTAGCCGCCACGTAAGCCTCTTTCCAGTATGCGTTATCATACATACGTTTCGGATTGAACTGAGGAGAAGCTTTCAGTAACAAGGTCTTTGCTTTCCAAGACTTTGCAAAACACTGGTCTATACGCCCATAATCACTGGAACTACCAGCTATTTTGGCAGGCAACAAGGAAATCGCATGATCCAAATCCTCTATCATAAACTGGAAACATTCCGGCGTAGAGTTACGTTTCACGTACAAATCATCCTTATCTTTATCTTGCGGCACTTTCAAATAAGGTACGCCACCATGATGCAACACCATCCAATAATACATATAGGCACGCATGAAATAGGCTTGTCCCAACATGAAATCCACAGCTTTCTTATCCTCTATCACGCTAGACTCCAGTTTAAAGATCGCCTCATTGATGTGGCGGATCTTGGTATAGTCCCATTTTTTATAACTATCCCCAGTCTCCGTGATCGTACCCAAATACCAAGGAATGCCCGTCACTTGATCCGAATTTTGGTCGGCAGAAACACTCCAGCCCTCAAAACACTCCTCATACAGATTGTTCACGTACGCCTGAGCCAGGTTAAGGTCTCCCCAAACCATAGACTCATCGTAGGTCTCTAGGTTGTCGATATCCAACGTGTCACAGCCTGTTGTCATTCCACCTAACAGAAAGGCCGCACTAATTATCGCGTATTTAAATTGAATCATTTTCATATCTTCCTATATTATATTTAGAATGAGAAATTAAGACCAAAAGAGAACGTTCTCATCAAAGGATAAGAATCATAATATTCTTGTTCCGGATCCAAGAACTCGGTCACAGCTGAAATACAGAACAAGTTAGTAGCATTCGCAAATACCTGAGCATGCGTGATTCCTAACGGACGAAGAATAGCCATAGGCAAATCGTAACCAATATTTAGATTCTTCAAACGCAAATAAGCGCCATTGCGCATCCAGTAACTCGTATTACCCGCTCCAGACTCATACCAACTCGTGCCCGTGATACGTGGATAAACCCCATCCGGATTAAGTTCCGGATCATACACCTTATCACTCGTCCAAATCGGGAAATAAGGACGAATCGTACCACCATGTTGATAGAAACCTCCATCTACGCCACCTACGAAGCGATCATATTTTCCGACCCCTTGAAAATGCACATCCAGCGTGATTCCCTTCCACTTGATACTACCGCCAAAACCATAATTGATACGTGGCGTACCATTCTCACTCAACAAATTATACTCATCATTGCTATCAATACGTCCGTCCGGTCCCTCCGAGTAGCCATCGCCTCTCGTATCCTTATACAAGATACCACCCAGATAAGGATCCCGTCCAAATTGCTTGAAACCTTTCGCCTTCAAGGCTTCCACCTCTGCCGGATCCGTCAGCAAGTGATCGGCGATCAGGCCCGTCAAGATTCCCTCAGCCTTACCCTGTTTTGACAACGCATGCAGGTTACCCCCTTCTCGATAAGTGGCATCCTCATCCAATACATCCCAACGATCACGAGCGAATCCCAGATTCAAGTAGGCAGAGTAAGTAATCTCGCCATTCGCGGCCTTATCCATCCAAGTCAGAGCCAACTCACCGCCTCGCCAAGAACGCTCGGCATAGTTTTCCGGAGCCAAAGCCTGTCCGTACGTGCTTGGGAGTGTCACCGTACGCGGTCCGAGGATATCTACCTCTTTCCGATAAAAGGCATCGAACGTTCCAGACAAACGATTATTGAAGAAACCAAAATCCAAACCACCATTATAAGTAGTTGAGGTTGCCCATGTCAAGGCATAGTTCGGAGTCGCTCCAGCCACAATCGTATTTGCCAAGTTATTACCAAAGATATATTTTTCACCCAATTGATACTTTTGCAAATAAGAGAACGCATCCACCTTGTCAATCGGGTCCTTGCTCAAATCCATATCATTACCCGTCGTACCATAAGAGGCACGGATCTTCAAATTACTCAACCAATCAGATGTCGGCTCCATGAAAGACTCTTGGCTGATACGCCATGCGGCAGATACAGAGGGGAAGAAGCCCCAACGCTTACCGTCTGGGAAAAGGGTATTACCATCGTAACGGAAAGAAAATTCTGCTATATACTTCTGATCAAATGTATAATTGAAACGGCCGATCCAAGAAAGGCGCCCTCCGTTCTTCTCCTTCGCCTCGCCCCAGCGTCGCAAAGCATCGGATGAGTAGTTGAACATCTGGTCTAAATTCGTAAGCGGAGACTCACCTTTGGCCGATACCTCCTCGCCACCATTAGATGCCTGCTCGAATACCACCATGGCTGCCACATCATGCTTACCGAACGTATTGGCATAATTCACGAACCAGTTGAATTGCTCGGTCCACAATTGTTTAGTCTTATACTCCAGATTCTCGTAATTCTGCGAGAAGTTGAAGGTATTATATTCATTCAAATTCAATGGAGCCGGCAAAAAACGATTGCCTTGCGGATCCGCTTGCTGGAATTTATAGTTTTTCTGGAAGGTCATAAAGCGCTTCCGGTTGTAATCGTGGCCTAGATAAGAGGCCATCACTTTCGTGCTCAAACCTTTCGTTATGAAATCAAGGTTGATATTGAACGAAACGATACCGTTCAAATTACGCCGACGTGTCTTCAAATAACGGTTTCCAACCACTTGATCCACGGGATTCCATCCCTGCCAAGAGCCATAGTCTTGATAGATCGGATAATCCGTGATGGTGTTAGCGGGCGTTCCGTCTAAGTAAGAGTAAAACGGCGTTGTCTTCATTGCGTTGAAGGTACAACGATATAAATCGTACACCGATTGGTCGTCATCGTCAGAGAAAGGCCAGTAGAAACGCTTATCGTTCGATTGATTCGCATCCAAGTTCACATTCATGGTTATATACTTGGTCAAATCGACAGAAAGGTTCGAACGTAAGGAGAATTTCTTATTCTCCAACGACACATACGATCCCTCCTCGGCCAAGAACGATCCCATCACATAATACTTTACCTTATCCGTACCACCGTTCACGCTCAAGGAGTGTTTCGTATTCCAGGGATTCTGCCAAATATAATCGTTCACGTTATAGTTGATCTTATTATCACGGAAATAGGCATACTCCTCCTCGCCATTAGGAAGCGGCGTACCTTGGAAACGAGCTACCGCATTCTGGTAGTCCAAATCATCAATCGCATCCCAACGGTCGGCAAACAATTCCTGAGTCGGTTTACTAAACGCATAAGAACCTTGGTAATTAAATATCGGTTTTTGGTTTTTCGTTCCTCCCTTAGTCGTTACCAACACGACACCATTTCCAGCAGCGGAACCATAGATTGAGGCGGTAGCCGCATCTTTCAAGAAGCTCATTTGGTCTATTTCATAAGGTTCCAATAAGTCGAAAGCCTCTTTATCGCGAATCACCCCATCAATAACGAACAAAGGATCACCGAATCCTCCACGCATACGAATCTCGGATTTAGCCCCCATCAAACCAGAGTTGCCCGTGATCGTAGCTCCCGGAGCACGTCCGGCCAAAGAGTTTGAAAGGTTTGTACTCGGGATCACAGATAGATCATCCGCTTTCACGTTCGATATAGACCCGGTCATGTTCACTTTTTTCTGCACGCCATAACCTACGACAACGACCTCATCCAACTTCTGCGTATCCTCTTTCAAACGGATTTCCAACGTACTTTTCCCTGCCACAGGAATCTCACGGTCTAGATATCCGATATAAGAAACCACCAAGATTGCGTTTTCAGGAACATTGATTAACGTAAACTTACCATCCATATCGGTAATCGTACCGTTTGTCGTACCTTTTACAAGAATGTTTGCACCAATCACTGGTATACCGGCTTCATCAATAACGGTACCCGTCAATCTTATATCATTCTGATTTACAGAATAATTATGGGGGGGGGGGGGGGGGGGTATTTTGTACACCATACAACGGAGAGAACGCTCCTAACGCTAAAAGCACCGTTGCTAAGTAATATTTATTATTCATAAAACTAGATTTAAGTCTCTTTTACACTTGAATTATACTAAAAATTCTTTTCAAAAACATCTCATCTGAATGAGATTACCCACACACTGTTCTATCCATCTCTCACCATATCTAAAATTTAAGATTTATTCATTAAACATCAAGGTTAACTTGCCTCAAAATCTTGTTTGCATTGAGAAGCATTTTTCTTTTCACCGCAAATATAAATAAAAATCATAAAAAACAAACAACACGATCAGGTTCCGCCAACATCCATTCAATAATTCAATCCGAACTACAAATAGACTATAGATTGAACCAATAATTCATTTTGATCATGAACGTATTTGTAGCGGGGAGTCCCCACATACGATCCAGATTACTTCCCCAGCCGGAGGAGTACCAGTTGTCCCGGTTAGACATCCGGTGTTCCCATACGAAATAAAGCGTGGAACCGGGCAAGTATTCCCAGCGGGCTACCAAGTTGGAACGAAACTCGTTAAACCTAAAATCAGGGTTCCTAAAAGGCATCTGCCCAGCTCCCTCCCCGATGGTATAGACTCCATCCGCATAAGTCAATTGATCCGGATCAATACGTTGGAAACGGTTCTCAAAGGTATGCGACTTCGTATCCGCCGCTAATTTAAAATCATCGTATTTAGCGATGGAGGTGAACGGGGCACCATAAAATTGAATGGAAATATCGGGGGTCACGTTCACTTGTAATTTCAGCGTGAGGCCATAGGTCTTCTGATCCATGTGGCCCATGACATAATAATAAGGGGCCAAGCTACTCGAGCTAAGCGGACTCGTCGTAGCCACATATTGCATCTCATCCGTATTCCACGCATAATCCAGTTGACCGGACAAATAGACATGGTTTCCCAAGCGGAATGTCAAGCTCGGCGAGATCGTATTGAAGCGATTTCCCTCGAAATTATGATCGCCCTCGTATTTGAGCATGAACATCATTCGTTTCGCCTTATCGGTATTGAACTTAGCGGAAGTTAAGAAATAAGAACCGAAGCGAACATCCGGTCCCCCTCGCAGCAAGCGGCTATCCAGCCAATTCCAAGCAAAGGTTTCCTTGACATCCCATTCATACCGGTTCATCGTCATACTTTGCCAACGCAAAGAAGCGTTGTTGCTAAAAGGAGTACCGCCGTAATTCCACATATTCTTTTGGGACAGGGTAAAGGCGTTGTACCGGAATATCTTCCAGATATCGGTCTGCCGATACATGATCTCCGTCTCATTCATCAGATAATCTGTCTCCTTCATATATCCCATATCATTCAAGTCGAAACCGGGTGACGACCAAGTAAAGGTCTCCGAGAAGTTCCATTTGGCGTTTCCTTTCCGTCCCACTTTCACATAACCACCCGTTCCGGTCAGGGAGCGACGGGTAGGATCCACCCCCAGATAATCGGCGGAGGAAGCCCTTTGATAATAATGCGCCACGCTATTCTGCAAAGCCGTGATCGCCCCGGCGCTACCATGCAAGGAACTCAACATTCCCTTTACATCTATATAATAAAGGCGATTCTTGAAATACTGGGTAAAGTCAATACCCGCCGTGAAAGCGTTACGCACCATGAAATCCTCCAGATAAGGCTGATCCAAGGCACGGTTTACCGAAGTCACCATACCGCCCAGCAAGGTATTCCCCTTCCAGTTCTTTTGCACACGGGCCACGGTATAGTTTGTCAAAGGCTCCACGACTTCCACATCCTCCACCCCGTTACGGGTAACCTTGGAGGAGGAACGTGCCGTTACGCTCTCGATCACTCCGATCGTCAAGCCCCGTTTATTCGTACCCGTCAGTTTCAAAGCACCAATAATCGGCACATTCTCTTTCGTCTCGGCATAACTGCCTACATTGTCTATACCCCGTGGCGTATAAGAGGGAGAGGCGCCGATCCTACGGGTATAAAACATCATATCGCTACCGTTCGCGAAATCCAAGATATGTTTTCCTTCCAAGAAGAAGGGGCGTTTCTCATCGTAAAACGTCTCGTAAGCCGTAAGGTTCATTACGGAGGGGTCCAACTCCACTTGTCCGTAATCCGGATTGATCGTCATATCCAACGTATAATCCGAGAGGGCGAACTTAGCGTCCAAGCCCACGTTTCCTCCCCAGCTATACCCTTTTTGATAAGGGCTGCCGTCTATCCGGGGTTCCTGCCTGTATTTACCCATTACATACGGCAAGAACTCGATGCCACGAGGCTTGGGAACAGAGTCCATGCCGCTCATGTTTCCGAACGAAAAGACATGTCCGTTATTCTTCAAGGGGATCATGCTCCAATTTTGCACCTCGTTATTCCTACGGATGATACGGCGTACATGCAAGCCCCAAACGCCATCCTCCGATCGCTGGTTATAACGCAACTGGCTGAACGGGATACGCAGCTCGGCGGTCCAACTGGAATCCGCCCGGTTGATATTCGTTCGTCCTTCCCAAACGGCGTTCCAGCTAAGGTTGACGTTCAACTTATCCGTTACGACCAGATCCGTCTTATTTCCTCCTAGATTGATATTGAATTCCGGTGCCGCACGATAATCATGGTAGGTATCGAAAGCGACACTGATCAAATCGCCCAGACTATTATCATCCCGGTTCCCGATAAAACGGTTCATCTTATCCGGCACGGCGTCCTTACAATACACGCCTATATAGATATATTTATCATCATAGAAAAGTTTCACCCGGGTCGGAGATTGGGTGATCGCCCGCTCATAGGGGATAATCTGTACGAAACGATCCGACCATTCGCCTTGCTTCGTCCAAAAGTCCTCATCCAGCTTACCGTCAATCGTAGGTTTCACTCCCGATACTTTCCGGATATTATAGGTACGCTTATAAGCTTTCTCAAAAGGGACGATCGAATCTTGCTGGGCTTCGCACAACAACGAGATTCCTAAAAACACGAGTAGAGTCAGATATTTCATAATGGTCTAGACTATAAGATAACAATAAGCCTCAAAGATAAGCACTTCTTTTCAGAAAAGAACACATCTTCCTTAGATTTATCGCAACGAAGCCGAAGGCATACGATATCAAGTACTCACTGCACCCCGTTTTGCAGTATTACCGCGACACACGTGCAGCGCTACTGCAACCGGCGTGCAGTAACACTGCAATGCGGGTTGCAGTACAATAACAATAGCGTCACGATAAAAATCAACAACCGCCTCCCAACGCCCGGTATAGCAATATCTTCTTCCGGCATAAATCGGTGACGATATCGATATGCTCCAGCTCGCTATCCAAATAACGCTCCTCGGCGGAAAGAACCTCCAAGAAACCGGTATAGCTTAATTGGAACATCTCGCCAGCATTCACCACGGAACGTTGGTGGGCAAGGGATTCTTTCTCTTTCAAGCGGATACGCTCCGTTTGGGTCTGGCTGGCGCAATAGAGATCGAGCACCTCGGTGTAAGCGTTCAAAGCGGTCTCGTGGTATTGGGATAAAGCGATACGCTGGGAAGCCTTCGCCTCGTTCCACATCGAACGGATCTCATTGCGGCGGAAGATAGGCGCCGTGATACCCGCCGCCAAGTCGTACACCAAAGAGGCCGGCGAATGAAACCACTTACCCACATCAAACGCATTGAAACCGCCACTGGCGCCAAGCACCAACGAGGGATAGAAAGCTGCCTTCGCCGCTATCACATCCGCCTTGGAGGCGATCAGCTCCATCTCGGCGGAACGTACATCCGGACGCAACGTCAAGAGGTTCGCCGGAATCCCTTCCGACAAGGGAACCGGCAACTTACGCAACTCATCGAATCCCATCCGGCGAATCTCGAAAGGGAAAACACCCAACAGGCAGGCGATCGCTCGCTCCTTCTCACCGATCAACTGATCGTTTTCCAGCAACTTACTCTCGATCGACAGCACACGGGCATAAAACTGATCGACCGCCAACTGCGTCTCCGCCCCTTCCTTCTTCAACTGGCGGGTCAGCTCATGGGAACGACGGGCACTGGCCAGCGCGTTCCGCAACACCTCCTTACGCCGGTCCAAGCCGATCAACTCATAATATTGAATCGCCAAATCGGAGATCAACATCGACTGGGCAAAACGGGTAGCCTCCACGGAAGCCATCCAGCGAGCGGCGGCGGCCTGCTTCTTCCGGGTCAGTTTGCCCCAGATATCCGCTTCCCATTGAAAGCTCAAGCTCAAGCCGAAATCCCGGTAAGGGTCCGGTATATGCTTATCTTTTGGCAAAGAAGGCACGTTCGTCTCGCTATTCCCCACACCATCCATCGTATATTCACCGAAACGGTTCACGGAGGCTCCGATGTTCAAATTCACGTCCGGCAGCAAAAGCCCTTTCGCCCGCTGCAAGGCCGCGCGGCTCATGGCGATGCGCTCCATGCTCTGCCGGAAGGAATGGTTATTGCGTAAAGCCACATCCACATAGCCTCGCAATAAGGTATCTTGGAAAAAGACATCCCACGACAGCGGTTTCACGAACGTAGCGTCGTTCATTCCCATCTCGCCGGATTCCGGAAGCGAGATCCGCTCGTCCATCGATAGCTCGGGAGTCTTACAACCGGCCAAAGCAATCAGAGCCAAGGCGCAGCCTATCATTATATATCTCATCTTATCAATACACATACTCGTCTTCTTTAATTTGCTCTTTCTCTTTTCTCTTTTTAAAATAAGTAGCCAGCGACTCGAAGATCACGTAAAGCCCCGGGATCAAGAAGATACCGACAAACGTACCGATCAACATACCTCCGGCCGCCGCCGTACCGATCGAACGATTACCCAAGGCACCGGCTCCCGAGGCGATCGTCAACGGGATCAAGCCGCTGATAAAAGCGAAGGAGGTCATTAGGATCGGGCGCAAACGACTGGTAGCCCCTTGAATAGCGGCCCCCATCACGCTGATACCTTCCTTACGGCACTGGTTCGCCACCTCGATAATCAAGATCGCGTTCTTTCCCAGCAAACCGATCAACATCACCAACGCCACCTGCGCGTAGATGTTATTCTCCAGCCCTACCACGTACAGCAAGAAGAACGAGCCGAACACACCCGCCGGAAGCGACAGGATGACCGGAAGCGGAAGCAATAAGCTCTCGTATTGGGCGGCAAGCAACAGATAGACGAATGCCAAACAAATAGCGAAAATCACCAACGTTTGCCCGCCGGACTCTTTCTCCTCCTTCGCCACACCGGACCATTCGGTATCGTAACCACGGGGCAATACCTCGGAAGCGATCTCCTCGACAGCCGCCAACGCCTCACCCGAGCTGACACCCGGGGCGGCCTCGCCGGTAATCATGGCCGAGGTAAACAGGTTGTAACGGGTAATCTGGCTCGGGCCATACACACGCTCCATCGTCATGAAGTTGGAGTAAGGCACCATATTCCCCTCCTTATTCTTAGCATACAGGCTGAACAAATCCTCCGGATTCATACGATACTCCGGCGCCGCTTGCAACATGACCTTGTACATCTGGCCGAAACGGACGAAGTTGGAGGAATAGAAACTACCTACATAGGATTGCAAGGTTTCCATGGACTCGTTCACGTTGATGCCTAGCTTAGCCGCCTTCGCCAAATCCACCCGGAGCAGATATTGCGGGAAATTCGGGTTGAAGCCGGAAGTGACACCAGTCAGGCGAGGATCAGCGTTCAGCTTCGCCACGAAGTTCTTGGCGACCTCATCCAACTCGGCGAACGTACCGGCGGTCTTATCTTGCAGACGAAGCTCGAAGCCGCTCGCGTTACCGAATCCCGGAACCGTAGGCGGCAGGAAGAACTGGATGTCCGCATCCTTGATATGGGCGACACGATCGGCATACACACTCATCAACTCCGCCGCCGTCTGCTCCCGTTGATCCCAAGGGGTTAGGTTAATCATACCCATACCGAAGCTGGCACCCTCCGTCTCGGTCATCAAGCTATAGCCGGCCAAGGTAGAGATCGTCTCCACCTCTTCCAACGGCAACAAAGCCGCTTGCACCTTGTTCAAGGCAGCTTCCGAACGCTCCAAGGTAGCTCCGGGAGGTGCGTCTACGTTCACATAGATCATACCTTGGTCCTCGTTCGGGATAAAGCCGGAAGGCAACACGAACGTCATGCCCCACGTGGCCAGACAGAAAAGGATCAAGGTTGCGTACGTCAGCATCCGACGGTTCAAGAACCATCTTAAATTCAAGCGATAACGACGCTCCAAGAAATCATAACGGCGGTTAAAGCCCTCGAAGAAACGAGTCAGAAGGCCCTTCTTCGCCTTTTTCGAATGAGATACCGGCTTCAGTAACAAGGCGCAAAGAGCCGGAGACAACGTCAAGGCGTTCACGCCGGAGATCACGATCGCCACAGCAAGCGTCAATGAGAACTGGCGATAGAAGATACCCACCGTACCATCCATGAAACCGACCGGGATAAACACGGCGGACATCACCAGCGTAATAGCGATAATCGCCCCTCCGATCTCACCGATCGCCTTTTTCGTCGCCTTCAACGGGGGCAGCTTCTCGTTGTGCATCTTCACGTGGACCGCCTCTACCACCACGATCGCGTTATCCACCACGATACCGATAGCAAGCACCAAGGCGAACAAAGTCAGCATATTGATCGAGAAACCCAGCATCTGCATAAAGAAGAACGTACCGATCAACGATACCGGAACGGCGATAGCGGGTATCAACGTAGACCGGAAATCCTGCAAGAAAAGATACACCACGATAAATACCAAGATAAACGCCTCCAGCAAGGTCTTGAGCACGACCGATATGGAAGCGTCCAAGAAACGGGATACGTCGTACGAGATATTATATTCCATACCCGGGGCAAATGTCGTTTCCTTCAATTCCTCCATCTTCGCCTTGATCTGCTGGATCACCTCACGGGCGTTAGAGCCCGGACGCTGCTTGATCATGATAGAGGCCGAGGGCTTTCCGTCCGTCATGGAGATCATATTATAATCCTCGGAATCAAACTCGATCGTAGCCACGTCTTTCAGGCGAAGCACGGAACCGTCCGGCAGGGCTTTCAAGACGATCTCGCCATATTCCTCCGGCGTGCTGAACTTACCGCTATACTGCAAGACGTATTGCAATTGCTGCGGGATCTTGTCGGAGCTGATACCCGTCTTACCCGGCGCCGCCTCGATATTCTGCGAGCGGATCGCCTCCGTAACCTCTTGCGGCGACATATTATAAGCCGCCAATCGGTTCGGGTTCAGCCATACACGCATCGCATAGTCGCGGCTACCCATGATCTCCACGAATCCCACGCCGTCGATACGCTTCAACTCACGCAAGATATTGATATCGGCAAAGTTATATACGAATTTCTCCGTATGGGTACTATCCGAGCTCATGATGTTCAGGTACATCAACATACTGTTCACCTCCTTCTCCGTGATCACGCCGGCACGGATCACCTCTTCCGGAAGCTCATCCAGCACGGTGGTCACACGGTTCTGCACATTCACGGAAGCTACGTCCGGATCGGTACCGACCTTGAAATAGATCGTAGTCAAGGACATACCGTCGTTCGTACAAACAGAGGTCATATAGGTCATTCCGGGCACGCCGTTGATGGCACGCTCCAACGGAGTCGCCACCGTTTTCGCCATCACGTCGGCGTTCGCTCCGGTATAACGGGCGGTAACGGTAACGGATGGGGGCACGATATCCGGGAATTGGGTGATCGGCAAAGAGTTGATCGCCAGCAATCCCAAGAAGACAATTACCACCGAGATCACGCCCGATAAGATAGGGCGTCTGATAAATATTTCAAACATAGGGCTTACTTATTATTCTCGATTTCGTTAGACGATTCCAATTGGCGATGGATCGTGGCTCCATCTACCATATCGGGATTGATAGTCATGCCGTCCGTGATCATCTGAACACCCTCGTAGACGATGACGGTCTGGTCCGGCAAATCCTGTGTCACGTAATAAGAACCGTGGCGGGCCAACGGCTCGAAGCTACGTACGCTCACCTTTCCATCTTCCGCTACCGTATATACATAGGTAAAATCCTGTATCTCGAAAGTGGATTGCTGAGGAACCAAGACCACGTTCTCCATCTTGGTCAGCATCCGGATCTTACCGGATACGCCATGTCGCAGCAAACGTTCCGGGTTCGCAAAACGGGCACGGAAAGCGATCGATCCGGTACCCCGCTCAAAGTCGCCCTCCACGGTCTCTACCTTCCCTTTATACCGATAGGTGGATTGGTCGGAAAGGATCAGCTCCAGATTATTATACTCCGGCTGGTCGATACCGCTCAACTGCGTCCGTTTATATTCCAGATACTCCTTCTCGTTGATCTTGAAATAGGCGAACATATCCGATACGTCCGTCAAGGAGGTCAATAAGCTGCTCGGCGTAACCAAACTTCCCACCTTAAAGGGGATGCGGTCCACGTATCCCTCGAAAGGAGCCGTGATCGTCGTGTACGAGAAATTAGTCTCCGCACGTTGCAAACGGGATTTGGCCTGTTGCACCTGCAAGCGTGCCACGTCCGCCTCGGCCATCGCCTGCTCCAGACGAATCGGCGAGATGATATCTTTCTCCACCAAACGCTTGATGCGGTCTACCTCTACCTCCGCCATCTTCAACTCGGCTTGGGCCTGTTTGTGATTGGCTTGCGCCTCTTTCACCTCCTCGTACAATTCCGCCGAGGAAAGCTTGAAAAGCACCTGCCCTTTCTTCACGTGCTCGCCCTCATCTACAAGGACGGCCTCCACGAACCCTTCCACTTTCGGTTTCACCTCTACGAACTGTACGGCTTGTACATCCGCTACATAGGACTGCGGCACCTCGATCGTGGTCGTGGTTAACCGCATCACCGGCGTATGATCTTTCTTCCCGGACTTTTTCTCCCGGTTTTGGCTACAAGATACCCATACACAAGCCGTTAAGCATAGTAAGGGTAAATAGTTAGAAAACAATTTTATCCTCATAAAACTTATAGATTTATAATTATTTGAATACGACGAAAAGCACATAGGCGAATCACCCCATGCGCGACAATAAGAAACAGGTAAGTTCTACTAAATCAGATAGGAACAGAACCAAACGAAATTCTGTGCTTTGTGTAGGTTATAAAATAAAGGAAGCTTGGCGCATTGCCGTAGTTCCAAGGAATGAATTAATTCATGTAAATCCAGAATCGTAAACAAGTCCCATATCAAATCGATCTCCAAGGCTCGGATTTGCACTTGCTCCTGACGTACCGTTCGCAAGGAGGCGTTATCGTCAAAATCCAACAACACATCGGGTGCCTCTTTATCGACTATTTCCATCGAGGTAGTGGTAATATTCTCCGGAAAGAAATCGCTTCCAATGGAATAAAACTGTAACAGCACCAACATGATCATAAGCATGATACGCTGGTGAAACCCAAAACGATTATTCACTGTTACATTTAGCATCTTTTATCTAATGGAGGCGCAAAGATAAACAATCTTTTTGGGAAGAAAAAACATTTCACCCGCATACGAGTATTGGTATCGCCCCACGCCGGTATAGGCATGAGGCGATGCCGGTATAGGCGTAGGGCTACACCAATACCGACACAGGCTCACGCCTATACCAGCACTTAAATATATGCTTTTACCTTCTCCCGATCCGTTTGCACCGTCTCGAATTCGGAGGACACGATACTGCTTCCCATCGGGACATTCTCATTGCGGTATTCCATTTTACTATATACGATACTTCGGGCGGACGTATGAAACTCTTTCGCTCCTGTCTCCGCCTCTATTTTCCCGATATTATTCTCACGTACGCCACATCCCGGCATGATGATGATCCGTCCGTCCGCACGTTTCACCAGCTCGGCGATCAAGGGGATTCCTTTCACGGCATCCGATTGCTGGCCGGAGGTCAAGATACGGTCGCATCCCAACTCGATTAGCTGCTCCAACGCAGTGAATGGGTCCCGGCAAACATCGAAAGCACGATGACAAGTTACGGACAGAGGTTTTGCCGCCTCGATCAAGCGCCGCATCAAGGGTACATCGATATCCCCGTCTTTCGTAAGACAGCCGAAAACGACGCCATGCACTTTTAGCTCCTTGCACAGTTCTATATCCAATAGCATGGATTGTACCTCGGCTTCCGTATACAAGAAATCACCGCCTCTCGGACGGATAATCACATTGATATCGATCTTGGAAGTCAGAGCCTTCGCCGTCTTGATCTCTCCATAACTAGGTGTAGTTCCCCCTTCGGGTATCCCGGCGCAAAGCTCTACACGGGTAGCGCCTCCCGCCTCCGCCTCCACACAGCTCTGGGCGGAGTTCGCGCATATCTCAATAATTCGTTTCATGTTTATTTAGTATTGTTGACGTACAAAATTACATAAATATCACCACTTGCTCAACAGAACCACAAATAACTATCCGATACCATTAAAAACACCTCTATTATGGATTAACAAAATAAAACAGAACTGTCACCTTTACTATCAAAAAGGCAGCAAATTCGTATCTCCTTATCTATCTATGCCTTAGAAATTTGACTATAGCTTTCTGATTCGTCCAAATAAGAAACAAATTGGTCTATTTCGGAACTACAGCTAAATAGTTTAATGTTTAACTAATCTCAAAAAGACACAAAAAGTTCTATTTTCAAGGATCGAAACGCCATAAAACGTAATATTGCAACGACATTTTAATAGGTTAAGATAAATAACAAATAGGCTTTATGGGAGAAATAAAAGGCTATATCTCACAGGTTATCGGCCCGGTAGTGGATATCCACTTTGATTATGGGACAGAAGAAACAGTAACCCTCCCCCGTATCCACGACGCCATGGAGATTTCCCGCCCAAACGGAAAGATCTTGATCGTCGAAGTTCAGCAACACATCGGGGAAAACACCGTCCGTACCGTAGCGATGGATACGACCGACGGATTGAGACGAGGCATGGAGGCCGTGTCATACGGAATGCCCATCACCATGCCGACCGGCGACCAAGTCAAAGGACGTTTAATGAATGTCACCGGCGACCCTATCGATGGCATGGCCCAGCTTACTAAAGACGGGGCTCTTCCCATCCATCGTGAGCCTCCTAAATTCGAGGATCTGACAACGACCCAAGAGGTCTTGTACACGGGTATTAAAGTAATCGATTTATTGGAACCTTACGCCAAAGGAGGCAAGATCGGACTTTTCGGAGGAGCCGGAGTCGGCAAAACGGTATTGATCATGGAATTGATCAACAACATCGCAAAGAAAAACAACGGATTCTCCGTCTTCGCCGGTGTGGGTGAACGTACACGTGAAGGAAATGACCTATTGCGTGAAATGATCCAATCCGGTGTCATCCGATACGGCGAGGAGTTTAAGAAGAGTATGGAGGCAGGCAACTGGGACTTGTCGAAGATCGATTACGATGAATTGGCTAAGTCGCAGGCTACCTTGGTATTCGGGCAGATGAACGAACCGCCGGGCGCCCGCTCGTCCGTGGCCTTATCCGGTTTGACGATCGCCGAATCCTTCCGTGACAAAGCCTCTGAGGGAGAAAGAAAAGATATATTATTCTTCATCGATAATATCTTCCGTTTCACCCAAGCCGGTTCCGAGGTTTCCGCCTTGCTGGGGCGTATGCCTTCCGCCGTAGGTTACCAACCGACATTGGCCACGGAAATGGGAGCTATGCAAGAGCGTATCACATCAACCAAGAAGGGCTCCATCACCTCCGTACAGGCGGTGTATGTTCCTGCCGATGACTTGACGGACCCGGCTCCGGCGACTACCTTTACGCACTTGGACGCAACAACCGTCCTCAGCCGCAAGATCACGGAACTCGGTATCTATCCGGCCGTAGACCCGCTGGAATCCACCTCCCGCATCCTTGATCCGCTAATCGTAGGCAAGGAGCATTACGACACAGCGCAACGGGTAAAACAAATCCTGCAACGGAACAAGGAACTTCAAGATATCATATCCATCCTCGGTATGGAAGAACTTTCCGACGAGGACAGGCTAACGGTCAACCGGGCCCGCCGTGTACAACGTTTTCTGTCCCAGCCCTTCTCCGTGGCAGAACAATTCACTGGCGTACCCGGTGTCATGGTCTCTATAGAGGATACGATCCGGGGATTCAAGATGATCATGGACGGGGAAACGGATGACATACCCGAACAGGCATTCTTAAACGTAGGAACCATCGAGGATGTCTTGGAGAAGGCCAAGCAGCTGAAAAAACAAGCAAATTAATCGATATGAAACTGGAAATTGTATCACCGGACGGCATTCTTTTCGAAGGCGAGACCGAATCTGTCTCATTCCCGGGAGTTGCCGGTTCATTCGATATCTTGCCTCATCACGCCCCATTGATAGCAGCGTTGAAGGCGGGTACGATCCGGTTCGAGGCAAACGGCAAAAGACAAGAACAAACGATACAAAGCGGATTCGTAGAGGTAAAAGACGACATCCTATCCGTTTGCGTCGAATAAAAACATACGACAATGAATGGCAGATTAAAAATGAGGTTAATGGGTTTGATCACGTTTATCAACGTGGCAATAGGCGTTTCATTGGGTGGTTTATTATATACCATCTGGCCGGAACACTATTTCTCGTGGTATCCGTCCATTCCCTTCTTTTACTGGGTCATGGCCATGGCGATGACTTTCTTCCTAGACCGGGTAAAAAGGAAAAACGGAGATGTGACCGTAACCATGTACATGCTAGTCCGGTTGTGTAAGTTCACGCTCGCTTTCGTCTTCTTATGGATGTACGCGGCGTTTGTCGGGCAACAATTAAAGACATTTGGTTTCACGTTGATGTTATTCTATTTCATTTACCTCGGACTGGAGACTTACATTTTATATCTGTTTGAAAAGAAAAGAATGAAAAGAGAGAAAAGGGAAAAGGATGATGAGTACAATCAAAGATAACAAATACATATGGATCGCTTTCTGGATGTGGCTCAGCTTTCTCACTCCGGCAAAAGCGGCGTCCGGCGAGATAGACGTGCAGGATATCGTCTTCTCCCACATTCAAGACGCCTATACATGGCATATCACGGAATGGAACGGACAAGAGATTGCGATTCCCCTGCCTATCTTGGTAAAAAGCGAGGAAAGAGGATGGGATTTATTCCTGTCATCCCATCTACATCATGGCCGGACGCATCACAATTATTATATCGCCGGGGAAGGTGAGCATGCGGGAAAGGTTGTTGAGAAGAACAGTGCAGGAGAAGAGGTTCGCCCGATGGATTTCTCATTGACCAAGAATGTTTGCGGACTGTTCCTCAGTTGCGGCCTCTTGCTTTTCATCGTTCTCCGGACCGCCCATTGGTATAAAAAGCACCCGAACGAGGCGCCGGGCGGATTTATCGGATTGATGGAAATGGCCATCTCCTACATACAAGACGGGGTGATCAAAGAGGCGATCGGAAAAGAATATAAGCCGTTCTCGTCCTATTTGCTGACGGTATTTTTCTTTATCTTGATCAATAACCTGATCGGGATCATACCGGTTTTCCCGGGAGGCGCTAATATTACGGGAAATATAGCGGTAACAGGCGTATTGGCACTTTGTACGTTTATAGCGGTCAACCTGTTCGCCACGAAAGTGTATTGGAAAGAGATTTTTTGGCCCAAAGCGCCGATCTACTTGAAACTGCCCTTGCCGATCATGCCGTTCGTGGAGTTCTTCGGGGTATTCACCAAGCCGTTCGCGTTGATGATCCGTCTGTTCGCCAACATCATGGCGGGCCATACGATTATCTTGGCGCTAACCTGTTTGATATTCATAACGGTAACGATGGGAGTAGCCGTGAATTTAGGTATGACGATCGTATCCGTCTTGTTCTGTGCGTTCATGAACTGTCTGGAATTGTTAGTGGCTTGCTTGCAAGCTTATATTTTCACCCTGCTGTCGGCCAACTATATCGGATTGGCCAAGGTAAGGGAATAAATCCAAAGAAATTAAGGTATTAGAATTATATTATTAAGGTTACTAATTTAAAATTAAACACTATGTTATCGACTATTTTATTACAAGCGGCAGCCGGGATGGGCGTAGCGAAGATGGGAGCCACTATAGGAGCGGGATTCGCCGCCATAGGTGCAGGTATCGGAATCGGATTGATCGGTAAAGGTGCCGTTGAAGCTATTGGACGCCAGCCGTCGGCCGCAGGAGAGATCCGTACCTCGATGTTGATTATGGGAGCGTTGGTAGAAGGTGTGGCATTGTTCGCTATTGTCGTATGTTTCTTAGCGTTGTTCCAATAAAAAAGTAACAAACTATGTCTTTATTAACACCGGATTCAGGGCTTCTATTCTGGATGATCGTTTCATTCGGGATTGTCTTCGTGATCCTTTCCAAATACGGTTTTCCCGTGATCGTCAAGGCAATCGAACAACGGAAAGCTTACATTGACAATTCCTTAGAGACGGCACGTCAGGCGAATGAGCGACTTGCCCATATCCAAGCCGAGGGCGAGAAGATGCTAGCCGAGGCCAAGGAAAAGCAAAACGCCGTCCTGAAGGAAGCCTTTGCCGAAAAGGAGCGGATCATCGAGGAGGCACGGAAAAAGGCTGTCTCCGAGGCACATCTGCAGATAGAGGAGGCTACCCGGCGTATCCGCGAAGAAAAAGAGAAAGCTATTCGCGAAGTCCGCTCGGAGATAGCGGATCTGTCTATCGCTATCGCAGAGAAAGTAATGAAAGAGAAAATCGGCCGGGATAAGGAACAACAACAGATGATCGACCGGCTGCTGGATGAGGTATCGTTTAGTAAATCGTAAGGTATGGATATAGGAACTATTTCTTCCCGGTATGCCAAAGCGCTTTTCTCCCTAGCGAAAGACAAGGGACAGGAAAGCCGGGTATATGATGATATGAAGATGTTGGCGGACAGCTTCTCGATGGAGCCGGAGCTTAGGGATGCCTTGAGCAACCCGATCGTTTCCGTACCGGAGAAAGTGAAATTGCTTACGGCGGCGGGAGGTATCGAGGTATGCGAGCTATATACACGTTTTATCAATCTGGTATTAGCCCATAAACGGGAGACGTTACTGCCCTTCATCGCATACATTTATATCCATTTGTACCGGAAAGAGAAAAAGATTACCCGGGTACGATTCGACACAGCCGTAACGGTAGACGATGCGGTCAAGTCTCACCTGCAAGACAAGCTGCGGAAAGAGACGGGATGCACGATCGAGTTCTCCGGCCATGTGGAACCGGAACTAATCGGGGGCTTCCGCCTACGCATCGGCAATTACCGGATAGACGCTAGCTATGCGACGCAACTACGGGATATCCGTACCGGGCTACTCGAAAACAGATAAAAAAGAAGAAGTATGACAGAACAGATAAAAGTGAGTGAAGTCTCCTCCATCCTGCGCCAGCAATTGGAAGGAATCCATACCAGCATCAAGCTGGAGGAGGTCGGGACCGTATTGCAGGTGAGTGACGGCGTGGCCCGCATCTACGGGCTGGATAATGCGGAGGCGAACGAGTTGCTTCAATTCGATAACGGGATGGAAGCGATCGTGATGAACTTGGAGGAAGATAATGTAGGCGCCGTCCTTTTAGGTCCGACCGACCGAATCAAGGAGGGCGACACCGTAAAACGCACGGGCCGCATCGCCTCTATCGATGTCAGCGAGGGGATGATCGGGCGTGTGATCGACCCATTGGGAAACCCGATCGACGGGAAAGGCGAGATCCTTGGCGAGACTTGCGAGATGCCGCTTGAGCGCAAGGCTCCGGGTGTGATCTTCCGTCAGCCGGTAAACGAGCCTTTGCAAACCGGTATCAAGGCCGTAGACGCTATGATCCCTATCGGAAGGGGACAACGTGAGTTGATCATCGGCGACCGGCAGACGGGAAAGACCTCGATCGCTATCGATACCATCATCAACCAACGTAGCAACTACGAGGCAGGGAACCCGGTTTACTGTATTTACGTGGCGATCGGGCAAAAGGGTTCCACGGTAGCGGCCTTGGTGAACACCTTGCAAGAGAAAGGCGCCATGGACTATACGATTGTCGTAAGCGCGACCGCCTCCGACCCGGCAGCCATGCAATATTTCGCCCCGTTCGCCGGAGCGGCCATCGGAGAGTACTTCCGGGATAGCGGACGACACGCCTTGGTGGTCTACGACGATCTGTCCAAACAGGCGGTCGCCTACCGTGAGGTTTCCTTGATCCTTCGCCGTCCTTCCGGACGTGAGGCGTACCCGGGTGATATCTTTTACCTGCACTCCCGCCTATTGGAACGTGCCGCCAAGATCATCAACCAGCCGGAGGTAGCCCGTGAGATGAACGATCTCCCCGAAAGCATGAGAGACAAGGTGAAAGGCGGTGGCTCCTTGACCGCTTTACCGATCATCGAGACTCAGGCGGGAGACGTATCGGCTTATATCCCGACCAACGTGATCTCTATCACCGACGGACAGATATTCCTTGAGACCGATTTATTCAACCAAGGGAACCGCCCGGCTATCAACGTCGGAATCTCTGTTTCCCGTGTAGGCGGTAACGCGCAATTAAAGGCGATGAAAAAGGTAGCGGGTACCTTGAAAATCGATCAGGCTCAGTTCCGTGAATTGGAATCATTCTCCAAGTTCGGGGGCGAGATGGATGCCGTCACCGCTTTCACGATCGATAAAGGGCAGAAGAATACCCAGTTACTGATACAGCCTCAATATAGCCCGATGCCGGTGGAAGAGCAAATCTCGATCCTTTATTGCGGAACGCAAGGTCTGCTGAAAGAGGTTCCATTGGACAAGGTGCATGAGTTCGAGGCAAGGTTTTTGCAAGAGTTACGTACCTCTCACCAACGGGACGTACTGGATGTCTTAAAGACCGGCGTTATCAATGATGAGATACGAGGTATATTGGAAAAAACAGCGAAGGAGTTATGGGTTCATTGAAAGAAATAAAAGTCCGGATCGCCTCTATACGGAGCACGCAGAAGATCACCGCCGCCATGAAAATGGTATCGTCGGCCAAGTTTCATCATGCCCAGACGCAAACCGAGCACACACTTACATATGCTAATAAACTATCCGCTATCTTAAACGGTCTTCTTTCGGCGGAATGCGACCTAGACTCACCTTACACCGAACAGCGTAAGGTGAGCAAGGTGGCTATCGCCGTATTCGCCTCGAGCACGGGGTTATGCGGGACATTCAATGCCAATATATGGAAAGAGTTATCCGCCACGATCCAGACTTATAAGAACCAGCAAATAGAGGTACGCCTCTACCCTATCGGCAAGAAAATAGCGGATGAGCTTCATAAAGCGGGTTATAGCTTCGACACTGATTTCATCACGATCGGCGAAAAACCGTCTTATGAAAGCGCCGTATCCTTGGCGAACCGTCTCATGGAGCTGTTCGTCACAGGTAAAGCAGACCGGGTGGAATTACTGTATCACCATTTCAAGAACATGGCGACACAAGTCGTAACCCACAAGACGTATCTTCCCCTTTCCCTCTCGGATACGGAAGCGGCGGAAACGGCCACCGACTACATCCTTGAGCCCTCGGCGGAAGAGTTGCGTAACCGGCTTTTCCCGAAATTGCTGAACCTAACCATCTATACGATCCTACTCGACACCTCAACCGCCGAGCACGCCGCCCGTATGATGGCCATGCAGACCGCCAACGACAATGCGAACGATTTAATCCAACAATTAACTTTGCAATATAATAAAACCCGCCAGCAAGCCATCACCAACGAATTGCTGGATATCATGGGAGGAGCGGCCGTTTCATCGTAATAAAAACGGGATGCTTCCTTGACTAAACAGACAATGATCCGTATGTAAAACACTTTACTAACGGATCATTTCTTATTTACAAAAAAAAGTAAGACCTTTGCTCACCAAAACATAAGCCTGTATACATTTATATTATACCAATCTAGGATCGTACTTATGATGAATCAAGAAAAGCTAAAAGGGCATCTCCTTATTTTAGCGGCCAACATCCTGTTCGCCATTAATATGCCCGTATCCAAATATCTACTCCCCGAGCATGTGCAACCCGAGGCGCTGACCAGTATGCGGATGAGCTTCGCTTGCGTGATGTTCTGGATCACCTCTCTATTCGTTCCCTATGAGAAAGTGCCGTTGAAGGACTTGGGACTTCTATGCCTTTGCGCCCTTTGCGGAGTAGGCTTGAACCAAGGGCTGTTTATCTGGGGATTGAATACCACGTCGCCGGTAGACGCTTCCATCATAGCGACCGCCGTCCCCATCTTTGTCATGATCTTGGCGGCCCTAATCCTAAAGGAACCGATCACACGGATGAAAACGTTCGGGGTACTGCTTGGCATATGCGGGGCGATCTCCTTGATACTACAATCCACGCAAGGTTCCAATCAAGCGAGCAGTCTAGGGGGAAACCTGTTGATTACGGTTAGCGGATTCATGTACTCGATCTATTTGGTAGTATCCAAGCCACTAACACTCAAGTACTCATCCGTCACGATGATGAAATGGATGTTCCTGTTCTCCACGCTGATTACCCTGCCTTTCGCTATCGAATCCATCTGGAATACCCCGGCTTTCCACAAAGAGGTCTTCGACGGCCAAGAGCTGGGAGCCATCTTCTTCGTGTTATTCGGGGCCACGTTCGTACCCTATTTATTAATACCGCTGGCCTTAAAGCGAATCCGCCCGACTACCGTCAGCATGTACAATTATATCCAACCGATCGTAGCTTCCTTTATCGCCGTATGCATCGGTCAGGATAGCTTTAGCGTAACGAAACTAGTATCGGCCGCACTTGTTTTCTCCGGCGTCTATTTAGTGACCCAAAGCAAGAGCCGGGCAGACCTTGAACAACAAAATAGTCAATCTTTTGACAAAAACGCTTGCAATATGAAAAATAATGCGTAATATTGCCCCCATAATATAAAAGAATAAGCACAATACAAAATCAATGATGAGTGTAGAGTCCTCATATTATACATGGGCATTGATGACCCCTTGGGGGGTTAGAATCTATTAATAAGCATTCGCGTAGACCACGTCACGCTATGTCGCAATCTCGTATTGCATCCTTTTTTATTTCTCCTTTTACATAAATAAGTTTAATCAATCGGTCATTGTCGGTTGCTAATCATGAAAAAGCCTTTCTTGATTGCCAATCCTCGATGAACCATTAAAAATACATATCGATGAAAGTATTAAAATTCGGCGGAACATCCGTAGGTTCCGTGAATAGTATCTTAAGTGTAAAGAAAATAGTAGAGGCTATCGAAGAGCCCGTAATCGTGGTTGTCTCCGCCTTAGGGGGCATCACCGATAAATTACTGGCCACTTCTACCATGGCTTCTAAAGGCGACCTTGCCTACGAGAAAGAATTATCGGAGATCATCGCCCGCCATCTGGACGTGATCGAGGGAGTGATCGAGGACAAGGAGGTACGCATGGATGTCCAGAAGAAAGTGATGGCTTTACTGGATGAATTGAGCAATATTTTCAAAGGTGTTTATTTGATTAACGATTTATCCGCCAAGACATCCGATACGATCGTAAGTTATGGCGAGCGCCTATCTTCCCTGATCGTCTCGAACGTGATCAAGGACGCTAAGTTGTTCGACTCACGCAAATATATCAAGACAGTTAAGCAATTCAACAAGCATATCGTGGATTTCGACTTGACCAACAAGCTCATAAAAGAGACCTTCTCGCCGCTGCCCAAGGTTTCCTTGGTGCCCGGGTTCATCTCTTCCAGTACGGAAACCGGAGAGGTTACGAACCTCGGACGAGGGGGATCGGATTATACCGCCTCCATCTTGGCGACCGCCTTAGACGCTAACACCTTGGAGATCTGGACGGACGTGGATGGTTTCATGACCGCCGATCCCCGTGTGATCAGCTCCGCCTACGTAATCGACCGGCTTACTTTCACGGAGGCGATGGAGTTGTGTAACTTCGGGGCGAAAGTAATCTATCCGCCGACGATCTATCCGGTTTATCATAAGAATATCCCGATCCGTATCTTGAATACCTTCAACCCGACCGCTCCCGGAACCTATATCTCGAAAGAGCGGGTGAAAGAGGAAGGCAAGGCCATCATCAAGGGTATTTCCTCCATCAACGATACCTGCTTGATCACGGTACAAGGTTTAGGTATGGTGGGCGTGATCGGCGTGAACTACCGGATCTTTAAGACGCTTGCCAAGAATGGCATCAGCGTATTTATGGTATCGCAAGCCAGCTCCGAGAACAACACGACTTTCGCCGTACGTAACGCCGACGCTGATTTGGCCGTACAAGTATTGAACGACGAGTTCGCCTTGGAGCGTGCGCAGGGTGATATGAACGATACCGTAGCGGAGAAGGATCTGGCTACCGTCGCTATCGTAGGCGAGAACATGAAACGTACCCCGGGTATCGCCGGTAAGCTGTTCGGTACGCTGGGACGTGCGGGCATCAGCGTGATCGCTTGCGCCCAAGGCGCTTCCGAAACGAATATCTCTTTCGTTATCAAGCATAAATACCTTCGCAAGGCGTTGAACTCCATTCATGACTCTTTTTTCCTATCTGAATATAAGGTATTGAACCTTTTCATTGCCGGTGTAGGAACCGTGGGCGGCAATTTATTGGAACAGATACGTATCCAGCAACCGAAACTGATGCGGCAAAACGGTTTGAAGCTGAATGTCGTAGGTATCTCAAACTCCAAGAAAGCCCTTTTATGCCGGGAAGGGATCAACCTCGACAATTATCTGGAGGAGCTGAAGGAGAACGGGGAAGAGAGTAACCCGGAGCATCTGTGCGAGGAGATCGTAAAGATGAATATCTTCAACTCCGTATTCGTGGATTGCACGGCAAGCCCGGACGTAGCGGCTCTTTACGAGACGTTGATGAACAATAACGTGTCCGTCGTGGCAGCTAACAAAGAAGCGGCCTCCTCCTCCTACGATAATTATACCAAGCTAAAGGAGACCGCCCGCCACCGGGACATCAAGTTCTTGTTCGAGACGAACGTAGGCGCCGGCCTCCCGATTATCAATACGATGAACGACTTGATCAATAGCGGCGACCATATATTGAAACTGGAGGCCGTACTTTCCGGTACGCTGAATTATATCTTTAATACGATCAGCGCCGATATCCCTTTCAGCGAGGCGATCCACATGGCAAAGGAAGCCGGATACGCCGAGCCGGACCCGCGTATCGACCTTAGCGGCAAAGACGTAATCCGTAAGCTGGTAATCTTGGCGCGTGAGGCCGGTTATCCGGTGGAGCAAGCCGACGTAAAACGGAACCTGTTCATCCCGGAAAAGTACTTCGAGGGTTCCCTTGAGGACTTCTGGAAGAATATCAAGGATACGGATGCCGGTTTCGAGGAGAAACGCCAGCTACTGGAAGCGGAAGGCAAACGCTTCCGTTTCGTGGCGAAGATGGAGAACGGCGCTTGCGAGGTAGGCCTACAAGCCGTAGACAGCCACCATCCGTTCTATGAACTGGAGGGCAGCAACAATATCATCATGATCTCCACCGAGAGATATCATGAATATCCAATGATCATCAAGGGATATGGTGCCGGGGCCGACGTGACGGCCGCAGGCGTATTCGCCGACATCATATCCATCGCAAATATTCGATAGGTATGAAGCACATTATCATTTTAGGCGATGGAATGGCCGACGAGCCGATAGAGGCCCTGGGAGGCAAGACCCCGATGCAATACGCCAAGACGCCTTATATGGATAAATTGGCGGAACTGGGAGTAACCGGGCAGATGAAAACCGTAGCGGATGGTTTCCATCCCGGTAGCGAGGTCGCGAACATGGCGGTATTAGGCTATGACCTGCCCTCCGTATACGAGGGACGGGGTGTATTGGAAGCCGCCAGTATAGGCGTCGCCCTGCAGCCCGGCGAGATGGCGATGCGTTGTAACTTAATCTGCGTAGAAGGCGACATCTTGAAGAATCACTCTTCCGGCCATATCTCCACGGAGGAAGCGGACGAGTTGATCCAATGCCTGAACGAGCGATTAGGTTCCGACCATGTCAAGTTCTATACAGGTGTCTCCTACCGCCACCTATTGGTAATCAAAGGAGGCGATAAGCGTCTGGATTGCACGCCACCACACGACGTACCCCTCCATCCTTTCCGGCCTTTAATGATAAAACCGGAAGTTCCGGAAGCACGAGAGACCGCCGATTTATTAAACGAATTAATCCTCAAGTCCCAAGAGATCTTAAAGGATCACCCGGTGAACCTCAAACGTATGGCAGCGGGGAAAGATCCGGCGAACAGTATCTGGCCTTGGTCTCCGGGCTACCGTCCGGCCATGCGAACGATGCGGGAGATGTACGGCTTCGGAAAAGGCTCCGTGATCTCCGCCGTCGATCTCATCCGGGGAATCGGCGTTTACGCCGGCCTCGAGGTGCTTCACGTAGAGGGAGCTACCGGATTATACGACACGAACTACGAGGGAAAAGCGCACGCCGCCCTTGAGGCCCTCAAGACAAACGACTTCGTCTACCTGCATATCGAGGCAAGCGACGAGGCCGGGCATGAAGGAGACGTAGACTTAAAGATCAAGACGATAGAGTATCTGGACGACCGTGCCGTACGTATCATCTACGAGGAAACGCAAAAATGGGACGAGCCGGTAGCGATCGCTATCCTTCCGGACCACCCCACTCCTTGCTCCATACGTACGCATACGAATACCCCGGTTCCATTCCTGATTTACAAGCCGGGCGAGCAACCCGACTCCGTTACCACATTTGATGAGTTCTCCGTATCAAACGGCAAATATGGCATACTGGAAAAAGATCAATTTATAAAAGAATTTCTAAACGATTAGAGCATGAAATATTACAGCACAAACAAACAAGCCCCTGTAGCCAGCCTAGAAGAGGCCGTCGTAAAAGGTCTGGCCGGCGATAAGGGATTATATATGCCCGAGTATATCGACTCCTTGGACGAGGAGGTGATAGCCAACATGAAGAACCAGTCCTTCCACGAGATCGCCTGCACGGTAGCTCAGATGTTCTTCGGGGAAGACATAGAACCGGAGGTATTGGACGGTATCGTAAAAGATACGCTCTCCTTCGAGACCCCGGTGGTACCCGTAAAGGATAATATCTATAGCTTAGAGTTATTTCACGGGCCTACATTGGCCTTTAAGGATGTAGGAGGGCGCTTCATGGCTCGTCTGCTCGGTTATTTCATAAAGAAAGAGGGATTGAAGCAAGTAAACGTATTGGTAGCTACTTCCGGCGATACGGGAAGCGCCGTCGCCAACGGGTTCCTAGGCGTTCCGGGCATTCACGTGTATGTGCTTTATCCCAAGGGAAAGGTCAGCCCGATACAGGAATGCCAGTTCACGACATTAGGACAAAACATCACGGCATTGGAGATAGACGGCACGTTCGACGATTGCCAAGCGCTGGTTAAATCCGCCTTTATGGACGAGGAATTAAACCGTCATATGAAACTGACCTCGGCGAACTCCATCAATGTAGCCCGTTTCTTGCCCCAATCGTTCTACTATTTCAACGCTTACGCTCAGCTGGACAAGCTGGGAAAAGCGGACGAGCTGGTTGTTTGCGTGCCGAGCGGTAATTTCGGAAACATCACCGCCGGATTGTTTGCCTATTGGATGGGGCTCCCTATCAAGCGTTTCGTAGCGGCAAACAACCGTAACGACGTATTCTTGGAATACCTGAATACAGGAACTTATACACCCCGCCCATCAGTCGCCACCCTAGCGAACGCCATGGATGTAGGCGATCCGAGTAATTTCGCCCGTATTATCGACCTATTCGGCGCATTCAATGATCCTCATAAAGAAATATGCGCACTGATCTCCGGACATCGCTATACGGACGAGGAAATCGCCTCTACGATGCGAGCCGTCTATAAAGAGACGGGATATATCCTCGACCCGCACGGAGCCTGTGGCTACCAAGGGTTACTAGACAGCGATCTAAGCGAGACCGAGACGGGTCTATTCCTTGAGACCGCCCATCCCGCCAAATTCAAAGGAACGGTCGATAAGATACTGGAGGCAGATATCGAGATCCCGGCGAAACTGAAAGTCTTCATGGAAGGAACCAAACAAAGCATCGAGCTGGCAAAAGATTTCGAGGGATTCAAATCTTTCTTGATGAGCCGGTAAAAAGAAAAATAGTTTTCGTAAGTGATAAGGGGAGGTGTGGCAAATATCGATAATATCAATTTGCCACACCTTCCATTTTATATCACCTAGGACATACAAAACAGGCGAGAATTTCAAAAAGAAATTCCGTAGGCAAGCTATCGCCGATTGGCACAAGTCTACCACCAATAAATAGTGAGCTACCTATATTCTCACGAACGAGATAGCTCTTTTCTTTATTTAACTAAATTATAACCAAGCTTTTCTTCCGAAAAGTCATGTTGTTAAATTCGATTAATTATAAGCCAAATGTATAATTATTGGAGAAATAGAGTTTTTATAGGATCAGTTGATAATTGGTGGGGATAATTATTTTCATCTATTTAAAATCTCTACCTTTGCTCTATGGAAACGAATCAACTTTATACATTAGCTCAGATAGTACTACCAAGTGCAGTTCTTACGTATTTTTAATGTCGTCAACATAGAAAGCACATCCACCGAGATTTTCATCCATCTTGATGAAAAGATGAGTGACAGTCTTAATATACATTAACCATCTCTCCCCCGATGGTTATCGGGAAATGGCAGAGGAACTATAGATACAAGTGACACATTTGTCTTTTTGACAACTTGTAATCTGAAGTCCCGGAGAATCGATTATTCCGTACCCAAGTGCGTCTCGCTTCCAAATTCGAGAGAAAAAAACAGCAATTCTCTGTTTGATAGCTGTTTGCTAAAAAACGGCCTTTCGTTCCAGCCGAAATAATTCACCCTAGTTCATGTTTTACGGTCGTAAGGCGGTAATAATGCCCAACGCTACCGCATGCGAGGGCCGATGCCTATATATGTGTAGGCTTACGCCACTATATGTGTAGCTTGACGCGACTATATGTGTGGGTTGACACTGCTATATGTGTGAGTTGATACAGCCATATGTGTAGGTTGATACGTATATATTCGTTAAAAAGCGACGCTTATCATGTTAAAAAGCGGTTGTGGCAGCTTGTTCGCACTCCCCGCTTACGCTCGTTGGCTTTTATAGCCAGAGAGCCGTGTCGTGAAAAAGAAGGTATTTCAATCAAAAAGATACCTTTCACGCCAAACTCGAAGCACAGGATCTCAATCCACCGCCCACTCTTTCATCTCATACATATCCTTATATTCTTCCCAATCCGGATCCATCTCGGTATAAATAGAGATGGGCAGTAACTCGAAAGGAGCCAAGGCCTCATTCAAGCGTTCGCCGAATACACGCACGGTACGTGTGTAAAACACCCAGACCTTCTCTCCTCCTCCGGTATAGACACCCGTCAGGATAGCCAGCTTGTCTTTCTTTTCCATCGCCTTACGAAGCGCTTCCTCCACGGCCTCCATTTTCTCGCCAAGGTCATCGCTAGGAAGGCCTCTCCCATCTCCCTCGTATTTCCAAGTGATCTCGACACGTTCCTTGAACTTACCGGATTCGGTGAACTCATTCAACTCGTCCCGCCCGTAAACGGTAATCATTTGCCCTGACTCGTTTTCCGAGAGAGCCGTAAACCATACATCGCTTAATCTCATATTTATATTTTCTATTTATCTATAAGTATTCCTTACTGACTTTACCGGGTAAAAATACGACAAAAAAGGCTGCGTCCGGTGAAGATACAGCCTTTTTATATTTCTCGACGGAAATTTATTATCTCTTTCCTAATCTATGATCCATAATGGCGTAATGGCATTCCCCATAATTCTTCAATTGATCCACGATCTCTTTAGCCGTAGATTCTTCCTCTACTTGCTCGCGTACGAACCAGAACAAGAAATCACGGGAAGCATGATCCTTATCAGCCTCGGCGATATCAACCAATTTGTCGATCAACTCTGATACATAGCACTCGTGTTTGTAAACATGCTCGAATACCTCCAACGGATTTCCCCAGCCTGTCGGAACCACGTTGATCTGGCCGATCGTAATATCGCCGCCACGATCCAAGGCGTAATCGATCAACTTATGAGCATGCTCCAATTCCTCAGCCGCTTGTTTCTTCATCCAATGGGCGAAACCGTTCAACCCTGCTTTCTGGAAATACACGGACATTGACAAATACAAATTCGAAGACCACATCTCCGCATTAACTTGGGCATTGAACGCCTCTGATAAATTTCTACTTAAGATCATAATTTTATCATTGTTTAAAAATGTTGAAGTATTATCCGTTCACGAAATTTCACTATGCAAATATAAATAAAAGTAGGATTCCTTATCTCATTTCCGCCCTTAGATATTGGCTACTTTCGAAAATTTTTCTAACTTACGCCCTTATTTGATAAACATCATGCAATACACCGACAAATATCGATCTCCCTTGGGAGAAATAACCCTAGCCAGCGATGGCGACCACCTGACAGGATTATGGTTCGACGGGCAAAAATATTTTGCCGCCACTTTATCGGCGGAACACCAAGAAAGAGAACTGCCGATATTCGAGTTAACCAAAGAGTGGCTGGATAGCTATTTCATGGGTAAGATTCCCAGCTTCACCCCTCCTATCCATCTGGAGGATACGCCTTTCCGACTTGCGGTATGGGACTTATTGAGCAAAATACCTTATGGCGAAGTCGTAACCTACAAGGAGCTCGCCGGGGAAATCGCCCGGCAAAAAGGTATCCCGAGCATGTCTACGCAAGCGATCGGAGGAGCGGTAGGCCATAACCCGATCAGTATCATCATCCCCTGCCACCGTGTCGTAGGCAGCGATGGCAGCCTAACCGGATACGCCGGAGGTATCGACAAAAAAAGGAGCCTGCTTACAATCGAACGGGCCAAAGGATTCTAAAACCGTATCAGTATGCGCACATTTCGTTCTATCGATGAATTGGTTCGTACGCTCGACCGAGAGAGGGAACTGCTACGTGAGATGTTTCATAAACGGACCTCCCTTTCTTTCAAATACGATTTCGCGGTGGAGCTGACCGATTATAAGGAGGAGCGGGTACAGAGCTTAATCAATCACGGAGTGATACGTAGTAGCGGCGATTTCTTGGAGATGGAAGACATTTACCTAAAGTTCTTCGAGGAGGTGCTGCAAGTGAACGAAGAGGTGAATGTAGCCTATATACAAGGACATCTCAGCAAGCTGAACGAGCAGATAGAGTATTATCTGAAAGAGAATAACGAGAGGCGGCGATATAACTACCATAATGACGTGCGCCGTACGCTCAAGAACATAGCGCTCACCACGGTACGCAACGTGATCGACCTGAAGCGGAATCTGGACAGCACGTATAAGAACGAGCCGAACTATCAGATAAAGAAAGTAAAACTGCAACGACTGGGCGAGAAACTGAAGAATATCATCCAACTCATCAACAAGTGCGAAAATGCGATCGATAAAGATCAATTGCTCTTCTTCCGCAAGGCAATGGATGCCCAGATGCGTGCCACGGTGAGCGACGTGAAGTTGCAACTCATCGACTCCTCCCACAACCTCATGGAGATACAGCGGCAAATCGTTCATTACCTCAACATGATCGAATACCAAAATCGAATCTTCGAGAAAGTACGCAAGCTGAAGTATCTTAAAGAGCAATTCCTGCTGGAGGAGAATACGAATATCAAGCAAGTGCTGGCTGAACGTAACCATGTGTGGATGGAGCCGCAACCTAGTTATCGCATCAAACTTTCAATAGATTACCTGCGCAATTCGGACGAAGCGCTGACACTTATCAAGAAACTCGCCACTAAGCTTAAAAGGCGTGACGATAAATCGAGAGACGTAGCGGAAGCAATACCTACCGAATATCTGGAAGGTAAGGCGGAAGTGATCGATCAAGTGAACTTGAGGGAAGTGTACAACTCGTTTGTGGCTTCCGGCGAGCATCTTTTCGCTTTTGTCATGAATTACGCTTATAAGAATGCGGTAAGTACAGAAGACAAGCTCGTCTTTTTCTGCCAGATAGCCTCTGAATATGCCGAAGATTTGAACTTTTCCGACCGTTACGAATGTAAGGGACAGGTAGAGTATCCCTTAGTTTTCCCTAAATAATTCATCAACCATGAAATATACCGAAGAAATATACAGTACATTGAGCCATGGCGGATTTATCTCGTCCAATAGCCTTTCGCCCGCAGTCCGTCGCTACTACGATGCCATCGAAGAGGAGTTGACCGACTATTATGAATATTATAAAGGCATAGGTTTCTATCTTGAAAGCGGCAATGGCTACTACTTTTTCGCACGTAAAGAAAGCAAGGCGGATATAGATCGTAAACTCGAAGCCGCCGCTCGCTGGATAGATTATCTCTGCTTCTTGAAAACCTACAATTCAGCCTTCGGCCCCGGTTTCGTATTCAGCAAGTCGGACATAGTGACACAAATACGTACCGAAATCGAGCTGAAGGAGCAAGCCAAGGAACTCTTTAGCGACAAGAAAGGTTTCGAGGAAATCGTTGATAAGCTCATCAATGAGTTAAAGACTATGGGATTTATAGAGTATGAAGACGAGGACGAAGGCACTTGGAAGGTACTAACGGCTTTTCATTATATAGAAGAGTTGGTAGATTGTATTAACATAACAGAAGAGGGACAAGATGAGATACCTGAATAAAATAGTTTTCCTGAATAGTGCGCATATCCCTTATTCCGAGATTCAACTGGACGGAAACGTGCATTTCATTGGTACGCAGGGTGTAGGAAAGAGTACGCTGCTCCGGGCTATTCTTTTCTTTTACAACGCCGATAAGCTGAGGCTAGGCATACCCAAAGAGAAAAGAAGCTACGATGAGTTCTACCTTCCTTATGCCAACTCATTCATCGTCTACGAGGTGATGCGTGAAAACGGCCCTTATTGCGTGATGGCTTTCAAGCAACAAGGGCGTGTGGCTTATCGATTTATTGACGCACCCTATCAGTCGTCATGGTTCGTCAACGAGCGTCGTGAGGTTCGTGCTGATTGGATCTCTATTCGCAAAGCCATTGGCACAGAGACGCAAATCAGTCGTATCGTCGTTTCTTATCAAGAGTTCCGGGATATTATTTTCGGCAACAATCGTCGTCCCGATCTCATAGGTTTCCGTAAATACGCTATCGTAGAAAGCCCCAATTATCAGAATATCCCCCGAACCATACAGAATGTGTTCCTCAACTCCAAGCTGGATGCCGATTTCATCAAGGACACGATAATCCGCTCCATGAATGAGGAAGAGGTGAATATAGACCTTGATGTCTACCGTAACCAGACGAAAGATTTCGAACAGAATTACAATGACGTTACGCTTTGGCTGGACAATGAAAAACCCGGAGGGTCGCCGGTACAAAGACAAGCCGGGAAAGTGATGCAAAGCTATCGCGACTTATTGTACATGGATAGCCACATAGCCAAGGGACGTGCCGAATTATGCTATGCAGAGAAATCAGCCTTGAAGCAGCGCCCATTAATTGACGAGGAAATATCCAGACACAAAACCGAGCTGGAACGTGTACATCGCTTACAAAGTGAGGAGACAAAGAAATACCAAGAGGGACGGGACAAATTGATAAAAGAGAAAGGCTCGGTTGATGCCGACTTAAAACGTGCCAAGCAGAAACAGCTGGAGTACGAGCAGATGAACATTACCGAAATAATTCGCAGGGTAGAGCAGAAAAGTGCGGTTACCGATGAATTAACACGCCAACAGCAACGGAGGCAGGAACTCACACGTGCCTACGATGATGTCATAGCCAAATACAGCGCACTTATAGAACGGGTAGATACCGACTTTCGAGCCTTTGAGAATGCGCAACACGCATTGGTGAACGAAAGGGAATATGCGACAAATAAGCAGAACGAGAGCTTGATGCAGACACGGCGCAATGAAGAGAACGAGGTATATACGCGTTTTGAGGAGAAATCGCAACTCTCGGCAGACAAACTCCAGCAACTACGAGAGGAGAAATCGCAACAAAACAATGAGTTGCTACGGATAGCCCACGAAGCTCCCTATAAAGAAGAACATGCCAAAGCCGACGAGGAACTGAACAAACTGAATACTCGTGCGCAGGAGTTGAAAATGTCCATTCAGCAACTCTCTACGCAAGCTGTAAGCCTGCGTCAAGAGGCTGGAATGAAGTTACGGGAATTGGAGTTGGCACAGGCTCAGCCTCTCGCTAACGCACAAAAAGAGAAGCAAGAGATAGAGGAACAAATAGCCCGGCTGGAGTCGCTCATCGAACGGCGCAAAGGTTCGCTGGCCGAATGGCTGGACAGGAACAAACCCGCATGGAAAGATACGATCGGAAAAATAGCCGATGAAGAGAAAATACTTTATCGCAATGACTTGGCGCCGCAGGTAACCAACCAAGGGGAGGCTTCCTTGTATGGCGTGCAAATAGACCTTACGGCATTGGAACGCAATTTCCGTACCCCCGAGGAATTGAAAGCAGAACTGGCCATATACCAAGGAGCATTGTCACAGTGCGTCAAGCGGATCAATATGCTACACCAAGAATTGGCAGAGCAAACGGAGGCTTTGAAGAAACAATACAACAAGCGCTTGCGTGAGATAACAGACCGACAGCGTCTGCAAGAATCCGAACAACTTCAGCTTCCCGCATTCATCAAGAACGCCATGGCACAATCCGCCTCATGGCAAAAGAAGACGGACGATTGGCGTGAACAGCGTATGGTTGAAATCCGGATGAAACAGAACGATACGGCTCATCGACTGGCGCTTTGCGAGGAAGAGATAAAGAAGTTGAAGGCTGATCGTGCGCATCGTCTTAAGGTATGCGAGAAAAGTTACAAAGAGAAGAAGCTCCGGCTGGAACAGGAACTGAATAACTACCGCAACAGTATCGAGACAGAAATAAAACTTCACAAGCAGCAATCGCTGGAACGCCGTAAAGAACTGGAGGCTTCCCAACAAGCGGAGCTTAGCGGAAAAGGCGCCGACACGGCAGCCATCGGAAAATATGACGCACGCATCCTGCAGATTCAAAAAGAGCTGGCTTACATCGAGAAACATTTCCCCGACACCATCCGCTATCAAAAGGACAAAGAGGAACTTTTTGATCGTGAACCACAACTTCGCAGTAGAAAGAAGATGCTTGAGGATGAATTGGCCACGCTTGAAGAACGTTTCACTTTGCGTAGCGAGAAACTGAACATACAAGAAAAACATCAGCAAGCCTTATTAGGCAAGGGCATCGAAACAAAGAGAAGCTTGGAGGAAGGTTTGGCACAGGCCGCCAAATTTCACGAAGACTCCACTTTCTGCCCACCCGAAGTAGTAGTGACCGAAGAGAGGCAGACCTGGAAGAGTTGCGCAGAGTTGGTGCAAGAGTTGAAAGACCATATCACCGGCCGCATGAAACAATTGGAAGAATTCAAACGGATGGTTAATCTGTTTAAAAGCAACTTCTCGGCCAAGAACACGTTCAGTTTCCGCACCGATCTGTCTACGGAGGAAGACTATCTGGATTTTGCCTCCAACCTCTGCGAGTTTGTGGATAATAATAAGATCCTCGATTTTCAGAAACAAATCAGCGAACGCTATACACACATCATTCAGCGCATCTCCAAAGCGGTAGGCGAGCTTACCCAGAATGAAGGTGAGATACATCGTACCATAGGCAATATCAACAAGGATTTCGAGCGCCGTAACTTTGCGGGAGTGATACGCAAAATAGAACTCCGTGCACAACCCAGCAGCGACCGACTGATGCAACTCCTCAAGGAAATAAAGAAATTTTGCGATGAGAACGAATTCAATATGGGTGAAGTAGACCTCTTCTCGCAAATGGATCTGCGCGAGGTCATCAACAGGCAGGCCGTGCGCTATTTGCTCAACCTCATGAAGGAATTGCAAAATGAACCGTCCCGTAAGCGGTTGCTGCTCACCGATACGTTTAAACTGGAGTTCCGCATCACGGAGAATGACAACGATACGGGATGGGTAGAAAAGATATCAAATGTAGGTTCGGATGGAACGGACATCCTGGTAAAGGCCATGGTGAACATTATGCTCATCAATGTCTTCAAAGAGAAAGCCTCACACAAGTTTGGAGAGTTTCGTTTGCATTGCATGATGGATGAGATCGGGAAATTGCACCCCACCAACGTGAAGGGTATCCTTGACTTCGCCAACAGTCGCAACATTTTGCTTATCAACTCCTCACCTACTACCTATAATGTAGAGAGCTATCGCTACACATATTTGTTGGGTAAGGACAGTGGAGCCAACACCAAAGTTACGCCATTATTGAAATATGATAATTAATGTTAGGAACCATGATTGATAGAGAACAGAATTTACGTTTGGGCGATGCCCGTAAACTGTCGCAAATGATGCAAGGCGAGAGCGTGCCCTCTTCCGGGCTTTCCAAACAGATGGCAGAAGAACCGCTCTCCGAGGATTTGATTTGGCAGCAAGTCTATGGTAGCAGAAGAAAATTCAAACTGAGAGACGCAAATGCGTTATCTATCTATTTAGCACAGCGATATGGGATACAAGTCTCGCTGGATGAGTGGATCAAGGTAATGGAGAGTGGCGAAACGGTGAGCCGTGCCAGACAAGTAGAAGTTACATCACGTTCTAAGGCGAAAAGTACCCGTAGTTTTACCGGATTCCTCGTTAAAAGTTATCAGCCCATTGAAACGTCGCTGTATGGAGAACCGCTGCTAATCAACCCTCCGCAGGGACTCTCTCTCTTTATAGAAGATTTCACGCATTTCCGCTTGGCGGATGATGTTACGGTGGTAGGTATCGAGAATGGAGAAAACTTCCAGCATATAGAGCAGATGAGGCATTTGTTCAAAAATATCAAGGTATTATTTGTCTCTCGTTATCCCCAGAGTTCGGATCTTCGCACATGGTTGCGGGCCATTTCCAATCCCTATCTTCATTTTGGGGATTTCGATCTTGCCGGCATTCACATTTTCCTCACTGAATTCTTCACTCATCTCGGTCTTAAGGCCCGCTTCTTTATACCTTCCGACATCGAGACGCGTCTTCAAACGGGAAACACCCTCCTTTACAACCTACAGTACGAACGTTTTAAAGAGATGAAAGTAATTGACGAACGGCTGAAACCACTCGTAGCGATGATCCACCGCTACCGTCGTATCTATGAGCAAGAAGGATATCTTCAAAATAGATAAAAGACACGCATTCAAAACAAGCAAGCTTCAATCCCAAAGTAAGTTAACTTACTTCATCATTTAAGTCAACTTACTTGGCCGCAAAGTTAACTTACTTTTTTTCGCCTTGAAATCTTATAAGTTTTCACCTTTATCAAGCTCTTTTGCCATCCAAAAATTAATAAGACAAAGCTGATTAGCCTTGCGTTTTCGTTCCACTTCTACTATATATCTTTTTTTCAAAGAAAAGGCGAGCGGTTAGGCTCACTTCCGATGTAACTCGTGTGATACCAGCCGTAATCGCATACCGCTCTATATCGTTTAAAAGTATCGTAACGATACCTTTACTTTGGAAGTCCTTGTGAACAAACATCGAATGTAGATGCCCAATCTTCTACCTCAGCTTGCGAATAATCGCACCTGTTCACCACCAATACGGTATTCTGAAATAAAGCTCGAATGCAAAGGTAGGAAAGTTTTTGGAGTAGCAAAACAAAAGTTGCTACTCCTCGCTTACATCACCACTCTCCTCGATGGAATTAATTTCTTGAATGAGTAATGCCTGAAGTTCGTCTTTGGGCAGCAGCAGTTGATACTCGGCAACCCCAATCGGCTTGTTTATATCTTGCAAAGCAATCTCTACATCCAAGTGGTCCTTGTCGGCGCAAAGAATGATACCGATTGACGGGTTCTCATTCTCTCCTTTTTCCAAGCGGTCAAGCAGCGAAAGGTAGAGATTCATCTTGCCTACATACTCTGCCTTGAAGGCCCCGAGCTTCAATTCAATCGCAACGAGCGACCTCAAACCTCTGTGAAAAAAGAGCATATCCACTGCATATTCCTTATTGTTATACTCCAGACGATATTGGTTTCCGATAAAAGAAAAACCTTTGCCCAACTCCAGTATAAACGACTTGATTTTAGATACTAATCGCTTCTCCAGTTCCAACTCCTTAACAGGCTCTGTTATTCTAAGGAATCCTAAGTTGTACGAACTTTTAAATACTTCATTAGCATAGTCGGCATGCGCCATCGGCAGTACGGCATCAAAGTTATTCGTTTTGATTTTCGTCTGACGGGCTGCGTAGGTATTCATCTTTATTGCATTGAGCAGCATATCTCTCGACCAACCTTTTTGCAAGCACTCTTCTGCGTAGAATAAGGCTTCATTAGCTGACAACGACTTATCCAACAGTAGTAAATTATGTCCCCAAGGTAAAACTGCCACAGCTTGTAGCAGTTTTGTATCTTCTTGATAATAACGCTCGTATAGGCGTTTCATATTCCAAAGGTTACGAGGAGACAATCCCATATCCGGAAACTGTTCTTTCAAGTCCACTGACAATCGTTTAACCACGCCACTACCATATCCACTCTCTAAATTTCTATCAAAGAGTAACTTCCCGATATTCCAATATACAGAATTGACGGTAGTGTTTACTTGCCGAGCAACGGTCGTGCGAGCAGTTTGAATCTCAGAAACCGCCTGCTGCAATATTTGAGCGTACTCGTTATCATTTATTCTTATTTCTTTTGCCATATCATGAATCTTTTCAATGCTAATCTATTATATTTTCTTCAGTAACACCTTCTTTGTTATTTTTTTCAACAAATAACATCGGTAACGGAGCACCAGCATATCGGGCATTCTCATGCCTTAACACCCTTTGGGTACGGTGCAAATGTCCGAGTGCCGTGTATGCAATCTTTTCGTCGAATACTTCAGACGAAAAACACTCTAACCTTCCGATAATAGTGCGTTCGGCACGGTTCTTTTCCAAAATCTTCGAACACGTAGCCTGCAAATACCACATTACAATGAAAGGTTTACTTTTGTCCGGCATAGGTAGTATATCAAAAAGTTCTCTGTACATCACTTGCACTCCTTTCAGCCGATAGGTTTGGGATATCAAACAAATCTCCGGCAATAAACAACCCATCCACCTCGTGAACTTTCACTTGCTCTCGAAGCCACGTCAAAAATAGAGTATGTTCACCTTTACGGTCATATTCAAAAAACGTTTGCCCTAAATGCCAATCTGCGGTATGGATTATTTTCATTTATTATTATTTATACCATTCTTTTTTTATCTCATCTATTTTGAGATCTTTCCATTCCTCTTTCCATAATTTCCAATAAGGGATATCATTTGACGATGGTTCTGGGCTACAACGATCTATTTGAACTATTGAAGGTAGTATAACTGATTCACCTATTAATATACACTCTCCGGCTTTGAGTGTCGGCATTTTATCAATAAGATTTCCAAGTGTATCCGGCAACAGTCTCTTTACATAATTTTGATCGTTTGGATTTGTTAATCGCATGGCTAAAAAATTGTTACACTGAGAAAATATTGTTTCTGATATTTCAGAAGGTCTCTGACTAGCTAAGAGTAAAGATACACCATATTTACGTCCCTCTTTTGCTATTCTTTCAATGGAGTGTTTAGATGACCGATATTTTGCCAAATCACTATTGGGAACATATTTGTGAGCTTCTTCATACACAAGTAAGATAGGGACATCGTTATTAATTCTTTCCTCACCATTCTTTGAGCATCTTAGTCGTTTATAAAAATAACCATATTCAAATATTATCCTTGAAATCAAAGAAACGGTAATACTTAACACATCAAATGGAACCCCACTTAAGTCTATAATTGTGATATTGGAATGTTTTGTTTCCTCATAAGCAATTAAATGCTTTAAAGTATCTTCGAATGTAACGTCTTCTGTGATTTCACCTAAAAGAAAATTTAATCTTTTATCATTAACTTTACTTTTTATTCTAGAGATAAATTTGTCAATGCTTCCGTCTGCGTACGTACCCTTTGAATAATTTTGGCTCTTTGGCTCTTCAAATGTATATATTTTCGTAAAGTAATGATTAATTTTAGCTGACTCATCATTAAAACACTGATGCGCTTCTTTTATTGCTATTTCATTTGTCTTTTTATAATCCTTCGTTTCTCTAGAAAGATTTGACAAACAAGTGATTACTTCATTTAAAATAAATTTCACGGGTGTATCAAAAGATATATTTTCTAGTTCTGAATTATATTTTTTCTTGTTTTCAGTTATCACTTTTTGTAACAAAGAAGCCTGATTGTAATTATTAAAATCTCCTGATTCTAAAAAAAGCTCTTCCAATTCATCCCCATTAAGAAGCCAATATGGGAGTATAAGATTATTGATATCAATAAAGTTTGCATCTGGAAATGCTGATTTGTATTCTGAATGAATATCAAATATTATAATATGAGAATTATTCAAACCAGAATATTCTCCTGTTTTTTCATGTGTAGCACTTTGAATTAGTTTCGCTACAGTATGGGATTTCCCTGAACCTGTTGATCCTACGATGGCAATATGCTTATTGAAAAACTTATTACCATTTACAGGAACCGAAATATCTTTATTTGTAGAAAGTTTAGAGAAAGTGAACTTGTCTTTTGCCTCAAGAGATTCTTCATAAATTTTAGAAATTTCTTCTTTCTTAGCAGGCTCAACTTTTTTAGGTGGAATAGCTATTGTATCTCCACCACGCTCAAACTTGTCACCACGAATCAATCCTAAGGGATTAGCTTCAAGAATATACTTTCTTGTTGCATTTCCTTCCTTATCTGCTCCAACTTCAATGGAAAAGTTCTCAATAATGGCAATTAACACAGCATTATCATTGTCTGCGATTCTTAAATATGAACCAACTTTAAGCTTTTCTTCTGCTAAACAGAAATCTTCTAATTTATCTACTGATATTTTTACTTTATTGGGAAATACAGATATTACTTCTGCATTAATTTTTTCTTGTTCTACCATAATAATTATATTATTTTATTGATATGAATTGTTTGTTCAACTAATATCTTGATATGTTCATGGTTCGTATTTTCATAAAAAGGTATTCTTGTATAAAATTGATAAATCTTTCGAGTCTTTTGTATACTATCTATTACAGAATCTAAATCTTCCTTATTGTACAAGATTTTAAGTTTTAATCCATTGTAACAAGTAGCCTTTTTAACAATTGAATTGACTGAAAATTCAGCATCTTTATAATCGTAGCCATCTATAAAAATAAAGTTGTCATCATGTAAACTTTTTAAAATATTTTTCAATCTATTCTCAGGTAAACCATATAGATATACATAAGGGCAGAATGGACTTGGATTTTTTGCTTCTATTTTTGAATATTTATTTCCAATTTGGATTAGTAAAGATTTTATTTCTGTATCAGAAATTATCGAGTCGCACTCTATAACAAAAAAACGTTCAAAAGGAGATAAATTTAAAGGAGAAAAATATTCTCTTTTAATCATTAAGCAATATTCTTTGATGCTTTTTTTTATCAAGAACCACTGGTTGAAAAATATATCCTTACTATTGATTTTATCAATAAATTCACGTTTTGTTATTCTTCTTTGAGAAATATCCGGATTTATCGATAATTCTTTTACTATTCTTAATGAATTATTGTAATAAAAGTATTCTGCTTCAAAATCATTACAGCTAAAGAGTCTTTTTAGTTCATTAAAAATATCAGTCTCTTGCTGTTCAAACTCTCTTGCTGCAATATCTATCTCCAAATTTGATAAAAATGATATTATTTGTTTATCTTCTATCGAAAGACCTTTAAATGCTTTTAGACTTATAAAGTTACTTTTAAAAAATTCTATATTAATAGGTAATATAAGTTTATCTTGACCTGATTTGTAATACCCATAAATCTTATATTTTATACCATTATTAGCTTTTGATAGATAATGATCTAACATATATCGCAATGGTTGAGCTATAACAGAATGATTATATTCTGTTCCTGCATAATATTTGCATTGAATAGCAGTACTTTCATCAACTGTTTTTAAATCAACATCCTCGATGCCTTCAATACAAATGGAATCAGTTTCATTATTGCATTTTAGTAACTGAAGGATAAAATAGTCAAATTGATAATAATATCCTTTGATTGTTGCTATTGCTGAACGTTCTTTTGCCATATTTAAAAGGTTAATTTCGGTAATCCATTCACTATCTCCATCATCTCTATACTTAATAAAATAACGCTGAGGAGCAAATCCAATATATAGCGGGGATTGTCATGTTCCGTTGCCCAGTCATTAGGATTATTAGTGATGCCGCTATCTTTGTGAGTGATGACGGCATAACGCTCCATAATCCATTCGATAGCACTTTTGCCATTTACTATGTATTCATAAGCTGTGGCTGGTATATTTTCAATCGTTATCTGGCTGTTGTATATAATTTTGCTTTTATCCGTTTTGGAGGGAAAGCGCATCTTTTCAACTTGATAATTGATTGTCTCCATCTCGCCTGATTGCATTACTTTTTCTATTTCGCTCTGCGGAATGGTATTATAGGTCACAATGACTCCGGTTGCCGAAGGACGATTCTCATAGTTCAAATGCAATTCCGCTAAGTTTCTTCCTGCTTTGCTAAAACTCCAAAAATCAAGGGCTTCATCCACTAATGGAATACGGGGCAACATCTTTTTAAGGTCGGCGGCAAAGGCGGTGCGATATTCCGTGCTGTGCAGAATGCCGTAAACATAGTAAAAAATATCTTCTTTACTCACATGTGGACCGTAGGCTTTGCGACAACGTTCTGAAATGAAATCGGAGATGGCATCACGACGAATATAATTATTCTGAATGGTGTCCTCGGCATCATCAAACAAAGTTTTACTCTCAATTTTACGTTCCTCATAGTGATACATTGGGAAACATTGAACTCCAGCCTCAAGAAAATTCAAGTCAACAATCGTTTCAGACATTAAGAAACTGTTTAAAAATGAATTAAAACAATTACTATATAATTATATATCATATTGAATATCAGTTAATTAACCGATATATTATTTAAAACCTAGTGGTTACTAAAACATTAAGTTATGGAACAATATTCAACCAACCTCACTGATAAACAGTGGCAATTTATAGAAAAAATAGTGAATACGCAAAAAAGAAGACGAAAATATTCTGTGGTCAAATTATTATATATCAGCTATCGATATTTAATTTTCCAATTCTTTATTTCTCTTTTTCCACAGCTGATAACTGTTAAAAATATTTTGCCACATATTATATATACAACATAATATAATGCTGATTATCAGAGTAAAAGCCCACCTATTACTAATAGTGGGTAACAAAATAGTAACAAAAAAACGAAGAAATCGCTTTGTGGTGGGCTTCATGTGCAAAGGTAACAAAAGCCCTCTAACCATAAAAGTAAAACTGGCGAAAAGAAGAATACTGTTTTTCTTTTCGCCAGTATATATATTTTGCTGTCTATAAAAGTAGGTTTAGTTCGTTTTGGATATATAGACAAAGGGATAAACTAAACTTGCAATGTATAGGAAAGCCTTTTCTTGAATATTAAAAGTTAATTTGTTCAAACTTAATAAGAAAGAAATAGCTTAACAAGCTGTTCTATTATTAACTTTCACTATATTTGAATATTGTTTATATAATTGGTTATGAAACATTTTCTACCCATATTATTTATATTTTCTTTCAATCTTGTCAGCCCACTTTTAGCACAAGACAAGAAGTGTGCAAATATGTCTGCTTTATTAGAGAACAAAATATGGAAAGTGCAACTTCCTAAAGACAAACAATATGCAATGGAAATGGAATTTCGTAGTGCCGGATGGAGAACTACATTTCTATATGATGAAAAACAAACCAAAACATTCTATTCCTATTCTTTGCATGGAGATACAATCAAAGTTTTTGAATCGGGTAAAAATTATATCATTCAAGAACTTACAGATAGTACTCTGACATTCCTTTATCTACCGGAAAGTTTGACAATCGGAGTTACGCCTGTCAGATGTACAACAGATAACAGTATTCAAGGGCAACGAGAGAACGAAGAACGTTTGGATAGTATTTGGCGCAAAGAAGATATTTGGAACAAGGGTACTGCTCCTATCAATAAAACTCAGGCTATCAAAGAATATCCCCGATGGGCTGTATGGGATTATGACTTGGAAAAGTATTTCGTTTCTCAAATGAAATACCCCAAAGAGTTACTGAAAAAGAATGTGGCAGGTCATTCTGTTGTGATGTTTTCCATCGACACACTGGGTTTACCTCGTGAAATCAATATTCTGACTACTATCCATAAAGAGTTTGACAAAGAAATAATTAGATTAACAAAAGAACTTCCACACTGTCTGCCTTGCAGGGATAAGAACGGTAAACGAATAGAATGCTTCCATACAGTATATGTACCATTCTTACCACAACATTATAGAGATAGAGTAAAAGCAGACAGCATTGCAAAGGAAGAATTGAAACAAAGTTTTGTGGAATGGGAAACTGTGTCTTATTTTGAAAAAGCAAATCCGTATGCAGTTACCAACTACATCAATGAACGCCTAACATACGACCCCAAGCTATTGAACGGCAAAAAAGAAGCCAAAGGGATTTATACGATACGAATTGATTCTTACGGAGAAATAATAAAGGTAGAAACCTTACGAAGTTGCGGCATACCAGAATGGGATAAGCAAGTATTGCAAATCATAAAAGGTATGCCACGGTGGACTCCTACCATCAATTATTACGGGAAAGGTGAATATCACAACTCCGTTTGGACTGTACCTGTTTTATTTAAAAATGATAATCGGTAAATCCTTGAATGAACATCGTGATTATAATTGAATTATCAAAACAGAAATTAAATTTAAACTAAAAAATGGGAACATTAGGCTGTATAAATGATATGCTACAACGGGACAAAGAGAACCGTGAGCTTCGCAAATTGAATAAAGAAAGGATGAAAGAACATCATAAATACCTCGTAAACAAGGGAAAAAATATTAATTTATCCAACATTTCCATTGAAACGATAGAGGAAATCCGTAAAAATACCATAGCAAAAGAACAGTCAGACCAAATTTATCTATTCAAGGCATATATAATTTTTGCAATATGCCTTTTAGGATTATTTTTATTGGGCATACTTTGTTATAAATTATTCTTCTGAATACCTAACGACATGCTGTCCGAAGAAAAATAAATGAATTTGAAAAGCCGGGCGATAAACATGATTCATCACTCCGGCTTTACTCCGCTTATGGCTTACCCAGTTTATCGGCTTCCTTTCTCAACAGCTCGGCTTGTTCATTGAGTAACCTTGCACGCTCCAACGCTTCCGCCTGCTTCCTGCTGCGATACTCAAAATCTATCACAGAATCGGTTAGACTTTGGATAAAACCGTTATCTCTCTGCCAATTGAATTTGGTTTCCAGTATATCAAAGACTTCTCCGTCTGCCTGTCCTTGCATCAGCAAATAGCGGTATTTTATATCGTTGTCCTGCAACTGCTGCATACGTGTAACCAAACGGACGTTCAAGAATATGGAAGCGGAACAAATAACCAGCACTGCCGAAAAAACAAACAATCCCGGACGAACCCAAGAAGTAACCTTGTTGTAAATCCGTTGATAGAACGGTAAGGACGTAGCTTCCTCTTTATCCGTCCTGCAAGAACCCAAAGTATCAATCATTACCTTGAAACAACGGTAGGTTTCCAATGTTATTTTCTTGGTGTCCTCTATGTTCTTCTGCTGACCTTGCATCCTGCTCCTTATGTCGTCAAGCTGACTTTGGATAACCTGCAACTTCTCTTCGGGAACAGCCGAATTACTGTGCAGTTCCGACAATGCCTGTTCGATTGTTCCCAGCCGTTCGAGAGTTTCCTCCCGGCTGGCTGGCGTTACCTGTGCTTCCAGCTTCTCTTTCAGTTCCGTAACCATAGAGAGAAGCCCCTCTAAAATCAAATTATCTTCCATGTCTTTACAATTTAAGTTGTTTTTTCTTTTTCTTCTTCTTTCTCAAATTAAAATTAGGTTCTTCATCCACTGGGGGAGAAGAAGCGGAAAACAGACCGAGCGAACCAGTTATCAACGGACTGTCAGCCTTGCCCGGTGCAGGTGCTTGCTCCCGAACGGGTGCGAAAGTTGTTTGCCGTTGGCTTTCGGCAACATTCATTCCTGCATCCCCGAAACATTTATCCAGTTTGGAAAAACTGAAACTGCGGTCTATCTCCGAACCCTTGAACGTGTATTCGCCTTTGGAAAAGGATATGCCCTGTATCTCATCGGTCTGTCCCTTTCGTTTGAACCGGACGGTGATACCCCTTTCCGCTAACCGCTGCTGTAACTGCTGCCAGTTACGGGATTTACCGATTTCATTCTTCACAGCCGTGTAAATCTCGTATTTCGACTTGTCCGGCTCTTTCAATCGGTGCTGCTTCACCTGCTCTTTCCCCTTGGCGAAATAAAGCCCGTGTTTGGCTTTCAGCTTCTTGCATACCTGTTCGTTACGGTACATGTCGTTCCTGTCCGAAATGGTCTTGCCGTTGTTGTCAATACGGTTGAATACGATATGCACATGTGGGTGTTCCCGGTCTTGGTGGCGCACGATGATATACTGCGTATCGGTGATTTTCATTTCACGCATATACTCCTGCGCAAGCTGTATCATCTTCCCGTCTGTCAATTTGAGTGCATCCACTGCCGAATAGCTTAACGCAATGTGTCCGACAGGCTTCTTCAAATCGGGATTCATCCCGGTCTGCATACAGAAGCTGCGGATTATATCGCCCCGGCTTTCAGTCAGAACCCCGTCCGCATGAAGCAAAACCGCCTGCTCCTTGCCCAACACATAGTTCACACAGCCCTTAAAACCGCTTCCCTTTTTTATTTTTCCAATCATCCGACAAATGGTTTATGATTTCAACAATCCTATCTTTGAGCTTCAAAAGTTCCACCGCCACCAGTGCGAAACCTCCGGCATTTGCCCGGTGCGCCAGCTGGTTGATATTGTTGGCTTCCCCTGCCAGCTTACGGATGGTGTCCGCATCCTGCCTGTTCAGCCGGGGTATAACCTCTGCCGAAACAACCGCCTGCCGGACATACTCACTGATACGCAACCCGGCTTCCCCGGCTCGCTTTCTGATGGCGTAATACTGCAACTCGGTCAGTTTCGTACTGACTACTTTTTTCTGCTTGTCCGTCCGTTTTTTTGCCGGACGACCGCCCAGCTTGTCCTGTATCTTCTTCATGTCTTTTTACTTTTAGGTGGTATATTAGAAATTGCGACCAACGGGAGCGATTTCCTTTGCGGTGAGCAAAGCAAGGTGGTTTCGGTATACCGAAACATAACCTTGCTCTCCAAATAAACCGCCAGCCGTTGATAGTCCTGCCGGATTAAATGTCCCTGCCTCTCTTTTGTCTTGGGGCGGCACGTTGTCCGGTTTCCTGCTTCGTTTCCTGCACTTGGCTGGCTGCGTTTTTCTGTTCCTGCTTCCTGCCGCACAGGTAATCGTTCAAGTCCGAATAGCCCCTATAATTGTGCGAGAAGTCACGCACATGGTAGGAGTATTCCAATTCGATAGCCCGTGTCGCTTCAAACCCCGCCTTGTCATTATCAAGCAAACAGTGGATGCGCTCATACGGGGACATCACGTCAAGGGCTTTCGACACATTAGCGGTAGAGTTAAGAATGACATAATCCTGCCTGTCAAGGTCGGGCATGGCCGGACAGTTCCTCATGCGGAGCGTAAGGAAAGAGAGGTAGTCCATGAAACCCTCGAACACCAAACATTTCTCCCTCGGCTCTCCCTGCTGCTGTATGTGGGTGATGTCTTTCGGGGCGATGCAGCCTTTGAAAAAAGAGTTGCGCACTTCATAACCTCCTGCCATGTTCGAGAAACCGATAGCGAAGAACGGTCTGCCGTTATTGGTAAAATGGAGTTCCTTGCATTCTCTTTTTGCCAGTTCGATATTGATACCCCGTCCCTGCAAGTAACGGAGCAATGCCGGATGGGTAAGGTCACGGACTTCCAAATGCTGGAAACTCGGTTCTGTCCTACGCTGGGGAAAAGAAAAACTGACCGGGCGGACGTGCGGTCTCTGTTCCGCTATCCGGTTTAAAAGGTATGGCAGGCTGTCGGAACAATAGAGTTCCTTTGCCAATGCTATGAGGTTGCCGCCCTTGCCTGCGCCAAAATCATACCAAAGGTTGCGGTCAGTGTTCACCTTGAAAGATGGTTCGTGTTCCTCCCTTAATGGTGATTTGTACCATAAGCCGTTACCCTGCTGCTTGACAGGAGAGTAACCTAAACTATGCAGATAGTCTGCGATGGGTATTTGTTTTACATCTTCGATGTTCATAACATTTTCTTTTTTTGGGGATTAAAAAATAGTTGAAAAATGCACCAATCCTGTTTAGTCCGTTATATATATACCCGTACCATACTAAACCTGCTTGTTCCGATGCAGGGAAATAGTAAGTCCGTTCCTCTTATATATACACCCGGACTAAACCAAACTGACTTTTAATAATGGAAATCGGGATTATAGCGGTAGCCCTTGCCCTCTTTCACTATCATGCGCTTGTTCACAAGGAACTTGTTCAGTTCCACATGGATATTGCGCCCACGCTCGTAGCCTATACTTGCATAGCCTTGTTTCAAAGTCTTTAGGACATTCTCGTAACCATATATGACCTGTTTGCCAAAACCGTTTTCCAAAGCTGTCCTGTGCTGTTGTTCCGTCAGTTCTGCCAGTGGAAAGCCCCGGTCTTGGCTGGGCTGCTTGAACACATAGCCGTCCACGACTTCGGGCAATGCGTTGTCATTGATACGAAATGCGAACGGGTCAAACTCCCGGTCACGTATGTGCATCGCCTTTACCTCGCTTATGTTACCGTCCTGCTGGCTTTTCGTAATTTGCAGGACGGTTTCAGCCTTGTTGTTCAACTCCGTACCGATATGCCCCCTTGTATTGTCATCCCCCTTGTTCAAATGTAGAACAGTGTGGATATGCAGGTTATATCCGCTTGACCAGCGCATCAAGAGGTTGATTAGGTCAGTCGATTCACTGGGGCTGTTGATGTCGTACATCAAATCACGGATTCCGTCAATGATGAGTAGTCCTACATCGGGCATATTTTCAAGCATATAGCCGATTATCTGCTTCCGTTTGTCGGGTGTCTGCTCCCTTAACACAATGAAAACAAAATCGTTCATATCCTTGTCAGTAGGCAGTCCGGCAAGGCGCAAAATACGCTCCATGACCTTGTGGCAATGGTACTTGCTCTGCTCGGTATCTACATAGAGGATTTTCCGCTTATTCGATGGCAGACATGCCGAATACTTCAGTACCTCGTCATTCTTCAACGCTGCCGCAACGATAGCGGAAATGTTGAATGTCTTCTTGCTCTTGGCTTTGCCTGTGGATGCACTGAAATTACCCAGCGTGCCGATGGTAGAACCGTTCACCCAAAGCATTTCGGGCGGTACTTCGTAAGTGTCCGTCACTTTTAGATGAATGGTTTTCCAAAGGGCTGCGAAATCCTCTTTCTGCATGGTGACATCCTGCCCGGCTTCTGTCGCTTTTCTATTTTCCATAACCGTTATTTCTTTAGAGGACGGTTAAGGATATACTTCTGCGCTTCCTGCTCTATCTGCGCCTGCGTTTTCACCGGGTTCTGACGCAACCACGCTTCCAGCTCCGCTTTCTCAAAATAAAGCATTTTGCCCTGCGGCTTGTAATGGGGTATCAAGTTACCCGAAGTCAGCTTGTACAGGTAGCTTTTTGAAAGGTTCAAAAACTTGCTCGCTTCATCGAAGCTAAGCACATTCTTTGAAAGGAACACTAAATTTTCGAGTTCTGCAACTCGCTTCTCAATACTTGTTTCCATATAACAAAAGTATTTGCGTTAGACAATATGGAGTGCATGCCCTCCGGTTTCTTGTAATCGATTACAGGGGCAAAAGTATTGAGGAATAGCTTGATAGCGGATTAAGCTATGTTTGAGGTCTTAACCTATTCTTAAAGTTTTTTCAGTTGTTTGATATAATTGCTGATGGTTACATAATCTTTTTCATGTTCCACCCCTTTTACATAATTGGCGGCTGTGGCTAAATCACCTTGATTCAGATATTTATCTTTCTTTATATTCTTCGTAACAAACAACTTATTCTTTGCTATAACAGATTGCCAGTTAGGTGTTATCAAACCACGATTGCTTAACTCCGAAAAAAGAAAAGCTACCTGCCTGTTGTTATTAGACCTGAATATAACTTTTGGTTTACAAGAAAGTATTGCTTTCAAATCTTCAAAAGTCATAGGAGCATTGAAAATTTCCACTTCATTGATACAATCCACCAACAATGCTATTTGCCTGTCGTTTAAAATAGACTTGAACGGATTTTCTGTTTCAGCAATATGGGAGATAATTTTAGGCTCTTGGTATTTATCTTGAATTGGTTGCGGCTCTTTCTGTTGTGGCTGCATTTCCGCTTGCACCTTACTTTCTTTCTTTTTTCGCAAGTACGCAGAATATCTTTCTAATACAATAGTTTTAACAACTACGGAAAAATAAGGCAGTTCTTCATCATAAACCGTATTATCTTGCTCATACCGGGAATAATCAAATGAAAGAGGATTAAACGACATGTATTTTCTTTTCTCATCGGATTTCAAGGATTCATAAAAACCGCTTTCCCCAAAGAAGTCAGATACAGAATAAAAATATGGAATATCATTCAACACAGAATAACGAATATATAACTGCACCAACTCATCAGCGGTACGAACATATTCTTGCTGTTCCAATTTATCTGCCTGTTCTTCGTCGAAATATAAGGACTTAGAGGCAATATTATCTATCATAACTTGGCTGGCATGATTGATACAGCGATTGAATATACCTTGTATATGGTCGAATTTTATTTTCAGTTCTTCTTCTGTCATAATAATCTATGTTTCAGTTAGTAGAAACAAAGATATATTTTTCCGGCTAAACAAAGACAAAAAAAGAAAGAAAGTACGGTAACTGTGATATAACCGTACTTTCTTCTTAAATCAGTCCGTCAAATTCGGTATCAGACTTATAGCTTCTTCTTTTTTCTTATCGACAATCTTCGCATAAATTTGAGTTGTGGCAATATTTTTATGTCCTAACAATTTGCTAACCGTGTACAAATCAGCCCCTAATGTAAGCATCATGGTAGCATGGGTATGCCGGGCGACATGAAACGAGATATGCTTAATAACCCCTGCATCTTTCGCCCATTTTTGAAGTATTTTATTTATAGTTCCCTCATGCGTCAAAGGAAAAATCAAATCATCGCCTTTTGCTTCATTTTGTTGCGGCAACCACTTTAACGCTTCATCGGATATAGGCAGATAAAGCGGTTCTTTTGTTTTCTGCATCTTTATTTCAATCCTTATTCTTTCACCGCTTTTCTGCAAATCGTTCCACTTCAATTTTCTTATATCGCTTACACGCAGCCCACACAAACAACTGAAAAGAAAGGCTTGTTTCATTATCTCATACTTGCACTCTGTCCCGATAAGCCGCTTCAATTCCTCTATTGTCAAATACTCCCTACGGCTAACTTCCGCTTTTACCTTACTGGCAAAATCAAACTCTTTCGTTGGATTGACCGTAATAATCCCCTCTTTATAGGCTCTATTTATAGCGGTACGCAACACCCCATAGTAAGCAATAACGGAATTATTACTTAATACTCCCCCAGCCTTTAACAAACCAAACTTGCTTGCTTTCTTCGCTTGTTTCAAGAAATCCACAAAGCTATTTAAGAAGTCCTTATCTATATCACGAAAAGCGATGTAATCCCCTCTGAACAACTTTAGTTCACGGATGGTATTACCAACAGTCTTTTCATAGTTCAAGCTGCCACGTTCTTTAGATTGGCTTCTCATGTTCATTAAATAATCAATCACATTCGCTTTTGACTTGTTGGTGTTCTGAAAACCGTGTGCATCATTTTGCAACTCCACTATCCTCTTACTCTGAATCGCTTTTGCAAGAGCCAATGTAGCTTCGTTCTTCGCCTTATCCTCCCTCGTTTTTTCGGGTATAAGGTACAACTTCAAAAATTCATATTGCCGTTTACCGCCAACATAATTTTCTTTTCTAATAACATCACCTGTATAGTAGTCCAAATAAATAGACTGGTTACCATTGGCAAGCTGCTTGAATCTAATCCTTACAGGTTCTTTCAATTTAACTTCTTGTTTTTTCTTCGCCATAATTATGTTCTTATTTTGTTACCGATACAAATATAGCGATTTGTTTTGTTACTCCAATGAATACGGGTAACAAAATAGTAACAAAATAAAGGCATTTATTAGACTAAACAAGAAAACAAAGAAAATAAAGGAAATCACATTCAATAAACGCAAATCACTAAATATCAACATATTATACTTAATATTTTATCTCATCCCTTCTCTTTTTCCACAACTGATAACTATTGAATAGGTTTTGCCACAGTACATAGCTTCCCGGGCCAACAGAAGACAAGGGGTTCAAATAGGTGTAAGACATCCAGATAGCTAACACGGTATTTTTTTGTCCCAAGGCTTGTCCGGCGCTAATACGGTCATTGTATTTCTTGCCGATGCGCTTTCCCAAATAAAACTGCGCGATACAGGTTATCAAGCCGCCTAAAGCGATCAGGATTTCTACATAAATCTCCGCCTCGCTATTGACCAAGGATTTCACGGTCTGCCCGGTCACGATAGCTAGAGCGACGGCCCAGAGGTAAAAGGCCATGTCTCGAAGCCCCGCAAGGAAGCGATGGATAGGTGGTATGAATCTACGCAAGAACAAAGCGAGGAAAAACGGGAATAACAGCAATGGAAAGACTTTTCCCAAGATCTTCAAGAATGCGGCGAAGAAAGTAATCTCGGCATGCGGTTCCACTAATGGGAAGACCAGCGGCACGACAATCGCTGCCAATAGATTCGATAATAAGGTATAAGTAGTCAGACTAGAGGCGCTTCCCCCTAATTTACCCGTAATCACGGCGGCCGCCGTAGCGGTTGGGCAAATCAGGCAGACCATCGCTCCCTCGAACACATCCCGGTATTCCTCTCTCATTGGCAGCCAGAGCAATAAGGCGGCAAGCACCAAACTGGAAACCGCTTGGATAAGCAATAGCCAACCATGCCAAGGGCTGGGCATCAATTCCCGGACAGAGATCTTACAGAAGGTTAAGAGCAACTGCGCAAAAATCAAAAAGGGCGTCAGATACGCTATTAAAGTGTACATGAACGGCTTTGTAGGCTCCAGAAAAGTAACATTGGCGAAAACAAAATACCCTATCGCACCCGCTAACATGGAGATAGGGAGTGTCCATGTCTTGAAGAATTTCAACATAACGCCTATTCTTTTAATTCGGGATGCAAAATAACATCTTTCCACCGAAAGAGGCAAGAGAAACGGGGATTAATTAGGGATAAAGAGAGACGGGGCATGCCCCGTCTCTACATTAGATATTCTTACAGCTTACTTTTAATGTCCTTATCCCGTAACGAGGGATAGAGAGACGCATTGAACTGGCGCCTTTCTTCTCGGTGACGGTTAAGTCCTCAACCAGACGGTTATCCAATTCCACCAAGCTCGCTTTCACGTCTTGTCCTTGGAAGGTTATCGTTTTAGGGGAGGCATCGCTTTGGGCATTGAATAGGCGGATGTAAAGGTCATTACCTTTATAGACCATGGAGACCAACTCGTAGGCATTATTCTCTATCCGGAAAAGGGAACCGGATGTCAAGGTAGCATCGCCGTCCAAGGTTGCGACCAAAGGCTCATTGCGTCGTTCGCTTTGTGTCCAAATACGGCTTTTCTCCCAAGTTCCGGCATGAGGGATCAAGGCATACGAGATCTCGGTCGGACGGTCTATGATATAATCCCGGCCCCACAAGCCTTTACCAGCGTATTGTACGTTCAAGGCCAATGGGAAATCCTTACCATGCGCATAGCTGGTCGTATGATCCGTGAATAATGACAGACCGCAAGAGTTATCCTTGCTCGCTACATCCACCCAATTCAAGATGATATTATGCTTGATGCTATCCCAACGATTGAAAAAGGTATTCTCCAACCGGCTCTCGCAAACATCGAACGGAGCGTCCTTATAAATCTGTTGGTTGGCGATCTGGGTAGGCAGATACACCAGAAGTTTGTAACGGTCGTCATAAAATGCCTTACGGGGATTATCCGCACGGAATTCGATACCCGGCTCACCAATACGGGGGCTTCCTATCCAATCCAGCTTAACACTCATATCGATGCGAGGCTCTCCCTGCGTTAACCGGATCGTTTGGGTAAACGGGAACTTTCCGATCTTACCTCTCACAGCGACCTTCACGAATAAAGGCCCTTGCTCCAACACGCTCACCTCAGCCGGTTGATCCATACTGGAAAGGAAACCACCCTCATCGATAAAATATCCCCGAAGCTCATTGAACCCACGTTCATTCCGGTTATCCACGAATTCCTTGCCTCGTACGGCTTTCGCTTTCAAGCTTTCTATTACACCTCCTTTAGAGGGGTTTAGCACCAAGGTGTATAAATCACTTTCCATGCGAAACGTACCGTCTTTCTGTCTCTCAGCCTTCAAGGTTCCGGACTGTTTATCCTCTGCCTTCCGGATCGCATAAGAGGCATAACCGGCAGAGGGGACTTGCGCACGAAACAAGAGTTTTGAAACGCCGTCTTCCGTCAGCCATTGAGCCGGCTGTTTCTTCCCTCGCTTATCAAGAACCACCCAATCTGAGTTTCTCCATGAGGCGGGAACTTCCACCGCCACCAATTCATTCCGGTCGGTAGCCAAGGTATTATATACGTACACCGTGGATTCACCTTCCTTTTCTTTCAATAAGGACAAGGCGTTATCAATTATCTGACGGCTGTTTTGAATGGTCACCCCAGTCCAATCCGTAACCGTCTCCGCCCATGTCTTTTTCCCTTGTAGTTGATTGTAAGGAACGATCCAGCAATCATGATGCTGCGACAATAAAAGCGTGCGCCATCCCTCATCGATACGTTCGGTCGGCCATTCCATGCCTTTGTATAAGCGAGCGTAAGCCGCCATTTTCTCCGCACGCACGATAGCGTTCTCGGCTACCCGTACCTCTCCGGCCAAACGCTGCATGACCTGCGTTCCCCACATCAAGCCACCTAGGACATCCTCTTGCGAGAAATGCCAATCATCCTGAGTAGTCCCGACGGAACAGTCTTGGATGTAATTCCGCCAAGTCTTATAGGCGGTCGGCGTATAATAGCCCGTCGTATCCTGTCCCAGCCAAGGGCCTTTATCCCAACCATGGCTCCATGAGGCATCTTGGATACACATGCCGACCGGGTGCTGGATACCGGCATCCAAGCATTTATGGATGTAGTCCTCCGTATTGAACCACGAGATGGATTGCCAGCAAGAGCCGGGTTGTAAATCCTCGCAGGCGTAACGGGGGACGGTGGTAAGTCTCGTACCATCCGGCCCTACCCAATTCACCAACTCACCTCCGTAGGCGCTTACGTAGCCACCCCACATCGTATTCGGGTTCTTAGTAGAGGCATACGAGAAGCCGAATGACTTCAATATATAGGGCAGGCAACTGGTAAAGCAAGGCTCCTCCGCCGAATAGGTGGTGAATACCGCCTCGGGGAAATGTTTCCGGATCAGCCGTATTCCATATTCGAATTGGCGGATAGCGCTCTCGCCGGATGTCCCGAAGAAATAACTTTGGGCATAGGTCGGGTTTACGTACTCGATCCGCCCGCTCTCCACGGATTGATCCTTAAATAAGCGCTTGAAAGCCTCGTAACCTTCGGGGTCTCGTTGCCGTACGACTTCCCATGATTCAGGCTCGATCTCGATATTGATATTCCAGTTGGGATTCTGCCTTAATTTCTGGGCGATAAAGGCGGTTTGTCCCACCGGGTAATGCCCGTAGATACCGCCATGATAGCCATCGATGAAATAGGCTTGTTGGGCATCCGCCCAACCGGCCAACAAGAATTGGCTTAATACGAATATCGCTAGTTTCTTTTTCATATAATATGTACTATTAATTCACATTTAGAATACTTCCAGTCGGTGGAAGACGGGGCACGCCCCGTCTCTACAAGTCTGTAAATTTCTTGATCTCTATTTGCAAGGGGATTGGTTTATTTTGCTCATAGATCCGGTCGACCAGATCCTGTTGCTCATTCACGCAATCCTCACGAATCCCCTTGTGCATGTATTGTAGCCAAAGGTCGCCGTTCCATTGCAAGAAGATGTCGTGGGGACGGTATTTGCGTAAAGTGTCCACGGCAGCCTCGTCGCAGGCCCAAAGCATGCCCGTCTTCCGCATCAAGTTATATTCCACCCAATAGAACTCGCGCATCTTACGCTCTTTCAACCAGCGTTCCTCGTTCATCTGGCGGATCTTCATCGCTTGTTTATACTGCGGGGTATTCTGAAGAAGAGCCATATTGATGCCTCGCTCCAACTCCCTCGCCGTAAAACGACCGATAAACTCCCCACCGATCGTCAACCCGTAATATCCATCCGACAAACCGCTCACGGACAATCCCTCATAATTCATCTCATCCATAAAAGGGATAACACTCAAGGCATCTGCCTGCGTATGTTTCTCATTATCATAATAAGAGGTATCGATAGGATACGGAAGCGATTTCGCCTCGTACGTAAAAGTAAGGTTATCCGAGGAAACAGACAAATCCGAGACACGGCAATTATCCGAGCGAGTCACCTTTTTCCCCGCTCCGTCTATCCGGATATCGGCTACCAGCTTACCGGCCAGGCCTTGCGCTTTCAAGAAAAGATAAGCCATGACCAGATGTCCGTCCGTAGAGGGATGTATACGATCCTTCCCGCATAAGGTATACATGGAATCCGCCGCTTGCTCCCATTGGTTGATCGCTACCATCGGGCGATTGAAATCCACGAATCCCCATTGATTCTCCCGGGCACGGGCATTCAGGAAATCCACGATCTTCAAGATCTGCGTATTCTTCCCCGGGAAAGCGACCTTATTGAAACGGGAAGTCTCGTCATAAGGAGAACTTCCGATCAAGATTTTCCTCACCTCCGGATACTTCTTATAGACCTCCTCGATAAGAGCATAATCCCGACAAGCTTTCTCTACCCGGTTCCGAGCGATCGTATCGGCCCCCGGCTTCCGAAAATCCATATAGCCGACATCGTTCATGCCAAAAGATAGCGTCACCACTGTAGGCTCATGTTCGAAAACCTTATCCAACCGCTGGTAAATCATCTCGGCTACATCCCCACCTACTCCCTCGTTAAAGATATCGATGCGTTGATCCGGGAAACGGGTCATATAGTACAGCCAGATATATGAATGATAATGACCACCGCAAGTAATGCTGTTTCCCACGAAGGCGATCCGATCTCCTTTCTGAAACGGAGCTATCGACTGAGCATATACTCTTGCAAGACCTGATAAAAGCAAACAGACAAACAAAACATATCTTTTCATCTCTATTTCTCTCTTCTCTAATTTTCTGTGATGAATAATATATACCGTGTTAAAAAATATTACTATCAATAGTAATCGTATTTATCATGGATAATAATCCGGATTACTACGGATAGTAATATCCTCCCACACACCTCTAGTCTAGAGAATCGCCCGCTTACTTTTAGCGAACGACATCCTCACCGAGCAGAGGGTTCAGTTCTTTCTCACGCAAAGGTACCGGGAAAACCAAATCCGATTCTTTAAACGGATACGTATGATTAACCGCCTGATAGCCGAATAAATCAACCATTTGCTTCGATACCGGATCAAACGCACGGTGAGTACGCAACATATCATACCATCCTGTAAACTCATAACAGAGTTCCCACGCACGCTCTTTCAATACTTGATCAACCGTGATCGAAGTTGGTCTCGCCTCATCAGGTAACGCACGGTGACGAACTTGGAAATAAGCATCAACCGCCGTAGCGTCAGAAGTAGATCCTCCATCCAAGGTAGCTTTTGCCTCCGCACACATTAATAGAACATCCGCATAACGGTAAACCGGGATATTCGCCCCGCTCTTTCCTGTAGATTCCGCATTCTCATCCCAATATTTGCATAGATAAGGAACATCCAAAGTAATCGTTGTCTCCGGATCACCATATTTGGGTTTAGAAGTATAGAAAAACTCCTCATTCCGTTTACGAATATCTTGGTCATCATAACTTTCATAAAACTCTTTACGAGGAGCCAAACCACCCCCATAAGCCGGAGTAATGGAAATCGGTTGTTCCGGATAAGGCAAAAGGCCAAAATGGAAAGGAGCCCCGGCATCTTGCGCCTCACGCTGGATCATAAAAATATGCTCACCACTATTTTCGTTCTCTAACGCACGTAAATCCTTATAATCAGCGAACAAGCTAAAGGCTCCACTGTCAATAACCTCCTTGGCTTTCTCGTAAGCCAATTGATAATACTCATTTCCTTTTTGAAGCGGATAACCTGCCATTGTCAAATAAACCTTGGCTAAAAGGGTTTTGATCGCTCCCATAGAGACATGGCCTGTTTTATCACTCCAATCCAAACCGGACTGCTCCGCCTTTTTCAAGTCTTCCACGATCTGGTTATAAATATCTTCCTTAGGAGACCTTGGAATCTTCACCGTATTCAAGTCTACCGTAGGTTCCGTCTTCAACGGGATATCCCCGAATAATTGTACCCCTTGAAAATAGTAATACGCCCGCAAGAAATAAGCCTCTCCCAGATACTTCGCTTTCTGGCTCTCGCTAATAATATCCGTAGCGGAAACATTTTGAATCACGCTATTACAATTTTCCAAAGGAAAGAAAGTAGCCTTCCAGAAGTTACGAATAATGCCGTTACTCTCTTCCAAACCGGAAAGCAACAAGAACTGGTTCTGCTCATTACCGGCCGCACGAGGACGATAACTAGTACCTACAAGATATTCCAAGTTAAAAAGGTGAACTGTGGCAATCTCGAGGTCGGAACTCAACAGATCATCAAGCCCGTCATAAGTGCCATCCACAGCCGCCTTTATCTGGTTCTCTGTCGTATAATATTCAGAAGGACTCAAGAAGGTTTTCGGGTCTTCCTCTAAAAAATTCGTACAGGATGTAAAAGCCATTGTCGCCGAAAGCAAGCCACACATCCATACATGCGCTTTATTTTTCATATCTTAGTTTTTTACGAAGTAAAGATTAAACAATTAGAAATTAACACCTAAAGTAAATGAATACGTACGAGGTTTGGGATAGGTATAAAAATCCACTCCTTGCTCAAATACAGCATCATAACTCGTCACCTCCGGATCACTACCAGAATAGTTCGTAATCAAGAACGCATTCTCCACATTGAATCCCAAGGATAAACTCTTGATGTGAGCGGCAGAAAGCATACGGGAACTAAAGTCATATTTCAAGCCGATATTACGTAAACGCAAGAACGAACCCGGCTCACAACTCCAAGAATCTACGTCATTCTCATATCCATCTCCCGGAAGGCGCAAGCTAGGCACCATCGTGTTTTGGTTTTCCGGCGTCCAAGCGTTCACCGGAATGTCCGCATAAGCATTGGAGAATGTCACACGGTTACCCATCAACTGGCGAGTGAAGTTAATCAACTTATTACCATACACCCATTGTAAATCAAACATAAACGTGAAGCCTTTCCACGAGAATGTATTTGTCATATTCATCTCGAATTTAGGAGCGCCATTTCCGATATAGTCTTGGTCTTCACCATCCTTCATTCCATTACCATTTTTGTCCCAATACTTGATATCGCCGGGTTTCTTATTATATTTAGCGGCTTCTTCCGCCTCATCGGTTCCCCATGTACCTAGGCGAACATAGCCGTAAAGGGCATTTAAAGGATGTCCCTCTTCAATACGTCCTCCCCATTTACCAATGATATTATCATTTATATCCAGTACCATCGATCGGTTCATCGTATAATTCCAAGAGGTAGTCCATAAGAAATCACGGCTTTGGATATTGCGTGTATTCAAGCTCATCTCAAGACCTTGATTACGGATCTTACCCAGATTTGTCATAGTTTTCTCATATCCCGAGTTAGAAGGCAATTGTAGCTCATACAATAAATCAGTCGTAATCTTATGATAATAATCCGCCATAAACTCGATACGCCCATTAAAGAAACTCAAATCGATACCCGCATCAAGTTGTCTGGATTTCTCCCAGCGTAAATCCGGATTTGCCATACTTTTCAACGTAACGATCGTCGTCATATCCTTGCCAAAAGGAAGGCGTTTATTCTCATAACGTGCCATAGACGCATAATCACCGATTTCCGCGTTACCCACCGTACCGTAGCTCAAACGGACTTTCATATCATCAATCACCTTTTTTGCGTTCTCGAAGAAATTCTCATTGGATACACGCCAAGCGGCCGAGAATGAAGGAAAGAAACCATATTGGTTATTCAAGCCAAAACGAGAAGAACCATCCTCACGGAAAGAAGCGCCCAATAAGTAACGATTGTCAAAATTATAGTTGATACGGGCATAGTAAGAATTCATTTTATTATCCGTATAGTCTGAGCCAACCTTAGAACGTACGGTGCCGACTCCCATATTATTGTACTCAAAATAATCATCGAAGAAATTCTCGGCCCCTAGCTCGCTTTTCTCTGTTTTTGAGTAATACCAACTGGCTCCCGCTACGACATTCAAGTTATGCTTATTCCAGCTTTTATCAAAAGTCAAGTAGTCCTCATTCGTCCACGACATCGTATTTCGATGTGCTTTCTCCGCTTTACCCTTTTGAGTATCTCCATAGCCGAATAAGGTACTCGGGTTATAAGATGAATTGATATAAGAACCATCCTGGCGGCTGAAGCTAGTCGTTAACTTTAACCAAGAGGTAATCTTAAACGTACCAATCACGTTAGCCAACGTGTACTGATTCTTATCGATATTCTTACGTTCCTTTAAAATCCTCACGGGATTCTCCGTATCTTCCGCACCTGGATAATCTCCTTTACGGGAATAGGTACCATCCTCATATTGAACCGGAAGGAACGGTAATGCTTCCAATGTATACCGAGAGATCGCATTCTCCGAGTTTCGGGCATTACTAGATCCAACATTCAACATGGCCTGTAAATGGAACCATTCTTTCAAATCCCATCCGACATTGATAAATGCGTTTAACTGACGTTTATAGGTCTCCAACATTATACCTTGATTATCTTTGTAACTTACATTCGCCACAGCGGTCAGCTTATCGCTTCCTCCAGAGAAACTAAGTGAATGCTGATGAGAAAAAGCCGTACGAGTCACGGCATCCTGCCAATCCGTATCATATTTCGGAGTCCCGTCCGGATTGAACAGGTCATTCTTATGCGTAAACATATTGCTCGGATCCAGATGGGGAGCGATACGTCCCGGTTGAGCCTCATAAGCACGCTTGAATACATCCAAAGCCTCTTCCGCATTTAAGACATCGACTTTACGAGCTAACGTTCCTGCTGACAGAACTGTATTATACGAGATATTCGTCGTATTTTTCTTACCTTCCTTTGTTGTTATCACCACAACGCCATTCGCACCTCTCGCACCATAAATAGAAGAGGAAGTAGCGTCTTTCAAGATATCGATAGACTGGACAATATTCGGATCAATCTGGTCCGGATCCACGCCAACCACACCATCGACCACATATAGCGGTGTATTAGAAGAATTCAAAGAACCGATACCACGGATTTTTATCGCAGGACTACCACCCGGCGCACCAGAATTCAAGGCGATATTAACACCAGCCACCTTTCCGGCCAATCCTTGGAATACGTTCGTGGCATTCGGACGCTCCAATAACTTCTCCGAGTCTACGGAACCCACTGATGTTGACAAGTTTCGTTTCAACATCGTACCATATCCAACGACAACGACCTCTTCAAGCGCCTTATAATCCTCGGCCAACTTCACGTTAAACAGTGTACGATTCCCGACCTCGATCTCTTGCTCCGCATAGCCGATATAGGAAAATGACAGGATATCGTTATTAGCCGCATCCAAGCTAAACTTTCCATCCAGATCCGTAACCGTACCGACCGTCGTACCCTTTATCACGACATTGGCCCCGATAACCGGTATGCCATCCGGATCCGTAACGATACCGGAGATCTTTTTCTTTTGTTGCTGTACGGCGTCTTTCTTCAAGATCGTGATGTGCTTACCTGATATGCGGTAGGTCAAGTTCGTGTTTTTCAACAACTCATTCAACACGTCGGTGACTTGGCGATTCTTCACCTGTATATCCACCTGCTTACTATTATCGATATCCTCGCTCTTATAGAAAAACATGAACTCGGTCTGTTTCTCAATCTCCGAGACGACATCATAGAACGTCCCGTTCTTTACTTCTACCGTAACTTGAGCTTTTTGCGCATAGGTATCCGCCGAGACATGCAATATACCCAGTATTAAAAAAAGCAATGTGATCTTCATGATTGATTTAATTTTTTTAGGCAATAGCTCATCGCTATTCCAGACTTTTTCCATAAGTTTGTAATTATTTTTTATTAATGACTTACCTTGCTCGCTACTTTTTAGAGGACAGCGATAAAGGTGATTAAACGAATAATGAACGTCTAAGAATCGGGGGTGAGTGGTGTCAGTCCCGATTCTTTTTTGTGATCAGGTATTTGTCATAGGCAATTCGAATGTTTAAGGTTATACATCTATTATTTTGTTATTTGCTCCTCGCCGATATCAGGATATCTTTTCCGTCTTTCGTGAAAGTGAATTGTTTCTCCGAGTTAATAATATCTAGCACCTCTTGTATACCTTGATCCAAGGAGAAGGTTCCTGTGTAGCGGATGTTCCGCAGACTGTCATGCGCCAAGCGGATATTTACCCCATAGTAATTCTCCAGACGTTTTACGATAGAGACTAAGGTCTCATCCTTGAAACGATATTTCCCTCCTACCCAAGCGTTCGAGATCGAGGCATCTGTCTCTGACAAGAAAATAGAGCCGGTCCGGTTATCCGACCGGGCTTGTTGATTCGGCTTTAGCTTCATGCTACTCATTTTCCGTCCTTGAGCGTCAAAAGATTCCAACAGGATACTACCACTTAATAAGGTGGTGACGCTAAAGCGATCATCGTTGAAAGCCTGTATATTGAATGAGGTTCCGAGTACCGTGATTTGTTGGTTCTTTAGTTTTACGATGAAAGGTTTCGAATGATTCTTCGCAACCTCGAAATAGGCCTCACCCTCCAGATGAACCACACGCTCATCTCCATTAAAAGAGGTGGGGTATTTAAAACGGGTGGAGGCATTGAGTATGATCTTACTGCCGTCGGATAGCAATAGCGTGTTCGCACGTCCGCCTTTTTCCACTACGATCTCGTTATATTCCATATCGCCGGCATATAAACGATTGCTTATCCATTGATTCATACCCACACCTATTCCCATAGCGATTACGATAATCGCCGCATATCTCAAGAATGAAAGCCAGAACTGTTTGCCAAGGACCTTGGATTTCACAGATACGCCAGAGATCGCATCCAGCTTTCCAGCCATTCGCTCCCAACTACGCTCCACGGAATAATGGTTCAAGAACGCCACTTCTTTCCGAGTGTCAAAAAGCCCCTTAAGCTCAAAGAAGTGGGCTTTATTAGCGTCACTCTCATGAATCCAAGCATCCAACACTCGAAGTTCATCCTCTTGAATCTCGTTCTGCAAATAGCGTATGATCAGTTCTTCTATCGAATTATTAGATTCCATTTTCTGTTTCATTTATAATATATACGACCGGTTTCCTCTTTTTACTTACGTATTCTACCGTATTTTCATCTAAAAAATAAAACCAGTGCCAGAAGCGCCAACACATTCCGTATGATCTTCAATCCTTTATAGAGTTGCGCCTCTACCGTACGTTGAGAGATATTTAGCATTCCTGCGATCTCCACTGATTTCTTCCCGTCCACATAAGCCAACGTAAAAACCTCTCGGCATCTGTCCGGTAACTTGGCTATTTCCCGGTAAACGGAGTCCAGACGCTCTTTCTCCAGCTCCGCCGCATCCGACTGATTATAATAATCTATCTCCTCTATCTTTAGTCTACGAGCAACCTCATCCGCATAAGTCATTTCTATTGATTTATGCTTTAGGTAATCGAGGCAAGCATTTTGAACGGAACGGAATAGGTATGTCTTCAAGCCTTCTTCCACGGAATAAATCTCTTTCTTTTGCCAGATCTTGATGAATATATCATGCACTAAATCTTCCGCCGTATCGCTATCCACATATTTCGAGGCATAAAAGATCAGTCTGGGGGCATTCTCCAGATATAATAATTTAAATTTATCCAACTCATGGTTCTTAATAATATAGTCTTTCATGCTCAATGTGGACATTTCTTGTATTATATTAGACAGTTCAAGGCTTCTCCTTTATCTATATACGATCATAGAAACAGATCTACTTACGCCCACACGAAAAAAATAACACAAAAACAAAAAGCCCTATCCGAACTTAATCAGATAGGGCTTTCAGATTATTCTATCGCTAGATATTATCTCAACGGGATATATTGTACAAACGCCTCGATCGCCTCATAAGAAGCCAAACCTAATTGGCGATACAACTCTGCGGTAGCACGGTTGCGATCTTCGGCACGCTGCCAGAACAAACGCTCGTCGTCACCCAGATACGGAGCGCTCTCGGCCTGCGATTGATGCTTCAAAATAGCGTTACGTTTGAAGCGCAACTCCTCCGGACTGATAGGTACGGCCATCTCAATATGGTCCATTTCCCATTCTGCCCATGCGCCGCGATACATCCATACACGGCAGTTCTTCATCCATTCCTCGTCTTTCACCTCGTCGATAGCGGCCAGTACGGCATCCAGACAAACCTTGTGGGTTCCGTGCGGGTCAGCCAAGTCACCGGCGACAAACATTTGATCCGGCTTGATCTCGAGCAACAGGGCCTTTACGATATCCTTGTCGACCTCACTCAAATCATTCTTTTTCACTAATCCGGTCTCGTAGAACGGAAGATCCAAGAAATGAACATGATCGTCCTTCACGCCCGAGTAGCGGCAACCGTGACGGGCCTCCTCCCGACGGATCGTTCCTTTCATAAAGAGGACATCCTTCCGCTCCGGCTCGCCGTTCTCCACCTTCTCGTAACGCAGGTAGTTGATGATCTCGTTCGCCTTATCCTTCACGGCCGAGTCGGGAGAGTATTTCTCACATACATCACGCAAATACTCGCAATAACGGATTACCTCCTCGTCGCCTACGGCAATATTACCGGAAGTCTCGTAAGCCACATGCACATCATGATGCTGGTCGCACAAACGACGCAAGGTTCCGCCCATGGAGATCACGTCATCATCCGGGTGCGGACTGAATACGATCACTTTCTTCGGATACGGGTTAGCACGCTCCGGACGATTGGAATCGTCGGCGTTCGGCTTGCCACCCGGCCATCCGGTAATCGTATGCTGGATATCATTGAATATCTTGATATTTACGTTGTAAGCGGAACCATATAACGCCAATAGCTCACCCAATCCGTGCTCGCTATAATCCTTGTTTGTCAATTTCAAGATCGGTTTGTCCGTCAACTGACACAACCAAACGATCGCACGGCGGATCAACTTATTATCCCACTCGCAGCTAGTCACCAACCAAGGATGGCTGATACGAGTCAAGTCGTAAGCGGCGGAAAGATCGATCACGACCTTGGCGTTCGGATGATTCTGCAAATAGCTGGAAGGAACGGCATCGCTAACCTTGCCCTCAACGGTCTTAGCGACAATGCTAGCCTTATCCTCGCCCCAAGCCATCAAGATCACGCTGCGGGCGTTCATCATCGTAGAGATACCCATCGTGATGATACCTGCCGGGACATTCTCCTGCGAAGGGAACGTACGGGCAGCCTCCTTGCGAGAAGCGCCTTCCAACAAGACCATACGGGTACGCGAGCTGATCGTCGTTCCACCCACGTTGAACATGATATTGCTGGAGTTACCGATACCTAGCAACATGCAATCGATACCTCCCACGGATTGGATCGTCTCCTCATACTGGCGACAGAAATCTAGGATAGCGTCTTTCGGCATGCTTCCGTCCGGGCAATAGATATTCGCAGGATCGATATCGACCTGATCGAATAACTCCTCTTTTAAGCGAGCCAGATTTCCGGCGCTGGGATTAGCCAATGGATAGAACTCATATTCCACGAAAGCGATCACGTTGCGAAAACTTAATTTCTCCTCTTTATGCATACGGATCAACTCCTTGTAAACGCTTAGCGGAGAACGTCCGCCGGGTAAAGCGATCACGAAGGGCTTACCGATATCTTGTTTTTTACGGATTTGTGTTGCTATCTCTTTAGCGATAGCGAAAGAACCTTCCTCGGCCGATTCATAAATGTTTGTCGGAATCTTTTCCAAACGGGTTAAAACTGAATGCTCGAAAGCATTTTCCGGGCGATAATACCGCAACGGTATACGCGTCAGAGTAATTTGAGAACTAAGGTTCGTTTTCATGTTTAATTATTGATTTAGTATTACAATCTTACTTGAATCACAAATATATGAAATAAGTACTGATTTCGCCATACGTTGATAGAACAAATTTATTAGCCGAAAGGTTTGATCTATATCGCCTAAAAATAAAAAAGGACCGTCCCGGCCAGCCAAGACAGCCCCTCTCTTTATTATTAACGTGTTTAGACCAATGTATTTGTCTCTGGAACTAAGTTTCCCATGCTCCATACCGCACGCACGTTCAACTTACGATCCAAGATCACGATATCCGCATCCTTCCCTCTTTGCAAGGTTCCGGTGCGATCGCTTACCCCCATCAGGCGGGCCGGAGTCTCGGAAGCCATACGGACTGCATCGGCCAAAGGAATGTCAGCCTTCTGCACCATCGTACGTACCAGTACGTCCATCGTGGCGATACTTCCCACCAATGAAGAATGATCCGCCAACTTGCATACGCCATCCTCAATGATAATGCGGGGATCGGATAACGGCTTACCCTCGTTGGCTGCGCATGAGAGAGCGTCCGTAACCAAGCAAGTACGTTCCACTCCTTTCAGCTTATAGACCAATCGGAGGATCGTAGAGGGTAAATGACGCCCGTCAGCAATCACCTCTACCGTCATATCGTCCATCAAGAAAACACTTTCCACCGTTCCCTCGTACTTATATTCACGACGCTTATGGAAACCAGGCATGGCGTTATAGAAATGAGCCGCATGCGTGAAACCGGCATTGTAAGCGGTCTTAATATCATCAAACTCCGCTTCCGTATGCGAGATAGCGGATAGGATTCCCCTCGACTTCAAGTATTGGGCGAACTCAAGCGCACCCGGTATCTCCGGGCTGGAATCCCAGCGCTTGATGCAATCCGTGCGTTCCAATATCTCTTTATATTCTTTCGGGTCGGCGGGATTCTCCTTATCGATAAACAGGCTCGCCGCCATCTTCGGATTCAGATACGGTCCCTCGATATGCAATCCCAAGATAGGGCCGTCTTTTTTCCTCATCATCTCCTCGCATACGGCCACCGCCTTATCGATCACCCCGATTTCCGGAGCCAACACGGTAGGGAATATCGTCGTGGCCCCATGCTTCTGATGGGCAGCTACCGCACCGTGGAAAGCCTCTTCCGTACATTCGGAGAAGTCGAAGCCCCCACCGCCATGGATATTCATCGCCACGAAACCGGGAACGATCGACATTCCTTTCGCATCCACCACCTTGGCGCCAATCACCGCTAAATCGCTATTTGTAACCTCCAATATCTTCCCGTCGCTAATCAATACGGAACCATCCTTCATCCATCCTTGCGGCGTAAGGATATGGCCATTTATAATCTGTGTCAACATAATCGTTCTTGCTTAGAATAGTTTATTCGTACCTTCAACCAACTTACCCATCGCCCAGACCGCACGGACATTCAAGTCACGGTCCAACAAGACGATATCGGCGTCTTTGCCCCGCTGCAACGTTCCCTTGCGATCGGATACGCCCATGATACGGGCGGGAGTCTCCGAGGCCATACGCACGGCATCCTCCAAGGGGATCTCGGCCTTCTGCACCATCGTACGGATCAGGCGGTCCATCGTGGCGACACTACCCGCCAAGGCCGAGCGGTCGGCCAACTTACACACGCCATCCTCGATGATGACACGGGGATCGAAAGCGACTTGGCTATCACTGGCAGCGCAAGCCAAGGCATCCGTGATCAGACAAGTGCGTTCCACACCTTTTATCTTATAGACCAGACGAAGGATCGTAGGCGGCACATGGATACCATCGGCCACGACCTCGACGGTCATATCATCGAGTAGATAGATACTTTCCACCGTTCCCTCATACTTATACTCGCGGCGTTTATGGAAGCCCGGCATGGCGTTATAGAAATGGGTGGCGTGGGTATAACCTACCTCATAAGCGGTCAGGATATCCTCAAACTCGGCTTGGGTATGCCCTACCGAGGCGAGCACGCCTTTCGAGGTGATATATTTACCAAACTGCATCGCTCCCGGAAGTTCCGGAGCGGCATCCCAGCGCTTGATACAATGCGTTTCCTCCAGCAAAGGGATATATTCCTCGGGATCGGGATTCTTGATGTTCTCAGGGATTTGTCCACCAGCCATTTTCATATTGAAATAATGTCCTTCTAAGTGAAGCCCCAGAACCGGGCTATCTTTCTCGGCCATCAGTTTCTCGGTGGTCTCGGCGGCGGCACGGATCATCGGGATGGTAGAAGAGGATAAGGTGGGGAAGATACTGGTAGTACCGTGTTTCATGTGTGTGGCCACCGCCGCATGGAAAGCTTCCTCGGTGCCTTCCATAAAATCACGGCCTCCACCTCCGTGCACGTGAATTTCCACGCCTCCGGGGACGATGTACATACCTTTGGCGTCTATCAAGGTTGCCCCCACTACCGCTAAGTCGCAGTTTGTCACTTCTAAAATCTTCCCGTCGCTTATCAATACCGAGCCGTCTTTCAGCCAGCCTTGCGGGGTAAGAATCTTTCCATTAATGATCTGTGTTAACATGATATGTGTTTTAAGCTTTCGCGTTTCTTTGGATAGCAAAGTTAAGGACTTTCTTTTTAAAACGAGTAAGCTATTAGAGGTTATTTTCAAAGAATAATCAAAATGACACTTTGTAATCCGAACCTCCGGAGAATCGAATATTCCGGGCCCTAAGTACAGCTCGCCTCTAAATCCGAAAGAAAATTTCAGTAATCAACTAATGGCCAACACCATACCCCAAAACAGCCTTTTATTCTAGCGAAATCAATTCATCCTAATTCATATCAAAGGGAGAGATTGGTATCATTTATAGGGTTACAATACGGTTCTAGCAGGGTAAGAATGCCTATTCACAAGTAGTCATAACCCTATTCTTGAGTAGTCACGATGCCCAACGGCGGCATATGCGTCGGCCGATGGCAGTACTGGCGTAGCCCAATGCGGCCTATCACGCATGGGAAAAGGGATATTCTCCCTTTTAAAAGCCAGCTCTCGCACTCTCTCTTCCGCTATTTCGCATCATCAACGGCAAGCACTTGTCACGAAAACAGGAGTATTTGAATCAAAAAGATCAGATAAGCTGCCTTTCACTGGCTAGCAGCCTTTTCATGAATCCTGCGTATTCAACTCTTCCAACTCCATTGTCCGTTCGGTCCATAGATCCATCGCATCGGAAAGTTCTTTTTTTAGGGCAGAATATTCACCGTAGAGAGAAGCGTCGGAGGCACCTTCCGGCGTAGCCAGCTTCGCCTCGATAACGGCAATGCCATTCTCAAGCTCCGAGATACGGGCCTCGGCCTCGGCAACAGCTTTCTCCGCTTTCTTAATCACTTTACTCAGTTCCTTCCTTGCCTCATAGGAGAGCTTGTTATGGGATACCTGAGCCTCACCGGTACCGGACATGGAAGTACTCGTCCCAGTAGAACGTTCCAATTCACGCAAGCTATCCATTTTCTTATGCTCCAAGAAATTATAGATGCCGCCTAAATGCTCGACGACTTTCTGGTTACCGAACTCATAGACCTTATCGACTAGGCCATCCAAGAACTCACGGTCGTGGGAAACCACGATCACCGTGCCGTCGAACTCCCTCAAGGCGTCTTTCAGCACGTCTTTCGAACGCATATCCAAGTGGTTCGTCGGCTCATCGAGAATCAGCAGGTTGACCGGCTCCAATAACAAGCGGATCATCGCCAAACGGGTACGCTCGCCACCCGACAGGACTTTCACCTTCTTATCGGAGGCCTCGCCGCCAAACATGAAAGCACCTAGGATATCCCGTATCTTCAAACGGATATCCCCTTGGGCTACGTAATCGATCGTATCGAAAACGGTAAGGTTCTCGTTCAATAGCTGCGCTTGGTTCTGGGCGAAGTAACCGATCTTCACGTTATGGCCTAATTGGAGCTTTCCGGTGAAATCGGCAATCTCTCCCATGATACATTTCACCAAGGTAGATTTACCCTCGCCGTTCTTTCCGACGAAAGCTACTTTATCGCCCCGATTGATTGTCAAGGTCACATGGTCGAAGATCAGATGATCGCCATAACGCTTCGCCACCTCCTCACAGATCACCGGATAGGAGCCGGAACGGGGAGCGGGCGGGAATTTCAGTCGCAGCATGGCTGTATCCACATCATCTACCTCGATACGTTCCACCTTCTCCAATTGCTTGATGCGGGATTGTACCTGTACAGACTTCGTGGCTTTATAACGAAAACGCTCGATGAAAGCTTCGGTATCGGCCAGTTTCTTCTGTTGGTTCTCGTAAGCGCGTAGCTGCTGCTCGCGGCGTTCGCGGCGAAGTACGACGTACTCCGAATATTTTACCTTATAATCGTAGATGTTCCCCAACTCAATCTCAAGGGTACGAAACGTGGTATTATCGATAAAGGCACGGTCGTGCGAGACTAAGATCACGGCGTTGGCACGGGTAGCGATAAAGTTCTCCAGCCATTGGATGGACTCGATGTCCAAGTGGTTCGTCGGCTCATCCAGTAGCAAGACATCCGGCTGGCGGAGCAAAAGCTTAGCTAGTTCGATACGCATACGCCATCCACCGCTGAACTCGGACGTCGGGCGATCGAAGTCCTCACGGGAGAAACCTAACCCGATCAACGTACGTTCCAGCTCGGCGTGATAATTATTGCCGCCCATCATCTGAAAATGCTCGGTCAAATAAGTGACACGGTCTATCACCTTTTGATAACCTTCCGACTCGTAATCCGTACGCTCCGCCAATTGGGTATTCAAGCGGTTGATCTCCTCCTCCATCTCATGGATATGCTCGAAAGCGCACTCCGCCTCCTCCCGAACCGTACGGGTATCCACCAATTGCATGTGCTGGGGCAGGTATCCGATCGTGACCTCCTTCGGCACGCTAACGGTTCCCGATGTGGGTGATTGCAGACCGGCGAATATCTTCAACATCGTCGATTTACCCGCTCCGTTCTTGCCCACTAGGGCGATACGGTCCTTCTTGTTTACCACAAATGAAATGTCATCAAAAAGCGTGAAACCGCCAAACTCAACTGTTAGTCCTTCAACCGAAATCATACTGTCTCTTTAATTTATGACCGCAAAGATACAACAGTTCAAGGTTTACTCACAAACTTTTCAATTAATATCAGCACATCCTTATGCAACGGAAGGGCCGGATCGGTATAGGTAGCCATCTGTTTTTGCTGATCCATCGTATCGCAAGTCTTCATCAGATGGTTCATATTCCCGATCAAATGGTAATCGGCCGAAGGTTGGGATCGCTTCAATAGTTCGGCGTCTTTTACGGATACTTGCATATCCTTATCCCCTTGCAAGATCAACACCGGGACTTTTAGTTTCTTGATGATTTCCTGCGGATTATACGTATACCATGAGATCATATAAGGCTGTACCGACGAGCGGAACAGGGCTTGCAAACCGATCGGCACGTCCGGTACGAGCTTCCCTTCCTTCAAGGACGTGTTTATGGATCTCACCATATTCCGGATCACTTCCGGTTGACCGGCCATCTGTTCCTCTATGATCTCATAAGCGGGACGCCCCGCACCCGCCACCGAAATGTATCCTTTCACTTTCGGATTATCCACCGAAGCCGCCATACCGACCAACGCTCCCTCGCTATGCCCCAACACATAGATTCCGGAGATCCGTTTGTCCTTGCTTAAATAATCGATCCAGCCTCGTGCGTCCTTGATCCCGTCCTCGAAACGCATGGAATACTCATCCTTTCCGGCCGAGGCGCTCGAAGCGATACCCCGCTTATCATAACGCAGGGAAGCGATACCCTTCCCTGCCAGCCCTTCCGCCAAATATCTCAAGGAATTATTCTTACCCGGCAAGGCGGCGGAGTTCCCGTCCATATCCGTAGGGCCGGAGCCGGGGATGATCAATACCACAGGATAACCGGACTCCTGATTGGGAGTTACCATCTTCCCTTTTAATACCCCGGTAGACGTATTCAACACCACCGGACGCTCATTCAACCGTACAGGCAACTGGGGCAGACCAGACAAGGATACGAGAAGAAAGCAAACGAAAGCTATCAGTTTCTTTTTCATAACGGAATCAATTTATATACTTAAAGCACACATGAGACATACAATCTCAGTATCCGCCAAATGTAACTAAAAAAGGGGAAAACCTCTCGGCCTTCCCCCTTCTTTATCTAACATCTTTATAGGAAATTAATAACCCGGATTCTGTTTCAAGTTCGGATTCTTATCCATGCTTGTTTGAGGAATCGGCAAGTAACGGTTACGAGAAGAGAACTGGCGAGTCTCAATAACAGCCGTACCCGTGATTTCCGCACGTTTAGTAGGCTCAGACTCCCCATAATTAATCGTTCCTGTAACACGTAACAAATCACCATTCATGACTTTCTCGGCAAGCATCTTTCCATCTTCCTGCCAACGGACGATGTCCGCACGGCGCAAGCCTTCGCCGGCCAACTCTACCGTACGCTCACGACGGATCAATTCACGAAGTTTATCCTTCGTCCCATATTTAGCCTTATCCACTTCCCCCATTCCTACACGCTGGCGGATCTGGTTCAAATAACCATAGATCTCATCAGAAGGACCGCTCAGCTCATTCGCGGCCTCCGCATACGTCAATAGAACCTCCGCATAACGGAATACGATCGGACAAGCTCCCGAACTCCAAACATCTCCATATTGATCCATCGGATCCAAGTATTTCGCCCAAGTCAAAGCACTCTTGGAAGCATTATCTGTATAAGTCGGGAAGTTCTTGTTGACAGTACCATCTTGAAGTTTCTCATCCAAAGTATTCAAGACATCACCTCTCCAGTCACGTCCCGGATATAAAATGGTCATGGCCATACGAGGGTCGCGATTCGCGAACGGATGCTTTGCGTCATAAGTCTTCGACTCTTCTTTCGTCAATCCATCTGACATTTCATACATATCCACCAAATTCTGGGTCGGGACGATAGAAGACCAACCTTGGTCAACATTATTATACATTTGCCCGATGGTTCCCAATCCGTCCAACGTCTCAATATTCTGATCCGCTAGGATTATCTCTTTAGAATCCACTCCCGATACCTTAAAAAGATTCGTATAATCCGGATCCAACTCATACTGCTTCAAATCAATGATTGCCTTAGCTGCGTCTTTTGCCTTTTGCCAATCACCATAATACAAAGCCTCACGCATCTTGATAGCTAAAACAGCACCTTTAGCGATATAGCCACGAGCCTCCGGAGCCTCCGCAATCCCAGCTAAGGCCTCGTCTAAATCCTTAGCTATATAATCGCGTACCTCTTGTTCCGTATTACGTTCCACTTTAGCCTCGTCCGCACTTGAATAAGAACTAATAATAGGCACACCACCATACCACCAATTCATCAAGAAATACTTATAAGCACGGATCGCTTTAGCTTGAGCCACATAATTAGCTTTTACAGCGTCACTAGAAAACGTCACCTTGTCTACATTCTCCAAGAATGTATTCGCCTTACGAATCGACTTGTAATCATAAAGGATCTGCCCAGGATTAGAACTAGACAATGACCCATCCCCCCACGGGCGGAATCCTTCCCAAGGGAAATTATTATAGCCTATATCTGAGCCACAATCCAGATAAAGCAACGTATTTCCATCTAGCAAATCCTTATAACAGCCTACTATGAAGCCCTTCGCATCCGCCTCTGTCTGCCATGTGGTAGAAGGAGCCAACTGATCCTTAGGCACCGTATCCAGAAAATCCGAACACGAAGTAGATAACGCAGCCATACCAGCCGCCAACATATATATTGATAATCGTTTCATAAAATCTTCTATTTAAATGGTCTTAACTAATTAGAATGTCACATTTACGCCAAAAGAATTTGTCATCACTAATGGGTAGCTAGACAAACGGGAACTAACCGTCTCCGGGTCTACGTTCAATGGCATAGAATCTATCGTAAACAAATTCTCCGCAGAATAATAAACACGTACATTCGACAAACCGATAGCGTTCAGCACACTCTTTGGAAGCGTATATCCCAATTGCAATGTCTTCAGACGCAGGTAACTGGTATTAATTACCCAGAAATCAGACATCACGTTAGAAGCCTCACTCGGAGATTTTCTAGACTCCGCTACACGCGGCATACTTGCATTGGTATTTTCCGGTGTCCAGCTATCCAGCCATGCAGTAGAAGGATGTCCGGCACTACCCGAGAACTCACCAAACGCTTCTTTCGTAAACGCACGGCCTACATTAGCCGCACCGGTGAAGTTCAAAGTCAAGTCAAATGCTTTATAGCCTACATTCAAGTTCAAACCAAATGTAACAACTGGATTGATAGTCTTAGACAATACACGGTCATCCGCATCCAGCTTTCCATCTCCATTCGTATCTACATAACGTAAATCACCGGCTTGGAAATCCTGTCCGAACGGGTAGCCGTCTTTTCCTTTATAGGTATCCATCCATTGTTGTGCCTCCGCGTCAGATTGGAAAAAGCCATCAGCCTTATATACATAGTAAGAATCGATTGGCTTTCCAACAAAACGCCACAAATCACCGTCATCAGGATTTGTCATACGGTCTACACCTCCTAAATCCTCGATCTTGTTCTTATTATAGGCCATATTTCCCATCACATTCAATGACCAGTCATTCCACTTATTGTTATAACCTAGCTGTACCTCGACACCTCGGTTACGCATAGAACCCACGTTGTCGAAATAAGGATCCAAGCCAAACTCAGTCGGGACCGGTACCTCCATGATGATATCCGTAGTCTTGCGATCATAGTAATCAAACGTGAAAGTCACATGATTAATAATCGCATCCAAGCCAATACCCCAAGTCGTAGATTTCTCCCATGACAAATCCTCGATACGATAGGCTTTCTGGTAATATCCCGTCGTCAAGTTGCCTCCCATAGGATAATTGCCATCCAAATTATAAGTCTGCATCCAAGGATAATATTGGTTCTCCCAAGGATTCGATTTATTCAAGGCGTCTTGATTACCTAACATACCCCAAGAAGCACGAATCTTCAAACTGCTCAACCAATCATGCGTACTTTCCATAAACTCCTCCTCGCTGATACGCCAAGCACCGGAGAAAGAAGGGAAATATCCCCAACGATGTCCCGGAGCAAAACGAGAGGAAGCATCCGCACGGAAGTTTGCCTCTAATAAATATTTTCCCGCAAAATCATAATTAATACGCCCAAAATAGGAAAGCATGGCAAGCTCTCGGCTCAAACCATCATTTGTTTGTGTAGAAGCCCCACCGGCATCCATATCATTCAGGCTATTACTCGGGAAATTATTCCTCTGCATCTGATTCTTGCTAACCTCATACTTCTCCGCATGATAACCTACCATCACTTTCAAGCCATGTTGACCAAAGTTCTTGCTGTAATTCAGCAAAGCATCGAAATTATAACGTTTCCAATTCACGAAGCGTTCAACCAAGGAAGTGGTACGAGACGCAGATGCCGGATCATCCGGTATGCTCAGAACTCGCTCCGTATGACGTTGGTCCTCGTTCACATAGGCACCCGTCACAGTAGCCTTCAGCCCATCAATAATATCATAATCAACAGAAAGTGCCCCCGTAAAATTCTGATTACAATTATCCACCGTCTGCCCGGAATCCAACCATGCGATAGGGTTACCATCGTTAGTTTGTCCGTATTTGCCATCCTTATCCTTGACAGGAATCATCGGGCTAATAATATTCAATTGACGGATAATCTGGTCGGAAGAACCACCATAATAGCTAGCATTCGGATCCGAGAAGTCATTCTTGATGAAAGACATGTTCATCCGAACAGCCAGTTTCTTCGTCAACTGCATATCCAGATTCGTACGTCCGTTAAACTGTTTACGATCTGAGTTAGGAAGGATACCCGTCTGCCCTAAATATCCGGCCGAAGCCATATACTTCACGTTCTCCGCACCTCCTGTAATACTAACATTGTGCTTATGCAACAAACCTGTCCGATAAGCCTCATCATTCCAGTCCGTATTAGGATGTCCGTAAGGATCAGAGCCATCCTCAAACATCCGGATGTCCTCGTCACTATAACGTCCCGGCTCGAAACGATTCCACAAACGTGCGTAATCGGCTGAGCTGACACGATCAATCATGGAAGTAGCTTTCGAGGCACCCACATATCCGTTATAAGAGATACGAGGAGCACCCGTCTTACCACGTTTTGTCGTGATCAAGATAACACCATTAGAAGCCTTCGAACCGTAAATAGCGGCGGAAGAAGCGTCTTTCAATACAGAAATACTCTCAATATCATTCGGATCGATATCATTCATAGAGCCACTCTCGATACCATCGATCAAGATATATGGGCTGGCAGAGTTCAAAGTACCGACACCACGGATACGGATCGTACTACCATCCTGTCCCGGACGGCCTTGACCCGAGGTAACGGTTACACCCGGCATCATACCTTGAAGACCGGAAGACACGTTGGAGATAGGACGGCTTGTCAACTCCTTGCTATCCAATTGGGCTACCGCTCCCGACAAGTTCGCCTTCTGTTGCGTACCATAACCGACAACGATCACCTCATCTAATTTCTGGGTATCTTCCTGCAAGGATACATTGATGGAAGGCTCTCCATTATATTTGAATTCTTGAGTTAGATAACCGATAAAGGATACTTGGATCACATCCCCTTTCTTCACATCCAACACGAAATTACCATTCATGTCGGTTACAGTACCATTCGTAGTACCTTTTACAACTATTGACGCTCCGGCCACAGGGCCAAAACTGTCACTAACCGTTCCCTTCAAACTACCTTCTTGCTGGGAAATACCTACCCTCGGAGTTATCGCCGCACGATCAGAAGCATGAACCACACCTCCGGAACAAAACGCTGCAGACAATAGAACAAAACTGACAGGTCTTACAATTTTCAACATAAGAATCGTTTTTTGTTTATTAAATAGCTGTTACTATTATAAGACTTAAGGCATACTATTTTAGATCTCGTTTCTTATAATATTCACTCTTCTAAATCATTAATGTATAATTATAAATCCTCGGTTAACTACCATGAAAGCACTTCTTCATCGTTCTGGCGGAACTTATAATCATTAGACGCAGCAAATATAGCACTATTTTTAATTATAAAACAAAAAAGACTAATTTTTTGCATACGAATCTAAAACAACACCACCTAGTTATTAAAATATTTAACAAACAATCTTTCCAACCATAATCTTTTTTAGTATGGAGCTATGGACATCAAAGAGGTATATGGTTTGAAATTCAAACATGAAGTTAGTGTATATGAGTAATAAACGGAGTTCCGCCAGAACTACGTACTTATAGAAGCCTGACTAATATTAAGGCACTTATTCCATTTATTCCTTTATAACCACTATTTATCATGAAAAAGTTGTTATCTTCGTCCCTTGTAATAACTAATTATTAAATTATGAAAAAGAAAAGCTTAACTTTATTACTAGCGACTACGGTGGCAAGTAGTATCCTATTTTCGTCCTGTATAGGATCTTTTGGTTTAACAAACAAACTTTTAACGTGGAATAGAAGCATCGACAGTAAGTTTGTTAATGAGCTAGTGTTCATTGCTTTCTGGATTGTCCCGGTTTACGAGATTTCCGCTTTGGCTGATGTCCTTGTGATCAACTCTATCGAATTTTGGAGCGGAAGTAATCCTGTAGCGGATGTAGGTAACGTTAAAACAATCGATGGTAAAGACGGCGTTTATACCGTAGAAACAAAAGTTGATGGATACCATATCCAAAAGGAAGGCGATGAGAAAGCGGTTGACTTAGTTTTCAACGAGGCTGACCAAAGCTGGAATGTAGAAGCTAACGGAGAAAGCACAAAATTATTAAAATTCAATGGTGATGACGAAGTTGTCATGTATTTACCCGATGGCAAGGAAATGAATGTCGAGCTAAACCAAGCAGGTGTTTTAGCTTTCCAACAGGTAGCTGACGGATATTCTTACTATGCAGCTAAATAATTGAAAATTGAGAATTGAGAATTGAAAATTACGTAGAGTCACTTCTAATTCTCAATTCTCAATTTTCAATTCCCCAGTGCTAATCTAAATAAAATACGATGAATATGAACTCTATCAAAAAAATGATGCTTTCCGGAGCATTAGGTTGCCTTATTTCCGGAATGGCTTATGCGGACGGTTCTTCACCCCAACCCGTAAAACCTTATTGGCAAGACATTCAAGTCGTAGCCGTAAACAAGGAAAAACCCAGAAGCTCCTTCATGAGTTATGCGGACCGAGAAACCGCCCTCACCTCTCGATTTGAGAAAAGCCCGTACTATTTCCTATTAAACGGTACTTGGAAATTTTTCTTTGTCGACTCTTACAAAGATCTTCCTCAAAATATCACAGATCCTTCCGTTAATACCTCTTCATGGGATGATATAACCGTTCCCGGAAACTGGGAAGTACAAGGACATGGCGTAGCCATTTATACGAATCATGGTTACGAGTTTAAACCAAGAAATCCCCAACCTCCGTTATTGCCGGAAGCGAATCCGGTTGGCGTATACCGCAGAGACATCGAGATACCCGCAAGTTGGGATAACCGGGATATTTATTTACACATCGGCGGAGCTAAATCCGGCCTTTACGTATATTTAAACGGGAAAGAAGTGGGTTATAGCGAGGATTCCAAAAATCCCGCCGAGTTCTTGATCAATAAATACCTGCAACCCGGAAAGAATGTACTTACATTAAAGATATTCCGTTGGAGCACCGGTTCTTATTTGGAATGTCAGGATTTCTGGAGAATGAGCGGTATCGAACGTGACGTATTCCTTTGGTCTCAACCCAAGGCCAGTATTCAAGATTTCCGTGTCGTCTCAACTTTGGACGATACGTATACGAATGGAATCTTCAAACTGGCGGTAGACTTAAAGAATCATACCCAAGAAACAAAAAACTTAAATGTCGGATATGAGCTTTTGGACGCAAAAGGTAATCTTATGGCCTCCGAGGCTAATGATATATGGGTAAGTCCTGCAAGTCCTCAAACAGCATCTTTTGAGTATGATTTAAAGAACGTAGCCCCTTGGAGTGCCGAGCACCCGAATCTATACAAATTATTGATGACAATAAAAGAAGATGGTAAGGTAATCGAGGTAGTTCCATTCAACGTTGGTTTCCGCCGGTTCGAGATGAAGCAAATCGACCAAGCAGCGGAAAACGGAAAACCTTATACGGTCTTATTATTCAACGGACAACCGGTGAAGTTCAAGGGAGTCAATATCCATGAGCATAACCCGGAAACCGGACATTACGTTACCGAGGAACTCATGCGTAAGGATTTCGAGCTGATGAAGCAAAACAATATCAACGCTGTCCGCCTATGCCACTATCCGCAAGACCGTAAATTCTATGAACTCTGCGACGAATACGGATTGTATGTTTACGATGAGGCGAATATCGAGTCTCACGGTATGTATTACAGCCTGAAAAAAGGCGGCACTTTGGGTAATAATCCGGAATGGCTGATCCCGCATATGGACCGTACGATGAATATGTACGAACGAAACAAGAATTATCCGAGCGTTACTTTCTGGTCACTCGGAAACGAGGCTGGAAACGGATACAACTTCTATCAAACTTATTTGTATCTGAAAGACAAGGAAATAAATAGCATGAATCGTCCGGTGAACTACGAACGTGCCCTTTGGGAATGGAATACGGATATGTACGTACCTCAATACCCAAGCGCTGAATGGCTAGAGGAAATCGGACGTAAGGGTAGTGATCGTCCGGTAGCTCCTTCGGAGTATTCACATGCGATGGGTAACTCTTCCGGTAACTTATGGGATCAATGGAAAGCGATCTATAAATACCCGAACCTGCAAGGCGGATTTATCTGGGACTGGGTGGACCAAGGTATCTTGGAAAAAGATAAGAATGGACGTGAATATTATACCTATGGTGGTGACTATGGAGTAAACGCCCCTAGTGACGGAAACTTCCTTTGCAACGGTATAGTAAACCCAGATCGTACCCCGCATCCCGCTATGGCAGAGGTTAAATACGCCCATCAAAATATCGGGTTTGAGGCGATCGATTTAGCGAACGGTTTATTCCGCATCACGAACCGTTTTTATTTCACGAACCTAAAGAAATATATGGTCCACTATAGCGTAACAGCCAATAATAAAGTTGTACGCTCCGGTAAAGTCTCTTTGGACATAGAACCTCAAGCTTCTAAGGAATTTACGGTTCCCGTAGGCAACTTAAAGCCACAAGCCGGTACGGAATATTTCGTAAACTTCAACGTAACGACCGTAGAAAAAGAGCCGTTAATCCCTATCGGACACGAAATCGCTTGCGATCAATTCCGCTTACCGATCGAAAACCCCAAGAAGACGTTTAAGACCAGCGGCCCTAAATTAACGGTTTCAACCAATGGAGATAACTTATCGGCATCCTCCTCAAAGGTAAACTTCGTGTTTAACAGGAAGACAGGAATCGTTACTTCTTATAAAGTGGATGGTACGGAATATTTCAGCGAGGGTTTCGGTATCCAACCGAACTTCTGGCGTGCGCCGACCGATAACGATTACGGAAACGGTATGCCAAAACGCTTGCAAGTCTGGAAGGAAAGCAGCAAGAACTTCAACGTGACAGACGCTACCGTCACTATGGATGGCAATAACGCCGAGGTTAACGTGAACTATTTATTGCCGGCAGGAAATCTATACATTGTTAATTATACGATCTATCCAAGCGGAGCCGTAAATGTGGCCGCCCGTTTCACATCCACGGATATGGATGCCGCCCAAACCGAGGTATCGGAAGCTACTCGCACGGCAACCTTCACTCCGGGACGTGACGCCGCCCGTAAAGAGGCCTCCAAACTAAACGTTCCTCGTATCGGTGTTCGCTTCCGCTTACCGGCAAGTATGAATCAAGTGGAATATTTCGGACGGGGACCTGCTGAGAACTACTTGGACAGAAACGCCGGTAGTATGATCGGCTTATATAAATCTACAGCCGAGGAATTATATTTCCCATATGTACGCCCGCAGGAAAACGGTCATCATACCGACACTCGTTGGGTATCACTTAGTACCGGCAAGAAAGGCTTGTTGATCCAAGCGGATAATACGATTGGATTTAATGCTTTGCGTAATTCCATAGAGGATTTCGATGACGAGGAAGCGACTGGCCTATCCCGTCAATGGAGTAATTTCACACCAGAGCAAGTAGCGAATCATGATGAAGCCGCAGCAAAGAACGTATTACGTCGCCAGCATCATATCAACGATATCACGCCTTGCGACTTCGTTGAGGTTTGCGTCGACTTGAAACAACAAGGTGTAGCAGGTTATGATAGCTGGGGTTCACGTCCGGAACCAGCTTATACATTACCCGCAAACCGGGAATACAACTGGGGCTTTACCCTTATTCCGCTTAAATAAAGAAAAGTCATAACTTATCCATAACAAAGGGAGTGTATTAGGCTTAATCCAATACACTCCCTTTGTTTATACTACCGCAACGGCTTTGCAGTAACGTATCCTTATTTAATCACTTCCTTCAAGGTATTCTGTAAGTCTTCTCCTGTGATATTCTTGGCGATAATCACCCCATTCGGATCCAATAACACATTTGCCGGAATACCCCGTACCCCATAAAGAGCAGGGATCTCAGAATCCCAATATTTCAAGTCGGAAACGTGAGTCCAAGTCAGATGATCGTCTGCGATCGCTTTCTGCCATTTAGCCTTATCCTTGTCCAAGGATATACCTACGATCGTAAAGTTCTTATCCTTATATTGCTGGAAGGCATTTACCACGTTAGGGTTTTCCTTGCGACACGGGGGACACCAAGAGGCCCAAAAATCCAATAACACATATTTTCCCCTAAAGTCCGACAATGACACAGAAACTCCTGCAGTATCCGGCAAGGAAAACTCCGGAGCGACTTGTCCGATCTGTACGTGTTCTAATTGCTTGATAATACCGTCCAAGTCCTTCACATAAGGACTATTCGCCAATGCCGGGGAAATCTTCGCACGAGTCGCCTTCAAATCATCCAAAGATAATTGGTAGGTAAAATAACGATATAGATAGAACGCCGCCGCCGGAGAATCTGGATATTTCGAAATCAAACTGTCAATATCATACCCTTCCTCAAATACCTTCTCCGCATTTTCTTGAAAGACATCATTCACCGGTGAATTCTGTACGGTAATAGTCTCCCCGTCATTCCCGATCTTGACATTCATATCCGTATTCTCCAAGAAGAGCTGAACCGGATAGTTCATATTCTCGGTTGCCAAACCAAAAAGTAAAGGCTGATCTACCTCACCCTTAAAGGTGAATTTCCCGTCTTTTACCTCTGCCGTATCCACGTCAAAGAACATTTTATTACGGAATGACTTCAAATAAATTTTACCGTCGGGCATATTCTCTACCTCGCCATTGATAACATATCCTTTTGGAACTTCTTGGCAACCAACCACCAAAAGGCCGGCAAGCGCCATCATACAAAATTGCTTCATTTCTCTATTCTATTTATTGATTACTTAAACTCTGGGTGATGATAACGTCCCTTTTTCAACGAGATCTTCCCATATTCTATCGCACGCACCGGACAACGATGAATACAGGCAACACACTGAACACAAGTATCAGCCCATTCCGGTTTTCTGTCATCCGACAAGGAAATCGTACCGGTCGGACAGATCTTCGCACAAATTCCACAAGAGACACAAGTCTCCGTCGCATAAAACCGATTACTTCCAATCGCAAAATTCACGAAAAGCGGATACACCAGATAACTTTTCAAAAAAGGTACTCCACCCGCATAATATAAAGGTAAATTCTCCTCTCGGCGAATGCTACCGATGACCTCTTGAATACGTTCTGACGCTTTCCTCAACTTATCCGTCTCCACCTCCTTACTATCCACGTCAAATCCCGGCATCAGGACATAATTGTTCGGCATTTGTACCGAAAAGCCATTCGTCAAGATAATCCCTCTTTTTTGCAGGGTTTTCCGCATGATCCGATCCGTATACCCGCAATCATCACCACAAGTACATACGAAATAAACCGCCTGACCTCCATATCCTTCCAGCCTCAACCGGGAAATAAGGCGAGTAACCAATACCGCCGGTCCCCAAGAATGAACAGGAAATACAAAAATAACCTTTTCCCTCTCTCCCAACGGATAAACATATTCACTCTTTTCTTCTGTCAACACTTCGACTATAGAAACCAAAGGCTCCTCTAAAGCCTTTCTCAATGCTTCCGCAACCCAACGGGAGTTTCCTGTTCCTGTAAAGTAGAATATCATGCGCTCATTTTATTTAGACGCAAAAATACATAATATCCAAATATATACGCTATCTTCATCTAATTTTAGAATCAAATCTCAATATCCCAAATACCCGCCGAACGTTCTAATTCGACCAAGGCTGAGCTGTAATTAAACAGCGTCTCGATATACTGAGCTTGTACCTCATCGTAAGTACGCTGAGCGTCCAAGACTTCCAACAAAGAGACTTCCCCCCTATTATAACTGTAAATCTTGCCATCCATCACCTCACGGGCTTGCCTTAAAAGCCCATCCTCATAATGATTAACTTGCTCGGCGAAAGATTGATAATTACGATATGCCTGCATCACCTCCGTCTGAACTTGCAAAAGAGCCTGCTTATATTGCGCTTCCGCTTGTTGCTCCCGATAACGAGCGGCACGAACCGTCCCCTTATTGAAATTAGAGAATTTCAAAGGAACAGCGATACCTGCCGTCACTCCGGTAAAAGGAGGTGCCGGGGCTTCCTCATTATAAACCCGGGCATTACGGCTTACGGCGATAGACAAATCCACATCCGTATTCCGCTCCCGGCAAGCTACTTTCAAGGCTCTCGCGGCCACTTCCTTGTTTTTTAAGGCAGCTACCAAATCCGTACGCCCCTCGCTTGCCGCCGTTATTAAGTCAACAAGGATAAAATTCCGAGGCTCCATACGTAACTCGGCCTCTGGGTGAAATAAAGTATCCATACTGAAAGTCCCCGTCAAGAGGTTTAAGTTCGAGAAAGCATTCTTTAATTCCGCTCCGGCTTGCAGCAACTCGTTTCGTAAGACCCCGGCCTCTACCCGGCTCTGCGTAGCATCCACCTCACGAATTTGCCCTAAAGAGAAACGGATGCTGTCGCTCTCCGCCAATGTCCGGATATTCTCATAGGCATTCTCCTTTACCTTATACAACTCATGTTGCTTCAAGGCTTCCATATAGGCAATCGTAGCGTCTGCCCGAAGGTTCCGGAAATAATCGGCCAACAAAGCCTCGGTCAACTCACTCTCGCTACGTGCCAATGAGATATTCGCACCCCGTTTTCCAAAAGAGAAAGTTTTGCTCAGTTCTACTTCAACACCTTCTCCCATCTGCAAGGAATTATTCTCATTATTGAAATAAGACACGGAAAGGTTCGGATCGTTAAACACTTTTGCCGCCGTTACCTCAGCCTTAGCGGTCGGCACATTCAATTTCTCCGACGCATACTCAAAGTTGCCTTCCGCAACCCGCTCCATATATTGCCGATACGTAAGCGGAACCATGGTCTGGGCATTCACGGATAAGCATCCGCAGAGTAACGACAGGATTATATATTTCTTCATATCTTCTAATCTAAACATAGTATATCTTTTTAATTCCACCTCCGGATTAAGCGTGCAGCTCTTTTTCCTCCGATACCGGCGTCAAATCCTTCCCCTCATAATGTTTCTCGATCATGTAGTATAAAGCGGGAAGTACATAAAGCGTGATTACCGTAGCAAATAAAAGCCCGTAAACGATTACCGTAGCCAAGGGACGCTGCACGTCCGAACCGATACCTGTACTAACAGAGGCAGGAAGCAATCCCAAGACCGCAACCGTAGCCGTCATCAAGATCGGACGGAAACGGTGCTTAGTTCCCGTTATCACCGCATCTTTCAAATCTCGTTCCCTTGTACGTAAGTTATTGATATGGGAAATCATGATCACGCCATTTTGGATAGCGACACCAACCAAGGCAATAAAACCAACCGCCGAGGAAACATTCAATGTCATTCCCCGCACATTCAACGCCAACATACCACCAAACAAAGCCAAGGGAACGACACTCATCATCAAAGCCGCCTGCCGGAATTTACCGCAAGCCGCAAACAACAGAAGCAGCATCAGTCCCAACGCCAAAGGAACCACAGCCCCCAAACGGGCATACGCACGATGCTGGTTCTCGAACTGTCCGGCCCATTTCAAATGCACGGAATCATGATCGTATTTCACCTCTTTATCAATCAACGCATTCGCCTTATTCAAGAACGCCGTCAAGTCCACGCCACGTAAATTAACCCGTACCGTCAAGTGCCGCTTATTCATCTCACGGGTAATCGTACTGGCACCGGTTGTCATCTTAATCTCCGCTACTTGCGAAAGAGGAATCTTCGTTCCGGAACCGGTAGTCAGCAATAGATTACCGATACGTTCGGGAGAATTGCGGCTAGCGTCATCGAAACGACAAATCACGTCATAACTTTTACTTCCGACAAATATCTGGGAAATAGAGGCTCCACCGATCGCTAACTCAATCAAATCAGCCACATCCGACACGTTCAAGCCATACTGGGCGATACGGGCACGATCCGCGATAATCTGCAATTGCGGCAACGGAGGCTCTTGATCTACCGCTACGTCGGCAGCACCCGGTATTTCCTTCAACACATTAGCGACTTGATCCGCAATATGGCGACTTTCCGTAATATCATCGCTATAGATCTTCAACGCCAAATCACTATGAGCCCCGGCGATCTGATCCATCACCATATCGATGATCGGCTGGGAGAAACCGACCGAGTAGCCGGGCATAGTCTCCAACTTAGCTGCCATCTCCTCGATCAAATCCGCTTTCGTCTTACCGAACTCCCATGTACTATAGGGCTTCAATCCCACGCCACACTCCACATGGGAGAGTGAGAACGCTTCCGCCCCCTCATCATCGCGACCTACTTGGGTCATTACATATGAGACTTCCTTAAACTCTTTCAAAGTCTTCCGAAGCTCCGCCCCCATCTCCTTCGATTTCTCAATGGAAATACCCGGAGGAAGCTGTACCTGTATCCAGATCGCCCCCTCATCCAACGGAGGCAAGAAGTCTTTTCCTACGGTATAACTTAAAATCCCCGCTCCCAGCAATATCGCCAGTAACGGTACAATAACCCGTCTTGGCTTCTCCATCAATCGGACAATTTGTGAATGATAAGCCGTGGAAAGTTTCTCCAACCAACGATTATGGTAAATCTTTCCCGGCTTACGATACGCATAAAAGGCCAATCCCGGAATCAAGAACAAGGCCACGCACAAAGCGCCCAGCAAAGCATACCCTACGGTATAAGCCATCGGCGTAAACAATTTCTTCTCAATATGCTCAAAAGCGAACAAAGGAAGATAGGCGGTTATAATAATTAATGTAGAGAAAAAGATCGGGCGAGCCACCTCAGTCGTACGGCGCAAGATCGAATCTTCCGTCAATACCTCATCCGGATGCCGTTCCCTTTTCTTCAAGACCGTCTCCATCATCACGATCGCTCCGTCTACCAAAATACCGAAGTCTATAGCGCCTAAGGAAAGTAGGTTCGCAGGAATATTCGTAACATGCATCAAGATAAAGGCAATCAATAGAGACAAGGGAATGGTTAAGGCCACCAACAAAGCGCCACGCCAACTCCCCAAGAATAAGATCAGTACTAAGACAACCAATACCATACCCTCGAACAACGTATGCGATACGGTATGCAAGGTCGTATTAACCAAATCCGTACGATCCATAAACGGATGGATACGGGTTCCCTCAGGAAGTGTCTCGTTATTTAGTTCGTCTACCGCCTTATGCACATCATCCAACACCCGGGACGGATTCTCCCCCCTGAGCATTTGTACGATACCTTCCACGCCATCGGAGTAATCACGGGTATCGTCCGTAAAACCTAAAACGCCCTTACGCTCCAAGTTTCCGTATTTCAGTTTACCGATATCATTCAAGTAGACCGGGACACCATTCACTGTCTTGATCACGATATGCCCCAAGTCTTCCAAGTCCTTAACCAGACCGATTCCACGGATCACATAACTCAAATCCCCCCGGCTTAACATACTACCACCGGCGTTCACGTTATTCTTCTCTATCTTTTCCGTAATATCCCCTAAGGTAATGTCGTATTGCTCCATCTTATAAGGGTTCACCTCGATCTGATATTGGGTAGTGATACCGCCGTAATTACTTACATCCGCTACACCCGTAACCTGTTTCAGTCTCGGAATAATTACCCATTTATGCAAATCGGTCAACTCCCTCAAGTCTAAACGGTCACTTTCCACCACATAACGAAAGATCTCTCCCGTCGGCGAAGTCAAAGGATTTAAGCCGGGAACCGCATTATAAGGAAGCTCCACGTCTACCAACCGCTCTTGTACACGTTGCCGGGCCCAATAATCCTCAATACCATCATCAAAAACCAATACGACCGTAGACAAACCAAACGTATTCTTGCTACGCATTACGTTTAGTCCCGGCAGACCATTCATAGCCCGCTCGATCGGAATACTGATTTGTTGCTCGATCTCCTCGGCGGCCAATCCGGGAACCTGCGTCACGACTTGCACGGTGGTATCGGCGATATCCGGATAAGCATCTATCGCCAACCGCATCCAAGAATAATAACCAACGATCGCTAAGAACAGAAATAACACGAACATCAGTCCTCGCCGATGTATCGCCAAGTAAATAATCCTTTTCATAATCCGTTAGCGTGCATCAAGTAAATAAAACGCTCCCGTAGCTACGATCTCGTCACCTACGTTCAAGCCGGATAAAACCACCGTCTTGCCATCTTCAGTAAGGCCGGTCTCGATCTTTTGTTTCCGGTAATCGTTATTCCCCAATTCCACCAATACGTACATATTCTCCTCTTCCTGCAAGATAGCGGAAGTAGGTATACGGATCACCTCCGCCTCACGGTCGCTCAGCTTGACCGTGCCGTACATCTCCGGCTTCATCAAACGGGTAGTGTTATCGCACTCGATCAAGACCTCCACCGAACGGGTATCGGGGTCCAGCATCTCGCTGATGTGATAAATCTTTCCCGATATCGGTTTATCCGGCATGGCTACCAACCGGATTTCCACCTCATCCAAAGTCTGTATTAAACTCAAATCCTTCTCTTTTACATGGGCGACCACCCATACCTTGCTCAAATCGGCGATGACAGCTACAGGCTCGGCATCCTCTTTCATATATTGCCCGATTACGATCCGATCTTTCACGACCTCACCGGATATAGGCGAGCGAACGATCAATGGTTGCCCCAAAGCCATTTCATCCGGATTAATCTGAAAGACTTTTAATGCGGCTACCATATTCTCATAGTCTTTTTTCTTTAACTCGTAATTCACCTCGGCCTCTTCCAATTCCTTTTGGACACCAACCTTGTTTTTCATCAAGTCTTTCTCCCGATTCAAACTTTTCAAAGCCAGTTCCATCTCTTGGCGAGCTTGGTAATAAGATTTCCCCGCCTCATAAACAGCGGGAGCGCTAATCTCGAAGATCGGACTACCGGGGGCCACTTTCTGCCCTAAGCGAACGAACGATTTCGTAATTCGCCCGCTTACCGGTGAAGCCACCTCCGCATAATTAGAAGGAATCGCCTGTACGACCCCCGAGGTGGTAAACTCCATACGATAAGGTTCCCGTTTAACCGTTTCCTTTGTCAATTTGGATAAAACAGGAGATTCGGAACCGATATGTATAATATCCCCTTTGAGTGTTACGGCATTCGCAGACTCATCCTCTTGCTTTTGGGTATGGCAAGAGCATAGTACTATCGCTGGAAGCAATAGTAAAAATATAGATTTCATATAAGATGCGTAAAATGTTTAGTATAAAAAGTGATTCTAATTGCTTGATCCATATTTCATACTAAACAAGGGGGAGCACGCAGTATGGCACGCCAAACAGGGTGTAATGTTATCCCTTTTCCTGGCCAGGAAACCACCCTCATCAAAAATACCAAAGCCATAACCACCGACAAGTCTGGTATCAATTCCATACATAACCCTGTCAGCTCCTCGATCGTATTAAAACCGGCCGCACTATGATCATGATGGGGCAAGCCATCGGTACCCGGCAAATAAGGGTGAGAGTGAGTGATACTGTATGTCAGGAAATAGTGCGTATGGGTAAAGGTCGTACCACCTACGTAGTAACTCATGAAGAGTACCACCAAAAGGGGCCTTAACCATTGTAAGCTACGCAGTGTTTTCATTCGCCAATCCTGTTTACGCCGCAAAGTTATATAAAAGAATAACATTAAGCTTTACATATCCAGTACTTAAATTATAAAATTTAAAAGAAACCCCGACTTAAACAGACAAATTATTTGGTGTAACCTGATTTTATCTTTTTATTTGCAGTAATGAAATAAACACTACTTTATGAAAAAGATTTTACTCGTTTGTGCGGCGCTAGCCTGCATGGCGACTTCTCCTGTACCAGCGCAGGATGCGGCCGTAAAGAAAATTATCGAGATGGGTCAGAATGACAATCAAGTGATGCATCAGCTGGATATCCTTACGAACCGCTTTGGCGGACGTTTAATCGGTTCCGACGCTTATGAGAACGCCGCCGAGTGGATGGTGCGTGAGTTTAAGAGTTGGGGACTCGATGTCCAATTAGAAGAGGCCGGTACCGTCCCTGTCGGCTTTAATCGAGGACCTTGGTTCGGACGCTTGTTGAGCGACAACGGAATGATCCTGCATTTCGCCACCCCTTCCTACACTTCCGGAACGAAAGGCGTGCAACGTGGGCATGCGGTGATGGAGCCTCGTAACGACGAGGAGTTCCAGCAAATCAAAGGAAGGTTGAATGGTGCTTGGGTTCTTATCTCAGGGAAAAACGCAGGTTGGCCTATCGACCGCTCCGCCTCGGGAGATTCCATCCGTGCGGAGATCAAGAAAGAGAACAGCGAGATCATGAAGAAAAACAATGATCTAAGACGCCGCAACTGGGAAAACGGGGAGAAAAACGAGATGTTGCCTTATAAAGAATTCCCCGGATTATATTATAAGGAAATGTGCGAGGCCGGAGCTTTAGGTTTTATCCAATCCTCCACCGTACCTATCCGTGCGTTATACGACCGGAAAATGATGAACGACCCGAATACGAACTTCGACAATCTGCCGGAACTTCCGGATATCAAATTAGACGAGCATCAATTCGCGATCATCGAACAAATGGTGAAAGAGAGACGTACATTCGAACTAGAGTTCGATATTCGTAATCATTTTAAATTAGGCCCGGTTAAATACCATAATGTCGTAGCATCTATCAAAGGCAGCAAATACCCGGACGAATATGTTATTATCAGCGGTCACTTAGATGCTTTCGACGTGGCTACCGGAGGCATCGATTGCGGTACTGGAATCGGACCGATGATGGAAGCCGCTCGCATGATCGCCAAATCCGGAGCCAAGCCTAAGCGCACGATCTTATTTATCGGATTCGCCGGTGAGGAATTTGGCTTATTAGGAGCACAAGCTTGGGTGAAAGCGCATAAGGATAAATTACCCAAAATCGCTAATTTGTTCAATCGTGACGGTGGCCCGGAACCTCCTGTCGGTATCTCCGTCCCTCAAGCCATGTATGATGATTTCGTGAAGATCAGCGAACCCATCCAAAAAATCCGTCCGGACTATCCTTTCGAGGTAAAAGTTCGTGAACCCCGTAAACGCCCGACACGCATGGGGGGAACAGACGCATCAGTTTTCGCCATCGAAGGTGTCCCCACATTAGGTTTCACCACAGAAGATTTCAAAGGATATGATTTTGATTACGGCGAAATCTGGCATACGGAACGGGATTTATACACAAAGAACATCCCCGAATACCAAGAACATACGGCTACGGTTACCGCTATCATAGCCCTCGGTGTAGCGAATCTGGATAAGCAATTATCAAGAGAAGGTTTATATACCGAAGAGTAGGTCAGCACGATCGCTATTATAAGGAGTTTACAATGCCTATTGTAAGCTCCTTATGATGGGCATCATAAAAGACTTACAATGCCCATTATAAGAAATAGAAAAAGGATATGCCCTAATAGACATATCCTTTTCTCATTCTAGGGTGAAAGATGGGGCTCGAACCCACGACCCTCGGAACCACAATCCGATGCTCTAACCAACTGAGCTACTCTCACCATATAAAAAAACCTTTCATTCTTCACAGACACCTTGGTTCATAAAACCTTGTTTTATTCATAACAAGATTTTTATCTAAAAAACCACAATGGGTGAAAGATGGGGCTCGAACCCACGACCCTCGGAACCACAATCCGATGCTCTAACCAACTGAGCTACTCTCACCATATCCGCCTTTCAAAGGATTCCCCCTTTAAGACGGCGCAAAGATAGGTATAAATTCTGATTACACAAACCTTTTGCGAACTTTTTTATCCATCCACTTACTTATAGATCGCTTTCTTTCCCGCTAACAATGTGTTACGCATCAAAGAAATGATTGTCATAGGCCCTACGCCACCCGGAACCGGAGTGATATAGGAACATTTAGGAGCCACCTCGTTAAACAAGACATCTCCCGTTAACTTAAATCCGCTCTTGGTTACGCTGCTTGGCATACGGGTTGTTCCCACGTCTACGATCACGGCGCCTTCCTTCACCATATCCCCTTTCAAGAATTCAGGAACACCTAAAGCCACGATAATAATATCAGCAGACAGGCACATCTCCTTCAAGTTCTTAGAACGGCTATGGCATACGGTCACCGTACAATCGCCCGGATAAGATTTCTGCATCATCAAGGTAGCCATCGGCTTGCCGACAATATTGCTGCGTCCCAAAACCACGCAATGCTTTCCTTGCGTCTCGATATGATAACGCTTCAATAATTCCAAGATACCGGCAGGCGTAGCCGATACGAAACAAGGTAAACCGATAGACATACGTCCCACGTTAATCGGATGGAAACCGTCCACGTCTTTACGATAATCGATCGCCTCAATCACCTTCTGCTCGGATATATGTTTCGGAAGCGGAAGCTGTACGATAAAGCCATCCACATCCGGATCATTATTTAACTCATCGACCTTACGAAGCAATTCTTCCTCTGTAACATCCTCCTCAAAGCGAATTAAGGTAGACTTAAAACCAATCTCCTGACAAGTCTTGACTTTACTAGCCACATAAGTCTCGCTACCACCGTCATGGCCCACCAAAATAGCGGCCAAGTGAGGGATCTTACCTCCAGCAGCCTTGATCTGGGCTACCTCCTCAGCCATCTCCTTCTTCATCTGAGCGGAAACGGCCTTACCATCCAGCAATTGATAATGTTGTTCTTCCATATTATTGATTGTCTCCTGTTAATTAACGTCTGAACGAGGGCTTCATCGAAGGTAGCTTCATCTTCCCCGACTTCGCAGAAGTAAGCATACGCATCATCTTACGGGTCTCATCAAATTGCTTGATCAGCTTGTTCACCTCCTGGATGCTCGTACCGCTACCTTTGGCGATACGCTGACGGCGTGAGCCATTCAAGATAGCCGGGTTGCTACGCTCATCCGGAGTCATCGAATAAATGATAGCCTCGATACTCTTGAACGCGTTATCATCGATATCCACGTCTTTCAATGCCTTTCCTACACCCGGGATCATGGATGCCAACTCTTTCAAGTTACCCATCTTCTTGATCTGTTGGATCTGGGAGATAAAGTCGTTAAAATCGAACTGGTTCTTAGCGATCTTCTTCTGCAAACGTTTCGCTTCTTCCTCGTCATATTGCTCTTGCGCACGTTCCACCAAAGACACGATATCACCCATGCCTAAGATTCGATCCGCCATACGTTCAGGGTGGAAAATATCCAAGGCATCCATCTTCTCGCCCGTACCGACAAACTTAATCGGCTTATCAACAACCGTACGGATCGACAAAGCGGCACCACCACGGGTATCACCATCCAACTTCGTAAGTACGACGCCGTCGAAGTTCAACCGCTCATTAAATTCCCTCGCGGTATTCACGGCATCCTGACCCGTCATGGCATCTACCACGAACAAGGTCTCATCCGGCTGGATAGCGCTCTTGATAGCGGCGATCTCGTTCATCATCTGCTCATCGATAGCCAAACGACCGGCGGTATCCACGATCACGACGTCATTGCCTTTAGCCCGTGCCTCGCGGATAGCGTTCATAGCGATCTCCACCGGATTCTTATTCTCCAATTCCATGTATACCGGAACACCCACCTGCTCTCCGACTACACGCAACTGCTCGATAGCTGCCGGACGATACACGTCGCAAGCGGCTAATAATGGTTTCTTATTTTTCTTGGTCTTTAATAAAGACGCTAGTTTACCAGTGAAAGTAGTCTTACCCGAACCTTGCAAACCGGACATCAATATAATGGCGGGATTTCCCTGCAAATTCACGTCAACCGCCGTGCCACCCATCAAGCTGGCCAACTCATCGTGAACAATCTTAACCATCAACTGACTAGGCTTAACCGATGTAAGCACGTTCTGTCCTAAAGCCTTCTCTTTTACCGTATCCGTAAAACTCTTGGCAACCTTATAATTGACGTCGGCATCCAACAACGCTTTACGCACATCCTTCAATGTTTCCGCCACATTGATCTCGGTAATCTTGCCTTCGCCCTTCAACAGTTTAAACGATCTGTCTAACCTTTCGCTTAAGTTCTCAAACATAATTTGTATGTGTATTTATATTATTTTCTACTGGATTAAGGGGCAAAGGTACGAAAAAGAGATGAGTATGCGATGAAAGCGATCTCGAAATTCTTCACTTCTCAACGTTTTAGTATACGGACCGAATTAAGAACCGCCAGCAGAGACACGCCTACATCCGCGAAAACAGCTTCCCAAAGCGTGGCAAAACCGAAGGCTCCCGCCACAAGGACTATCACCTTCACGCCAATAGATCCCACGATATTCTGACGGACGATATTCCGGGTAGCACGTCCGATAGAAATAGCTTCCGCTACTTTAGAGGGCTGGTCCGTTTGGATAACCACGTCCGCACTCTCGATGGCCGCATCCGATCCCAATCCACCCATCGCAATACCGACATCACTTAAAGCCAGTACCGGCGCATCGTTCATCCCATCGCCCACAAAGGCAACCGACTTATCCGGCTCCGCCGTTAATCGCTCTATATAAGCGGCTTTATCCTCCGGCAGCAGATTACCATACGCTTTATCGACACCCAAACGCTCAGCGAATTGATTCACGATCTCTTGCTTATCCCCGGACAACAAGCGAATATCTTTAACATCCAGATCCTTTAACCGACGAATCGCATCCACGGCATCCTTCTTCAAGGTATCCGAAAGGAGAAGATGCCCCGCATATTTCCCATCGATCGCACAAGCCACCACGGTAGATACACTATCGGATAATTCCTTCGGGACAGGAATATCACGTTCGGCCAATAAACGAATGTTACCGACAAGCACCTGCCGACCGTTCACGATAGCCTCGGCACCATGCCCTGCCAATTCCCGCATGTCAGTGATTTCCATCGGCACGCTATCTTGTTTCTCCGCATAGCGAACTACAGCCTGCGCTACCGGATGGGTACTTTTCCGCTCTACTGATAACAAAACACTCAAAAGATCAGAAGCCGGGATACCCGTGCTTTCCACCGTTGTGACCTCAAAACGCCCGGTAGTCAATGTACCGGTCTTATCGAACGCTACCGTATTTACCCGTGTGATCGCATCTAAATAATTACCACCCTTAAATAATATCCCGGCACGAGAAGCGGCACCTATACCACCGAAATATCCGAGCGGAACACTTATAACCAAGGCACAAGGACAAGAAATAACCAAGAAAACCAATCCCCTATATAACCAATCCGAGAAAACATACTGGAAAGAAGGCGTCACCATCCCTACCAAGGCAGGAACCGACACGATTAGAAACGACAGAAGAATCACGATTGGGGTATAAATCCGTGCGAAACGCCGAATAAACAATTCCGCCGGCGCTTTCCGCTCCGAGGCATCTTTCACCAAAGCCAAAATACGGGCCAAGGCACTTTGCTCGTACGGCCGATTCACTTGTATACGTACCGCCTGTCCCTGCACGATCATTCCGGCAAGCACCTCTTCACCCTCACGGATAGAACGAGGCATACTTTCCCCGGTTAATGCCGAAGTATCGAACTGTACCTCGGCTTCCAATAAAACGCCATCCAAAGGCACACGTCCGCCGGGCTTCACCTCGATCCGCTCGCCTACTATCACATCCTTCGGAGATACATTCATATATGTACCCGTCCGCCATACATCCGTTCGTTCTGGCCGGACATCTAATAAGTCACTGATATTCTTCGAGGCTTTATTCACGGCTAGAAGTTGCAATCTCTCTCCTACCGTATAGAAAAGCATCACGGCTACGGCCTCGGGATACTCCCCAATACAAAACGCCCCGATCGAGGCGATCGCCATTAACGAGAACTCACTAAAAAAGTCTTTCCGCAAAGCCGCTTCCCAAGCTTCTCGCATAACAGGAAGTCCTACCGGCAAAAAAGCGACCAGAAACCAAATGGCCTCTATCCAAGACTCAGCAAACCAACTTATCCCCGAGTACTTCCCGATAAGTCCTATCACCAACAAAACGAAAGAAACCGTCGGCATCCATAAACCGGAACTTCCGTGCGAATGGCAATGTTCGCATCCACATGTTGTACTCATAATCTTATCTATTTTAATTATTTACTTCTTGATTACGGTACAAAGGTAAGAGAAGGGAGTTGCAACTTGATTGCAAATTATCAGGGTTTCTGAAAACGTCGCTTATTACACAATGGGCAAACACCCTTTACCGTATAATTAATGGTATCCATTATATATCCTTCCGGCAATTGAGCGACCGGGATCTTGATATTATTTAAACAAGAGGTTTTACGGCATACCTCGCAGAAAAAATGAATATGCCTATCACCCACTGGGCATGTCTCCGAACGGCTCTGGCATATCTCATATTTTATAGAGCCACTACCATCTTCGAAAGAATGGATCGCATGATGTTCCAATAACAAGGCCAATGAACGGGAAATGGTCGATTTATCCAACGTCTCCAACTCCGCCTCCAATTCGAACAGGGAAGCCGGGCTGGTTCGTTCTGATAATTTTTGCAAGACAAGGATCCGTGCGGCAGTAGGCCGTACTCCTTTTCCTACCAACATATCTTCACATTGCTTCGTGGACATGAGTTACCTTTCTTATTTGATTACAATACAAAGATACTACAAAAAAGTGGAATACAGAAGAATGAAGTAATAGAATTGATTTACAGAGGTTTCATTTAAGCAGCCGATTATCTCCAACGCCACCACAATCCTTGCCGAAGCCAAGTCAAGACGTCGCAACGTTACTTGTTCGTAACCACACCATATAGGTGACGAAATTGGCACGAATGGCAAAACAAGGCGTTGTGATATAGTGAGTTACTAACAACTCACGCGACAAATCCAGTTACGGAAAAAGATTGCGTCGTTCCTCCGTGTTTTGCGTACCGACGAAGGATTCTTCACCGACTAATTTTGAACCTAAAAAAATTAAGGACGATGAAGAGTACATTTTCAGTTATCTACTACCTCAAACGTCAGGTAGTGAAAAAGGACGGGACAGTACCCGTCATGGGACGTATCACGGTGGACGGCAGCCAAACACAGTTCAGCTGCAAACTGACCGTCGATCCTAAGCTGTGGGACACCAAAGGAGGACGTGTCACGGGCAGAAGCACGGCTGCACTCGAAACGAACCGTATGCTCGACAAGATGCGCGTACGCATCAACAAGCACTATCAGGAAATCATGGAGCGTGACAACTTCGTCACTGCGGAAAAGGTGAAAAACGCCTTTCTTGGACTGGAACACCGCTACCACACGCTATTGCAGGTGTTCCGGCAACACAACGAGGACTATGCCAAGCAGGTGGAGGCAGGCATGAAAGCCAAAGGCACGTTTGACAAATACAAGATCGTTTACAAGCACCTGCAAGAGTTCCTCACCATCCGCTACCACGTGAAGGACATCGCCCTGAAAGAGCTTACCCCCGCTTTCATTTCCGATTTTGAAATGTTCCTGCGCACGGACAAACACTGCTGCACCAACACCGTGTGGCTGTATGTCTGCCCGCTTCGGACGATGGTGTTCATCGCCATCAACAATGAGTGGCTCACGCGCGACCCGTTCCGCGAGTATGAAATCAAGAAGGAGGAAACGACCCGCAGCTTTCTGACGAAAGATGAAATCCGCCTGCTGATGGAAGGTAAGCTGAAGAATGCGAAGCAAGAACTGTATCGTGATTTATACCTGTTCTGCGCCTTCACGGGCTTGTCGTTCGCCGATATGCGCAACCTGACGGAAGAGAATATCCGCACCTACTTTGACGAACACGAGTGGATAAACATCAACCGCCAGAAGACGGGTGTGGTGTCCAACATCCGTATGCTCGACATAGCGAAGCGCATCATCGACAAATACCGTGGGCTGTGTGGGGACGGCAGGATATTCCCCGTACCCCACTATAACACGTGCCTTGCCGGAATCCGTGCCGTCGCCAAGCGTTGCGGTATCACCAAGCATATTACATGGCATCAAAGCCGCCACACGGCCGCCACGACGGTGTTCCTCTCCAACGGCGTACCCATCGAAACGGTCAGTTCCATGCTGGGACACAAAAGCATAAAGACAACGCAGATATACGCGAAAATAACCAAAGAGAAGCTCAATCAAGACATGGAGAACCTTGCCGCGAGATTGAACCAAATCGAAGAATTTGCAGGTCGTACCATCTAAAACAGAGAAGCCATGAAACGTGACATAATCATCATTGAGGACAAGGCGGTCAGCGTAACCGGTAACGATGTATGGATGACCGCCGGAGAAATCGCCAGACTGTTCCACACGGGTGTCCCGGCAGTGAACGCCGCCATCAAAGCCATCCTCAAAACGGACGTGCTGAACGACTACGAGGCATGCCGCTACATCCAACTTGAAAACGGTCTGTATGCGGATGTTTACTCGCTTGAGATAATCATCCCCGTCACCTTTCGGCTGAGCACATACCATGCCCATCTTTTCCGCCGCTGGCTGATGGACAAGGCACTTGCAAAAGACAAGCATACCGCCTACATGTTATTCGTACATAGCGGAAAAGGCGGTTACTGCTGAAAAGACGATGAAAATCAATTAAAAACGGACAACCATCAAGCTGTCCGTTTTAACTTTAAAATAGTCAATTTTGAATATACAAATTATGTGCTAAAGAATATGAGGTATCAAAATTGAGATGGCTTATATAACATCTCATACTTTAACGAGCCACAATCAATGTACATATCATATTCCGCAATTCCTTTTTCTTGTGCTATATAATGCAAAGTTTTCTTGTGGATGTTTGAAATTCTCTCTCCATAATAGATTGCTTTAGGAACAATTTTCAGGCTTGTTGCACGAGAATGTGCGGCAGGTTGTTTCTCTGAATGAATAATACGCCATTCATTTTCATATTCCCACTGTGTGGATTTGTGAATAGCCATTTTCAAATGCGATAGTGAATCTATATTTTTAACATCCAGCCCCAAGCTCTTTGCTATATACCATTGAATAAAACTATTTGCATCAAAGCGGTTATTATCATATATAACAGGCAAGATACAACAATTCATTTCTCCTTGTTCTAATAAGAACCTTAAATCATATTCCAATGCAAACCCTTCATGATTTTGGGCATAGTGACTCCACATTATAACAGAATCTATGCTTTCACTTAAACATGCTATTGTAGATACGACCTTTAATGTATCCCCCATTTTTAATAGGATTTCTTTCAATATGTTTTCCATTACAACACTAAAAAGAGCTAATGTCAATGGATTTATGCCGTTACACGATATTACCTGTTTTTTTAAACCTGTCAAATTGTTTCTTCCGAAAAATTGGATTACACTTGGAGGAAATTCGAAATCTTTAGTTTCAAGTATCTGTTTGAATTGTTCAAGAAATTCTTCTGTACAACAAGCTCTCATTTGCTCTTGAATATTATCCAAACTATAATAAACAAGAGTGTCATAGGGGTCATTAAACTTATCAGCAGTAACAGCATAAACCAGATCCTTGTCAAAAGCATCAAGGTTTAATGTTGAACAACTCCTATATCTATACAGTTTTTGTGGCAACATTGACATCAATGCTGCACTTATAGGATAGATTCGGGATTTTATGTCCTCTTGCTCAATTCCTTCAGGAATTATTGTGGATTCTAACAATTTTGCAAATTCACTCCGAAGCATAATGGTATTCGTTTTAACCACAAAGGTACGCATTTTATTCCGGAATGTCAGGACATTACTCCATCGGTTTGCGGTAATTCGCCTCCAGCAGTTCACGCAATCCCGATTCGGGGTAAAGCACCTTCCCGCCTAAAAGGATAAAGGGCAACACTCTGTTGTTACGGTATTCCTGCAAGGTACGGCGGCTCACACGGAGCAACTCCGCCACCTCCCTGTCCGTCAGGTAACGTTCCCCGTCCAGCGGTGGACGGTAGTTTTCCAAAAATGCAGAGAGCCATTTAGAGCCTTTGCGCATATTCTGCACCACGGTGGCAAGCGGCTCGTCCTCCAGTGTAAAAACATCGTTGTTCTCGTTCATCATAACTTTGGATTCAGTGGGTGAATAATAAGATTACCTGCCGCCGGGATAGAGCGTACCGATAAGCGGAATCAGCCTCCTAACTTCTTCCGGCTTGTAATAGAACCTGCGGTTTATCTGCGAGTAGCCGATAAGCCGCTTGTCGCGCAACGTCTGCAACGTGCGCGGGCTTATTCTCAACTGCCCGCAGACCTCCTCGCCCGTGAGCCATCTTTCCATGCGCCCCGTGTCGCTTTTGCGCCTCAGTGCGGCGACCTTCTCCGAGAGTGCGCCGAATGTCGCCACCATCATCTCGAAAGTCTTTTTCTCAATTGATACTATTTCCATATTCATGCAATTATCGGTTTGCCCGCAAAGGTAACGATACACTCCCGGACACGTGCCGTTTTCCACTGAAAGGCTGCCTGTTGCGCCGTTTGACCGGGTTACGGAGCCATCTTCCGTAAAAATCTTACGTGAGTCACGTAGTGAGTTGTTAAAGCCCCTTTTGTTTATTGCCGAATTTTGCCGCAGATACAAAAAGAAAGGACTGAATATGAAAGTGATAACAATGGAAAGTTCCGTCTTCCGGTCATTGACGGAACAGATAGCGGAGATTGCGGCACACGTCCGTGCCGTCTCCGGTGACAAGAGAGCGGCATCGCCCGACAGGTTGCTCACCACACGCGAGGCGGCGCACCTGCTTAACGTGAGTACCCGCACCCTCCAGCGTATGCGCAGCGAGCAACGCATCGGCTATGTCGTGCTTCGCGGCAAATGCCGCTACCGGCAGTCGGAAATCGACCGCCTGCTTGATGAGAGTACCGTCAACGAGGACGCGGCGACACCGCAGGAACTGAAACGCAACCACACGTTGCGCACGGGCGGCAACCCCAAAGGAAGGAGGACATAGGTCATGGAACTGCTCACACGAAACAACTTCGAAGGCTGGATGCAGAAGTTGATGGAACGGCTCGACCGTCAGGACGAACTGCTGCTGGCGATGAAGGCTGAGGGGAAACAGCCTACTATCACGGAAAGCATCCGCCTTTTCGACAATCAGGACTTGTGCATGCTGCTTCAGATAAGCAAGCGCACCCTGCAACGCTACCGCAGTGTCGGCGCATTGCCCTACAAGACACTGGGCAAGAAAACCTATTACAGCGAGGAGGACGTGCTGACATTCCTTTCCAACCATATCAAGGACTTCAAAAAGGAAGATATAGCCTTCTACAAGGCTCGTATCCATAATTTCTTTCATAAATAACCCATTAAAACATTTTTCAGATGGCAAAGAAAAAAGACGAAAAGGACGTGCTGGTGGTCCGTGACGAGAAGACGGGCGAGATCAGCGTGGTTGCCGGGCTGAACGCGGACGGCACACCCAAGCGCACCCCCGCGAAAGCGGAAAACGCGCAGAGTTTCCTGCAATTCGACCGACACGGCGACGTGCTGGACAACTTCTTCAAGAACTTCTTCCGGCAGTGCAAGGAACCCAGCCGCTTCGGTTTTTACCGCATCGCGGCAGACCAAGCCGAAAATCTCTTGGAGGTGATGAAGCAACTGCTGAAAGACCCCGAAGCGAACAAGGAGCTGCTTGCCCCTCACAAGGTGGACACCTCCGACTACGAGAAAAAGGTGCAGGAAGAACTGGCAACCGAAAAACAAGAACCTCAAAAACAGGAAAACATGGAGCAACAAAAAGAACAACAGGAAGATCCCGAACAGACGCAGGGCAAACGGGGCTACCAGCCCATCGACGAGAGCAAAATCAACTGGCAGGAGCTGGAGGACAGATGGGGCGTGAAGCGTGACGACCTTGAAAAGTCCGGCGACCTTACGAAGATGCTCCACTACGGCAAGTCCGACTTGGTGAAGGTCAAGCCCACCTTCGGCGGCGAAGCATTCGAGCTGGACGCCCGCCTTTCCTTCAAGAAGGACGGCGAGGGAAACATCAGCCTCGTGCCGCACTTCATCCGCAAGGAGCAGAAACTGGATGAATACAAGGAACACAAATTCTCCGACGACGACCGGAAGAACCTGCGCGAGACGGGCAACCTCGGCAGGGTCGTGGACATCGTGGAGAAGGAAACGGGCGAGATTATCCCCTCCTACATCAGCATCGACCGCAAGACGAATGAGATCACGGACATTCCGGCGAGCAAGGTACGCATCCCGGAGCGCATCGGCAAGACGGAAATCACCAAGCAGGAGCAGGATATGCTCCGCGCCGGACTGCCCGTGCGCGACAAGCTCATCGAGCGCAACGACGGCAGGAAGTTCGTCACCACTCTGCAAGTGAACGTGGAGCAGCGCGGCGTGGAGTTCGTGCCGGGAACCGGAAGGTCGCCCCGTACCGTACAGACGCAGGAAACCAAAGGCGACACGTCGAAAAGTCAGGCGCAAGGCGGGGAAAATGCCACACAGACCAAGAAGGAGCAACGCCGCAACACGTGGACGAACGAGGACGGCAGCATCCGCCCCATCAGCAAATGGAGCGACGTGAACTTCACCGACAAGCAGAAAGCCGACTATGTGGCGGGCAAAGCCGTGAAACTGGAGAACGTGACCGACAAGCAGGGCTTCCATGCCACGATGTATATCAAGTTCAACCCGGAGAAGGGTCGCCCGTACCGCTACGAAACAAATCCCGACATCGGGCAGCAGGTCGCCCCGTCCAACGAGAGCCGCACGCAGGTGGCGGTGAACAACGAGGGCAAGACCAACGAGGCGACAAAGAACCTGAAAGAGCCTTTGCAGAAAGGTCAGACCACTCCGAAGGACGCCCGCCAGCAACAGCAGCAGGACAAGCCGCAGAAGAAAACGGGCAAGGGCATGAAAGTATAGACCGATGTCCGCCACTGAATCCAAAATAAAATCCAAAGTATCAACAAAAAAGAAGAAGACATGAAGACAATCATTGCAGAAAAGCCCTCCGTGGCACGTGAAATCGCCCGCATCGTGGGCGCGACAAAGAGAGAGGAAGGATATTTCGAGGGAGGCGGCTATGCCGTGACATGGGCATTCGGACACCTTGTCCAGCTCGCCATGCCCGATGGCTACGGCGTGCGCGGTTTCGTCCGTGACAACCTCCCGATTATCCCCGACACCTTCACGCTCGTCCCCCGTCAGGTCAGGACGGAGAAAGGCTACAAGCCCGATAGCGGCGTGGTGTCGCAGATAAAAACAATCAAAAGGCTGTTCGGCACCAGCGACCAAATCATCGTGGCAACCGATGCCGGACGCGAGGGTGAACTTATCTTCCGCTACCTCTACCACTACACGGGCAGTACCACTCCTTTCGTGCGCCTGTGGATAAGCTCGCTCACCGACAAGGCTATCCGCGAGGGATTGCGCAACCTCGAAGACGGCGGCAAGTATGACAACCTATACCTCGCCGCCAAAGCGCGAAGCGAATCCGACTGGCTCGTGGGCATCAACGGCACGCAGGCTCTCTCCATCGCCGCCGGACACGGCACATACTCCGTGGGGCGGGTGCAGACACCAACGTTGGCTATGGTATGTGAACGCTACTGGGAGAACCGCCGCTTCACGCCCGAAGCCTTCTGGCAACTCCATATCGCAACGGACGGTTGCGACGGCAAGGTCGTGAAATTCTCATCCTCTGAAAAATGGAAGTCGAAAGAACCGGCAACGGAGCTATATAATAAGGTAAAGGCGGCAGGCTTCGCAACGGTAACGAAAGCCGAGCGCAAGGAGAAAACGGAGGATACCCCGTTGCTGTACGACCTGACCACGCTTCAGAAAGAAGCCAACGCCAAGCACGGCTTCACGGCGGAGCAGACGCTTGAAATCGCGCAGAAGCTCTACGAGAAGAAGCTGATAACCTATCCGAGAACGGGTAGCCGCTACATCCCCGAAGACGTGTTTGCCGAAATTCCCAAACTGCTCGCTTTCATCGGCACACAGCACGAATGGAAAGACAAGGTGCGGGCAAAAGCCATCCCGACACGCCGCAGCGTAGACGGCGGCAAGGTGACAGACCACCATGCCCTACTCGTCACGGGTGAGAAACCGCTCTTCCTCTCCAAAGAGGACAATACCATCTATCAGATGATTGCCGGGCGCATGGTCGAGGCATTCTCTGAAAAATGCGTCAAGGACGTGACCGCTGTCATGGCGGAATGTGCCGGAGTGGAGTTTACCGTGAAAGGCAGCGTCATCAGGCAAGCCGGATGGCGTGCTGTCTATGGCGAGGAAAACAAGGAGGAAACCACCATTCCCGGCTGGCAGGAAGGCGACACGCTGACACTGAAAGCCTCTTCCATCACAGAAGGGAAGACTAAGCCCAAGCCGCTACATACCGAAGCCACCCTGCTGTCCGCAATGGAAACGGCGGGCAAGGAAATCGAGGATGACGCACTGCGGCAGGCGATGAAGGACTGCGGCATCGGTACTCCCGCCACACGCGCCTCCATCATCGAAACGCTCTTCAAGCGCGGTTACATGGAACGCTGCAAGAAATTGCTTGTCCCCACCGAAAAGGGGCTTGCACTCAATTCCGTGGTGAAGACGATGCGCATCGCCGATGTCGCCATGACAGGCGAATGGGAGAAGGAACTGGCACGCATCGAGCGTGGGGAGCTGTCCGCCGATACCTTCCGCAAAAAGATAGAGGCGTACACGCGGGAGATTACCTCCGAACTGCTCTCATGCGACAAACTCTTCGGCAGCCGCGATTCCGGTTGCGCGTGTCCCAAGTGCGGCACGGGCAGGATGCGGTTCTACGGCAAGGTGGTACGCTGCGACAACACGGAGTGCGGGCTTCCCGTGTTCCGGCTGAAAGCGGGACGCACCCTGTCCGACGATGAAATCAAAGACCTGCTCACCGAAGGGCATACCCAGCTGCTCAAAGGCTTCAAGAGCAAACAGGGCAAGAGCTTCGATGCCGTCGTCGCCTTTGACGGGGAATATAACACGACGTTCGTGTTCCCGGAGGCTAAAAAGGGCAAGAAATTTTCAGGACGGAAGAAATAGTATTAACTTTGCCACTTGTTCAGAGTAATGAATTGTTCTTCGATACCGGATTACACTCATACTTTGGATTTAGTGGCGGCACTCGGAGGGATACCGAGTGCCTTTTTCTTCCTTTTTTCCAACCGATTATCCCGTTAAATATCAATCCACTAAACTCCAAAGTAATGAACAACAAGAAGAACAACGAAGGGCAGTCCGACTTTTCCTATTACGGTCTGTACCTGATGGACTACCTCCGCACGAACAAGTTTGAACAGGCTACCGACACCGCTTTCATACGGGAACGCGCCGATCGTGCCGCCGAAACGTATGAAAAGGCGCGGATTGAAGGCTATCCCACCGACGGTGCGCAGGAACTGGCGATGGAAACACTGCTGCGCGGGTTGCACTATTCCCGGTACGCCATGCTCCACGAAGTCGTGGAGAACGAGTTTGCCAACGAAGTGCCGGAAGAGAAACAAGAAGCCTTTATCCATAAACTCCTGCCGCTTGTCGGCAACGTGTTCTCCGTCTATGACCTTTCGGACGACAACTTCGCCCTGTCTTCCGATTACGACCTGCTCTACACGGAGCTGACGGGAGCAACCGTCCTTTACTTAGACGAATATGGCGTTTAACCGCAAACAGAAACTGCGGGACAACATCGAGGCGATACGGACGGCATTCATCCTTGACAGGGAAAATAGGACAGCGACAACCGAAGAGCGTGCCATACTTCAAAGGTACTGCGGTTTCGGCGGTCTGAAATGTATCCTCAACCCTGCAAAGGAACTGACGGATGCCGTCCGGTGGGCGAAATCCGACCTCGAACTGTTCGCCCCGACGGTGGAGCTGCACAGGCTTATCCGTGAGAACAGCAAGGACGAAACAGAGTACAAGCGGTTTGTGGATTCGCTGAAAGCGTCCGTGCTGACCGCTTTCTACACCCCCAAAGAGATAACCGACACCATCGCGGACGTGCTGGCAGATTACAGCGTCCGCCCCGCCCGTATGCTCGAACCGTCGGCAGGTGTCGGCGTGTTCGTGGATTCCATGCTGCGGCACAGCCCCAATGCGGATGTGATGGCTTTCGAGAAGGATCTGCTCACGGGTACAATCTTGAGGCATCTCTATCCCGACCAGAAAATGCGCACCTGCGGTTTTGAGAAAATCGAAAGACCGTTCAACAATTATTTCGACTTGGCGGTGTCCAACATTCCGTTCGGTGACATTGCCGTGTTCGACGCGGAGTTTCAGCGGAGCGACTCTTTCGGCAGACGCTCCGCCCAGAAAACCATCCACAACTATTTCTTTCTCAAAGGACTGGATGCCGTGCGTGACGGCGGTATCGTGGCGTTCATCACCTCGCAAGGGGTATTGAATAGCACCAAGACCTCCGTGCGTAACGAGCTGTTCAGTCAGGCCAATCTGGTATCCGCGATACGCCTGCCCAACAACCTGTTCACGGACAACGCGGGCACGGAGGTGGGCAGTGACCTGATTGTCCTGCAAAAGAACCTCAGCAAGAAGGAAATGTCGCAGGACGAGCGGCTGATGACCGTGATACAGACGGACACGAAAACCGCCCTGACCGACAACGCCTATTTCATCCACCACCCGGAACGCATCGTGCATACGATGGCGAAACTTGACACAGACCCCTACGGGAAGCCCGCTATGGTTTATCTGCACGAGGGCAAGGCAGCAGGCATCGCCGGGGATTTGCGCCGTATGCTCGACGAGGATTTCCATTACAGGCTTGCCATGCGCTTGTATTCGGGTTCAATCCGGCAGGCAGGAACGGAAGAAAAAGTTGCCGTTCAAAATAAAGTAGAGCGTCCTGCCATAAAATTGGAAACAGTATCCTCGGCGCAGACGGTGGAAACTCCGACAGAAAAGCCGCAACCCGCAGATGAAAAGCCGGAGATAGAACCGCGCCCGCAATATTCCGCAGGCGTGCAGCTCACCCTGCTTGACCTCTGGGGGATGACGGAAGAGGTCAGCCAACCGAAAACCTCCAAAAAGAAAAAGACGGTGAAAAAGGCAGTTACGGCAAAGTCCACTCCGCCCAAACCGAAAGTCACGGTTACACCGACAGCTCCAACTGCAAAACCCGCAATGGAGAATAAGGAGGTGAAAGCGGAGAACACCGCCAAGCCTGCCGACCCGGACGACATCTATGCCACACTGGACTGGGATACCAATCCTCCCATCAACGGTTTCTATGAAATGATGATGGGTTTGACGCCGGAGCGTAGGAAAGAACTTCGGGAACTGGCAAGGCAGCATAACGAGAAACAAGTGGCGGAAAAGACGGAAGTGAAAGCCGTGCCGGAAACTTCCCGTGAGCAGCCACGACAGGAGGAAACACAGCCGGAGGCAGTCGCCGCACCTGCCGTTACAGATACCCCATCGGAAGCGGTGGGGACTTTCCTTTTCCCCGACATCGAAGCGGAAAAGCCGAAGGAGGAAGTCGTGGACCTTTCTCCGCGTGCCTACCACCGCACGCCGGAGATGCACCTGCGCGAAGGGTCGCTGGTGGCTGACCGGGGGCGTCATAACATCGGCTACCTGAAAGACATCACGCCATACGGGGCGACATTCCAGCCGCTCGACCTGAAAGGATACCAGAAGGAAAAGGCGTTGTTGTATGTGTCGCTGCGTGACGCCTACGAGCGTCTGTACCGTTATGAATCGCTCCGGCGCGAGGCAAATGTTCCGTGGCGAGAGCATCTGAATACCTGTTACGATGAGTTTGTCATGCGCTACGGCAACCTCAACGCCAAGCAGAACGTGAAGTTAGTGATGATGGATGCGGGCGGGCGCGACATCCTTTCGCTGGAACGGATGGAAAACGGAAAGTTCGTCAAGGCGGACATCTTCGAGCATCCTGTTTCCTTCGCGGTGGAGAGCCATGCCAACGTAGGCTCTCCCGAAGAAGCCCTGTCTGCGTCGCTCAACAAATATGGTACGGTCAATCTCGACTATATGCGGGAGATAACCGACAGCACGGCGGAGGATTTGCTCACTGCCCTGCAAGGGCGCATCTACTACAATCCGCTCGTGACCGGTTACGAAATCAAAGACCGTTTCATCGCCGGAAATGTCATAGAGAAAGCGGAACGCATAGAGGCATGGATGGGTGACAATCCCGAAAATGAGCGTATGCCGGAGGTGAAGCAGGCGTTGGAGGCTCTGAAAGATGCCGAGCCGCAGCGCATCGCCTTCGAGGATCTGGACTTCAATTTCGGGGAACGCTGGATTCCGACGGGTGTCTATGCCGCCTACATGAGCCGGCTGTTCGACACGGAGGTGAAAATCGCCTATTCCGCAAGCATGGACGAGTTTTCGGTGGTGTGCGGCTACCGCACCATGAAAATCACGGACGAGTTTCTGGTGAAGGGGTATTACCGGAACTATGACGGTATGCACCTCCTAAAACACGCCCTGCACAACACCTGCCCTGACATGATGAAGTCCATCGGCAAGGACGAGCATGGCAACGACATCAAGATGCGCGACAGCGAGGGAATACAACTCGCCAACGCCAAGATTGACGAGATACGAAACGGCTTCTCCGAATGGCTCGAAGAGCAGTCGCCACAGTTCAAGGAGCGGCTGACGACGATGTATAACCGCAAGTTCAACTGTTTCGTGCGCCCGAAGTATGACGGCTCGCATCAGACTTTTCCCGACCTCAATCTGAAAGGGCTGGCAAGCCGGGGCATCAGGAGCGTCTATCCCTCGCAGATGGATTGCGTCTGGATGCTGAAACAGAACGGCGGCGGAATTTGTGACCACGAGGTTGGAACCGGCAAGACGCTGATAATGTGCATCGCCGCGCATGAAATGAAGCGTCTGAACTTGGCGCACAAGCCGATGATTATCGGGCTGAAAGCCAATGTCGCGGAGATTGCCGCCACCTATCAAGCGGCATATCCCAACGCGAGGATTCTGTACGCTTCGGAGAAAGACTTTTCGACCGCCAACCGCGTGCGTTTCTTCAACAACATCAAGAACAACGACTACGATTGTGTCATTATGTCGCACGACCAGTTCGGCAAGATACCGCAGTCGCCGGAGTTGCAGCAGCGCATCCTGCAAGCGGAGCTTGACACGGTGGAGGAAAACCTCGAAGTGCTGCGCCAGCAGGGAAAGAACGTATCGCGGGCGATGCTGAAAGGTCTGGAGAAGCGCAAGCATAACCTTGAAGCGAAATTGGAGAAGGTGGAACACGCCATAAAGTCACGCACGGACGACGTGGTGGACTTCAAGCAGATGGGCATCGACCACATTTTCATTGATGAATCGCACCAGTTCAAGAATCTGACTTTCAACACGCGCCACGACCGTGTGGCGGGATTGGGGAACAGCGAGGGAAGCCAGAAGGCACTGAACATGCTCTTTGCTATCCGCACCATACAGGAGCGCACGGGCAAGGACTTGGGGGCGACCTTCCTCTCCGGCACGACTATCAGCAACTCGCTGACTGAGCTGTACCTGCTGTTCAAGTACCTGCGCCCGAAGGAGCTGGAACGGCAGGACATTCGATGTTTTGATGCGTGGTCGGCGATATTTGCCAAGAAGACAACGGATTTTGAGTTCAACGTGACGAACAACGTGGTGCAGAAGGAGCGTTTCCGCTACTTCATCAAAGTGCCGGAGCTTGCCGCCTTCTATGCGGAAGTATGGGAGTAGAAAGCAGAAAATGGCATAAAAGTC
>NZ_JAMOKM010000007.1:0-247233 GCF_023656665.1 Parabacteroides sp. B2-S-102 | reverse complement strand
GGTAGGGAGATCGGAGATAATATATTTATTTCTCCTAGAGGTAAGAGGCTGTCTCATAGTGGTGAGGGAAGCCTCTTATTTTGTTATCATACAATGAAAATGAATGATTAAAACGATCGTCTAGATTCGTCACAAAAATATATATTTTTCTCTGACCTACAATATTCAAAGCTTTCATTTATCTTCTTTCTTTTCATGTAGTTAGCTCTTCATAATGAAGCATATTCAATATTAAAAAAAACGGTTGATTTAGACGATCGTTTAAACTAGTCGTTTTTGTAAGAAATATTCTCTGTAACTATCTGTAAATGTTATGATAAGGATAGAGTTTCAAATTCTGAGAAATGAAAGTAACAAAGGAAATAATCTCTCGGCTGCAGGAAGGAAATATGCTGGCGTTTCAGTCTGTATATGAATCGTATAGCGCTCATATCTATAATTTTATCTATTCCTTATTGTATAACAGGTTAGAGGCGGAGGACTTGACGCAGGAAGTCTTCGTTAGGATCTGGGAAAAGAGAGATTCACTGGATATAGATAAGAATTTTGATTCCTATATTTTCACGATTGCCCGTAATTTAGTGTATGACGAGTGGGATTCCCTTTTCCATGCGGAGCTATATATGAAATCCTTAGAAGCAGATTGGGATGAACGGGACACTTCAAAAGTCGAAGAAGATATTACGGTAAATTCGATAGGACAATATATTGATTCTCTTATCGATAAATTACCGGTATCCCGTCGGGAAATCTTTTTGCTTAGTCGTAAAGAACACTTATCGACGAAGGAAATCGCACAACGTCTGTCTATCTCCGAAAGAACCGTTGAAGCCCAGATTTACCGCTCTCTTCAGTTTTTAAGGAAGTATTTGGCGGAAGAAGGGATCTTGCTTTGGCTCTTATCTTTTGTTGTTAATGAATATTAAATGCGAAAAAAAACGCTTTGCTTGTAAGTAGTCGCTTCGGGCAAAGAGTATATAATCATGTAAAGCGTATGGAAAAGAGTGAATATATCATATTGTTAGAACGTTTCTTGAAAGGAGAGACTACTCATGACGAGGAACGGATTCTGGTGGATTGGTTCAAGAGCGATGTTTCCCGGGATGAATTAAGGAACTATATCCAGCGGAAATGGGAAATTGCGTCTAACAGTTCTATTCCTACGGATTTGAAGGAGCGAATGTTCCGGAAAATACAAAGTCGTATTGAGAGCGTAGCGGTCGAGAAGAAGGAAGTTGGGCGTTTTTCTCTTCGGAATATCATGCGTTATGCGGCTATTGGTTTGTTGGTGATCTGCGCCGGTTTGGGAGGACATCTGCTGACAAGGTATTCACGGTCGGTTGGTGCGGAAAAAGACTATCTGGTCTTTGCTGCTAAAGGACAGAAAGCGAGCGTTGTCTTACCGGATGGTTCCAAGGTTTGGCTGAACTCAGACTCAGAAATCAAGTACACAAACCTATATGGAGATGGGGAGCGCATCATATCCTTGGATGGAGAGGCTTATTTTGAGGTAGCGAAAGATAGTCTCAATCGTTTTGTCGTACAAGCGGGCGATTTAGCGGTAGAGGCGTTGGGCACTTCTTTTAATGTAAAGGCTTACGAAGAAGATAATCAAGCCGTGGTCACCTTGTTTCAAGGAAAAGTAAAAACGAGTGTCGGACGAGACGAGGCGTTCTTATTACCGGATCAAGCGGTTACTTACTTGAAAAACAAGGGGCAACTGAAAAAATCCACACTGAATGACGCATATAGGGCCTGTCTATGGCGGAATAATGAGTTGGCTTTTAATGATGAGGCTTTAAGCGAGATCGCCGTATTGTTAAACCGGATGTATAATATCCAAGTAGTATTTAAGAGTGAGAAGGTTAAAGCATTACGATTCACGGGAGTGATAACCAATAATAGCTTGGATAATATTATCGAACTAATCAGTTTGACATCGCCTATTATATATACATCAAAAGGAGATACTATTATTATTGATGAAAAAAAGTAATGCCTATGACGAAGGACTTGAGATAACAAATGTCGGGCTTATATAGCTAAATCAATCGTTAACTTTTGATATGTTTTTGTGAATAGTCCACTCTGCGAAAAAGAGTGGAAGCGTATCATATTGTGTAAATTATACTATTAAAAACACGTGGAAAATGCGTAAAATTAAACAAACGGTACGAACAATCTTATTGTGTGGCTTCCTATTTGCTTATACGGATGCCACTTTTGCGCAGATAACTTTATCTGTGAAACAACAACCTGTTCGTGAAGTTATTAAAGAGATCGAAAGGATCAGTGATTATCGTTTCTTTTATAATGAAAACTCGATTCCGATGGAGAAACGGGTTACGGTAAACGTAAAAGATAGCGATATCGAGAATGTACTTAATTTGATCGCCGATCAGATGGGTATATCGTATGTTATTAAAAACAACCAAATCGCCCTATCCGCTGAAAAGCGAGCGAATGTAGCCCAGCAAACAAGGAAAGTGCAGGGGACGGTGGTAGATGATCTAGGGATGCCAGTTATCGGAGCGAATGTATCCGTAAAGGGTACCACCAACGGTACAATTACGGATATGGATGGTAATTTCTTGCTGGAAGTGCCTAACAATGCCATTTTGGAAATTACTTATATTGGCTATCGCCCTCAAGAGATCGCTATAAAAGGGCAGACTCGGGTCGATATTAAATTAGCGGAAGATACTCAAAAATTGGATGAGGTCGTAGTGGTCGGTTATGGTACGCAAAAGAAAGCGACCTTAACCGGAGCTGTCGCCTCCTTGAAGGGCGAGGAACTGGCAAAGGTTAGCCAACCGAATATGAAGGCAAACTTGATCGGTAAGATCCCGGGTGTACGCTATCAAGAGTCTACGGGTGAGCCAGGTGTCGATAGCTCGGATCGATTTAATATCCGTGGTTTTGGAGAGCCGTTAGTTATTGTGGATGGAGTGGAACGTCCGTTTACCCAGATCGATCCGAATGAGATCGCTTCTATGAACGTCTTGAAAGATGCCTCCGCCGCTGTGTACGGTTTCAAAGGAGTGAATGGTGTCATCATTATTGAGACGAAAAAAGGTGAGATGAGCCGCCCTAAAATTAACTATAGCTATTCTATCGGTTTGCAATCTCCGGTAAAGAACCTTGAGATGATGAATGCGTATGAATATGCCTATTACCGTAATCAAGCGTTGATGAACGCCGGACAATCCAAGCGTTTTACGGATGAAGAGGTCGAGAAATACCGTACAGGTTCGGACCCAATCAATTATCCGTCCACCGACTGGTATGCGGAAACGGTCCGCAAGGTTGCCCCGAAACAACAGCATAACTTGAATATCAATGGAGGTTCTGAGAAGATCCGCTATTTCTTCTCGTTAGGATATTTGGATCAAGAGAGTATCTTAAAATCTACCCAAGAGTTTAAGCGCTATAATTTCCGCTCAAATATTACGGCTGAGATCACCAGCAAATTGAACGCAGAAGTGGGCCTAGGCGGTCATATCGATGATTATAAATATCCGTATTGGACGGGCGATGAAGGTATCGAGTTATTTACAGCGATTAAGTCGAACGCTCCGAATGTCCCTGTCTATGCCAATAATAATAAAAACTACTACTATAATTCGGACAATAATGAATTGAACCCGGTAGCCATGCTCGATCGTGACGCTACAGGCTTCAAGGATAAGCGCAATGTCGAGTTTAACGGTCAATTAGCCTTGAATTATGAGATCTTTAAAGGACTAAAAGCCCGTGCTTTCTTCGCCTATGATTATACCAACTTGGCTCAGAAAGAGATGAAGACGGCCTGTACGTTCTACACCTACGATTCGGTTCAAGATACGTATAACCCGATAACGAAGGTTGCGAAGGGAGAGTTGATGGAGAAAACTCAACCTTATTATAAGACTACCCAGCAATACTCATTGAACTACAAGAATACATTCAATGATTTGCACGATGTGGAAGCTTTGGCTTTATGGGAGTGGAAAGAGACGAATACGAACTGGTTCATGGCTAGACGTTATTATTCGACAACATCGGCTATACCTGAGCTAGATAGAGGTGACGTAGATAATATGTATAATGAAGGAAACTCTGCGGTCTATAAATATGGCGGTTTAGTAGGCCGCTTGAATTATGTCTATGCGGGTAAATATATGGCTGAGTTCAGTTTTCGTTATGATGGCTCTTATAAGACGGCTCCGGATAAACGTTGGGGATTTTTCCCTGCCGTATCTGCTGGCTGGCGTATTTCTGAAGAGCAATTTATGAAAGACTTGGTACCTCAGATGGATAATTTGAAACTACGTGCCTCATGGGGAAGCATTGGTAATGATAGCCAACTAAACGCTAGTCAGTTCGTCAGTGGATGGCAATTTGAGGATCGATTTATATTGGGAGGCGCAGGAAACTCTTCGGCTTCGATTACGAATGGTATGAAAGAAGCGAATTTGGCGAATCCGAATATTACTTGGTATAAGGTAATGACTACGAATGTTGGTTTGGATGGCTCTTTCTGGGGCGGTAAGCTTAGTTTTGAGTTCGATTACTTCTATCGCAAGACGACAGGATATCCGGCGACACGTAACACTTCTTTACCAACTACCTCTGGTATCCCTTTGCCGCAGGAGAATTTGAATAGTAGTGATAATCGTGGTTTTGAATTGTCTTTAGGTACTGTCCAACGGATCGGGAACGTGAATTTACAGATCAAAGGAAATGTGGCTTATGCTCGTGAAAAGGATTTGTATAAGGAGCAGGCATTACCACTGAATCAATATAAGAATTGGAGAGACAATGGCGCATATCGTTGGAAAAATGTTACTTGGGGGTATGAACATATCGGTCAGTTCCAGTCTTATGATGAGATCTATAATTCACCGATCCAAGATGGTAAAGGTAATTCATCGTTACGTCCAGGTGATATTAAATATAAGGATCTGAATGGAGATGGCTTGATTGATGCGAATGATGAGAAAGTGATAGGTAAAGGAACTTTCCCTGACTTAAATTTCGGGCTGACATTAGCTGCGGATTGGAAAGGCTTTGATGTGAATATCTTATTTCAAGGAGCCTCAAACTATACGCAGGTATTGAATGCCTTGACCAGTCCTTTCCGTGGACCGGGCGAGGGAAATGGTTTCCGTGTATGGATGGATAGTTGGCATAAGGCGGATTATAATGATCCGGATAGTGAGTGGGTACCGGGCAAATTCCCCTCTTTACGTATTGAGGGTAATGATAATAACTCGAAAAAATCCACCTATTGGACGACTGATGCGTACTATGTTCGCTTGAAATCTATTGAGATTGGGTATACCATACCCAAGAATCTTTTAAGCAAGGTGGGTATTGAGCATTTGCGTGTATATGCTAATGCGTATAACCCCTTGACAATTACGAATGTCAAATATACAGATCCAGAGGCAATAGAAGGTTGGCAAAGTTTCTATTATCCACAATTGAAAGTATATTCATTCGGTGTTAACGTTAGTTTCTAATAGGATTTAAAAGAAAAATGAAGATGAGAAGAACTATAATTTATTCCTTGTGTTGCGCTTCCTTATTACTTTCTTCCTGTGATTTGGATGTTCCTGTGACCGACCGTTTGCCGGACGAGGAAGTTTGGAAGGATGATAATCTGATAACAGGAGTGTTCTCTAGATTGTATAACCAGATGCAGATGGAACATAACTCCACTTATTTTGAGGGATGGGATGTTTGGAATGTCAGCTTAGTGACCGCTTCGGATGAGGGTACAGGAGCTTACCAAGCTGGGGATCTTGGTACGGGTGACGTTGCCCGTGCGAATTTCAATGATGAGTGGTTTGGTCTGTGGGAGGACGGTTTTAAGGCTGTTCGAGCGACGAATCTGGTATTGCAAGAGCTGAATGTGGCCGAGATGCCGGAAAGCAAACGGCAGCAATTGATCGCCGAGGCTCGTTTTATTCGTGCGTTCCATTATTTTAATCTGGTAAAACGCTACGGAGGCGTTCCTATCGTGACAGAAGTACAGCAATATACCGGTCCGGAAGACTTGTATGGCTTACAAGTTTCCCGTGATAAGGAGCAAGAAGTCTGGGATTTTATTCTAACTGAATTAGACGAGTCCGCTTTGGAATTACCGGAGACCCGTGAATCTGTGGAAAGAACCCGTGCCACTCGATATGCGGCTTATGCGTTGCAATCTCGTGCGGCATTGTATGCGGCATCGATCGCTAAATACGGCAAAGTGCAATTGAACGGTATCGTTGGCGTGAATAGCGATGACGCTAACGCATATTGGGCGAAATCGATCGAGGCGGCGGATAAAGTGATTAACTCGGGTAAATATACGCTTTACAACCAGTATGCGGACCGGGTGGAGAACTTCCGGAATATGTTTCTGGAGAAAAGAGGATGTTCGGAGTTTATCTTCTGGAAAGAGTTTCTGGCTACCGATCTAGGCCATTCTTGGGATTTATTGAATGTGCCGTTTAGCTTCGTGCAGAATGGCTATGGCTGCGGACAGAATCCCACACTCGATTTAATAGAGGCTTTTGAATATAAAGATGGTTCAGACGGTACCTTGAAATTGAAGGATGCTTCCGGCAATTATATCAAATATGACTCTCCATTGGATCTATTTAAGGACAAGGACCCACGTCTTCGGGCGACTTTCTATTTACCGATGGATGAATGTAGGGGAGGGATCGTCGAGATTCGTCGGGGTATTTACGATGCCTCTAAATCTGGGGATGCCCGTTTTATCACCAGCAATAACGTGAACGAGTATTATGGTGAGGAAGGTAACCAAATGAAGATCTTAGGTAAGGATGGCGTGTGGGATACCGGGGATGTTGGAAAGACCGGCTTCTACACGAAGAAGTTCTCAGACGAGGGAGTGACGGATATCTCCGGGAATAAATCAGATGCTCCATGGCCGGTGTTCCGTCTGGCCGAGATGTATTTGAACAAGGCGGAAGCCGCTATGGAATTAGGCAAGACGGGCGATGCCGCTACTGCATTGAATATGGTTCGTGAGAGAGCGGGCATCCGTACGCTTTCTGCCGGGGAGGTTTCATTGGATCGTATCCGTAATGAGCGTCGCGTAGAGTTGGCGTATGAGAATCATCGTCATTGGGATTTAAAGCGTTGGCATATCGCGCATATCAAACTGGCCGATTTCCCGACCATGGCGCTTTATCCATGGTATATCTGGGGGGAAGGTAAATATATCTTTACGACTGGTAAGGCTCCGAAACCTAATAAGGTATTCTTGGAACGTAACTATTACATAAAGATCAAGGATAGCGATATGGGTAGCAACCCGATGTTGGCTCCTAATAATCCCGGTTTCTAATTAATGAAAGGAAAAAGAATCATGAAAAAGATCATATATAATATAGCGATTGTCTTGGCGGCTTCTTGCCTCTTTGCCTCCTGTGAGGATGATAATTATGATGAGCCTAATTCCGGTATCAAAGGCCGCTTTATCGATGCGGAAACCTCCGAGGTTGTCCCGATGCCGGTACAGGGTACCAGCAGTATCCAGATACGTATGTATGAGCGTGACCGTTATTATTCTACGGGTGATGATTACTCGCAGCTTCCGGTTATCACGTATCCCAAGATCGATGGGACTTACGAGAACTCGTGGATGTTCAGTAAGCAATATATCTTGACGCTGGAGCAGACTAATTTCTATCCGGTGGATACGATGGTGGTTGATCTGAACGCCGGTGGACTGACGGATCAAGATATCAAGGTGATTCCTTACGCCCGAATCGATGTAAACAACGCCGTATTCGAGAACAAGAAGTTGAAGGTATCCTATACGATCACTCGTAGCAAGGATGACTATAAGATAGAGAATGTTTTTTTGGCTTGGCATATCAGCCCTTATATCGATAAGATGTCCGGTAACTCGGAGGAATTGGTGACTGTTGACTATACGAACGTGTCCGATAAGGATATTCTAAATACGGTATTAACCCAAGAGATCGGTTTAAGTGAAAGTGCGAGTTTCAACAATAAGGATAAGCAGGCCATCATGAAAGGAAACGGAAATAAGATGTATATCCGTGTTGGTGTAACGACAAACGGTAAGGTTAATTATAGTGAGGTCGTCCCTGTAGACGTATCTTTCTAAAAGTACTTTATTCCGGCAGAAAGGGATTGTCTCCGACTTATGTGGGACAATCCCTTTCTCTTTTAAGTTGGATAACATTAATCTATAAAGATTCCCCGTAGCTACTTATTTATCCGGAGTATAAAGCCAACAAGGGCTACGCCGACTTCTACGTGATGACCGACTTGATTCACGAGCCCGAGATGGACTTGGCTTGATCTTGTTTTTATGCTATTTTTGATGGTAGATAATAATACGTTTAATCATCAAAAAAGGAGATATGAGCAAAAGAAAGAATAACCGCTTGGGCAAGGCGGGCATCACATTTTATACCTATGCCACCGAACGCATCCGGGAGAAACGTTTAGCGGGGAAACATAACACCGCCGATTTATATAGGACGACCCGTAATTGGATCTGCGCCTTTCTGGGTAGGAGAAACCTTCTTTTCCCGGAGATAACCCCGGGCTTAATAAGCCGTTTTGTCGCTTATCTGCAATCCGCCGGCTTGCGAGTGAATACCGTGAATACATACCTCAGCAACTTTCGCTCGATTTATAACCAAGCTTGCCGGGATGGTCTGTTGCCGGCTTGCGTCGTATCGCCTTTCGCGTACTTGAACTTGAAGCGGGAAAGAGCCGGATCTAGGGCGTTGGGAAACGAGTCGCTCCGGGAGATCGTGACCTTGAAGTCTGAGGAGCCGGATTTGGCGTGCGTGATCGACTATTGTACGTTCGCCTATTTATCTTGCGGCATGCCTTTCGCGGATATGGCTCGCTTGACTACGGCGAACCTGTATGGCGAGGAGATCGTATATCGGCGTAAGAAGACGGGGACCTTAATCCGTGTCGGGATAACAGCGGGGATGCGGCGGTTGATTAATAAGTATGCGGACGCTTCTTCCCCGTACCTTTTCCCTATTTTATCTCCGGGTAGAGAGGTAGGGCATGAGGAATACAAGGCGATACTGCGTTCGTATAATAACTCGTTGAAGAAGATCGGTCGTGCGCTATCTCGTCCCATTCATCTGACCTCGTATGTTTTCCGCCATACATGGGCAACGAACGCCTTGCGGAAACAAGTCCCTTTATCGATCATTAGCCAAGCGTTGGGGCATACCTCGGAAAAAACAACACGTTTTTATCTGGCCTCTTTGGAACAGTCAGAATTGAATCGTGCGAACGCTAGGGTGACGGAAGAGGTGGATTTGCTTTTGGCGGCTGGGTGATACCCTTATTCGCGAAATAAGGGGAAGAGCCTATTCAGCATAAAAATTACCTATAATAGGCTATTTTCAACGGAAGGCTTGGCAAATGTAAAAAATATTATTGATAAACAATCACTTTTATCTATTTATTAAGAAATAGGAATTGAAGGGGATACAGATATCGTATCCTCTAATTAATCCAAATTTATGCTTATTGCGCATATATCGTGGATATGCGGTTAAAAATAGTGGTTATGCGTGTTTTTTTAGTTTATGTTGGACGTGCGATATCTCCTCCCCTTATTTCGCGAATAAGGGTGATAAACATTATTAAAAGGTAACGCCCCACTACCACGGGGCATTAAAGACAAAAAACATCATGGCAGAAGAAAAGACCATCTTGACCGTAGATCTGTACGACAACGTGTTAACCGAGAAAACCGGCGATTTCACCGGAAAGATCCGCATTACCGGAACCACGCGAACCTCAGACATCTCGAACCGCATCGTGAAGAAACGTACCGAGTATCGTCCGGAGACGATCACCAACATCCTCGACCTCTCCTACGACGAGATGATCGAGGCCCTCGCCCAAGGCCGTTGCGTGGTGAACAAGTTCGGGCAATGGCTGCTCACTATCAACGGCTCGTTCGACGGAAAGAAATCAGACTTCCGCTCTACGGAGAATAAGATCACCGTAATGTTCACCCCCAGCGCCACCCTCCTGAAGGCGCTAGAAAACATCTACGTGAACGCCGACGTAGCTACCGTGGGCCCGATGATCGAGAGCCTCACGGATTCTACCACGAACGAGAAGAACCTCCATATCACTCCAAACGCTCCGGCTATCATCTTCGGCAGCACGCTGCTTATCAAGGGGGATGATCCATCTGTAGGCGTCTACTTCACCAAGGACGAGGAGGGCGCCACGCCAACAAAAGTCTCCCTTATCGTACGTAACACCAAGAGCGAGATCATCATCCAGATCCCGCAACTCGCCGAGGGGCAGTACTGGCTGAGCGTCACTACGCAGGCGGGGGCGAATTACGGCTTGGTGAAAGACCCTCGTACCTATAAGTTCCCCATCCTCCTGACGGTAGGTGCCGGAGGCGGAGGCGATAGTGAAAGCCCGGACGAGATCTGATAAGGCAGAGAGCCTCATCTATGAGGGCTGATAAAGCCTAGGCTCTCACCCCTCATAGACGAGGCTCTCTCATGGTTCATGGCCTAGGCTCTCTCACCGGTCATAGACGGGAAGCTATGAGCATACCCGTGAACGAATGTTAAGACTATTATTCACTTTAAATTATATCGCTTATGAAAACAAATTTACTACGAATCGGTTTACGGCTGTCGCTGGTGGTGATAGCCCTTTTGTGTGGTGTGTATCTTGCTTGGGGGCAGGAAAATACGAAAGTGATGCACAAGATATATACTAATACTTATGGTAATGTCACGATTGATTGTCCGTCAGAGGTTGAGGATGGAGGTAGTTTTACTTTTAAAATAGCAACATCAACAGGTGCTTATCGTCTTGCTATATCACAAGCAGGGAAGAATTTTAGGGATTTCTCATGGGATGATTCTCAAAATGCTAATGTGGCGAAGAATATTACTGGAACGATCTTAATTGAGGTTGTTGAGCATACGGAAATAATGATTGGAGAGGAGAGGTATATGCTTGAGGAATGCAGCGCTATGCTTCCTCCTTCACAAACTCAACCGACTTCATCAAGCATAGTATTAAAGAGCGTGGTAACCGCAAAAGGAAAGCACTATAGTTTGAATAGTTATTCCGGTGCCTATAATAGATATGCTAATATAACATCAATAACATTGCCGAACAACAAGTATTTTATCAATCCATATGCGTTTTCCATACAGGCTGGTTTGACTGAGATTCATGCGAAAGCTATAGACCCCAAAAATTACCATATAATGGAGGGCGCTTTCGGAGAGAAAGATTTGAGTGGAATCACGCTTTACGTACCGGCTGGCAGTAAGGCTGATTATGCCGCCAGTACCCCTTGGAATCAGTTTAAGGAAATTTTGGAGGAGCCGCTTCCCAAGAAATATCCGGTTTATGTTGTGGGTTATGGAGTAGCGTCTACTGATGCGCCGGATTCAATAGCTCGAGGGCAATCCTTGACCGTGAATATTACGCTGGAACCCGGATTTAAATCTTTTGAACCTAGCGTAATAACTATCCCGGGTGAGGAAGTGAATAAAGATGTCGTTATACAAGTCTCTACTCATACGGAAAATGTATTGTCTGGAATTTCTTATAGCATGAGTACTACTCAAGTAAACGCATTTTGTCATGGCTTCCTAGATACTCCCCAGAAAGAAGTGACCATACCGGAAGTGGTGACTGTCGGCTCTAATTCTTATAAGGTAGAATATATCGTGGCTGATGCGTTTAAAAATCAAACCTCACTCGAAAAGCTTACTCTAGAAGGAAACACTGGTATTGATCGGAGAGCATTCTCTGGGTGTACCGCCTTAAAAGAGATTCATTGTATAAGTCCTGAACCCAGAAATATTTCTGATGAGGACGCTTTTGAAGGAGTGGATAAAGACGCATGTGTCATCTTTGTACCTGCCGGGGCTTCCGCTGCCTACAAAGCCGCCTATGTCTGGAAGGACTTTAAGAACATAAGGGAGGAGGGCACATACTCCATCACCCGTACCGGATTTGAGGGAGTCGCTTATTATGGCCCCGACTTGGTGGTTGATGGCTCCCGACTGGAAGCGAGACTCACGCCCGAGAGTGGCTATGTATTAGGCATAGGAGACATCACCGTCACCATGGGAGGCAAGAAACTGGATCCTATGTCGAAGGAATTCTTCTATGGTACATTCGGTAAAGATACCTTGACTATAGAAACCGTTACCGGCGACGTGACGATCACTGCGAAGGCTAGGAAAATTAGTGGGGATCCTTTTGTCCTTGGTGACCTTACCTATCGGATTACTAGGGATGCGGCTGTCGAGGTTGCGGGTGTAAAAGAGGATGCCTATACGAAAGGTAGATCGTACGTAATCCCCTCTTCTTTGGAATATGAAGGGAATAATTATACTGTTACCGGTATAGGGCCTAAGGCGTTCAGCGGTCGTATCATGGAATCCATAACGATCCCGAGTAGTGTGGAGGAAGTAGGAACAGAGAGTTTCCTTGACGCGCAAGCTGACGAGATTCACATTCAACGTTCTACGCCACCTTCAACCGTTAATGGCTCATTCAATATCTTGGATAAAAACAAATGTAGAATCTACGTGCCCAAAGGGGCCCTTGCCGCTTATCATACCGCTACTTGGGATTGGCTAGGTTTTCCTTATATCTTGGAAGAAGGTGATAAATATTTCGATGTGGACTTTGAGTTGACAGGACTTACCGTAAAGCCCTTCCAACCGGAAATAGCTATATCCGGGAGGTCCGTGTCTTTCATTTTAGTTCCGGATAGCGGTAGTTTTTTGCCGGACTCGATCGAGGTATGGTATCCTACAGGTCTGGAGCCTTGCGAGTATGACGCAAAAACGGGCAAGGTCACTATCGCTACGGTAAAAGGGAACTTGACTATCAAAGCTAAAGCGATAGGAGCCTTATTGCCAGATAAGGACACTGATATTACAATCGGAAAAGATTCTACCTATACGGACGGCAGTACGACAGGTAGTAAGTTCAATGGAGTCATCGGAAACGACGAGGAATTAACAAGAGTTAAATCCTTGAAAATAGATACTGAGGATGGAAAGGTTACCGGCATCACGTTTAAAAGCTTGATTGTTGGTTCCGGAAGTTCTACGTCACAGAGTGTTACCATTGCCGAGACATCCAATATCGAGATCACGTTGGATGGCAATAATAACTTAGGGAAAGTATTGAACCAAGGAAGCACACGGTTACTACCCGGCGAAAATACCCTGTTGGATGCGTTGGTGGAAAATGAGGGTGTCTTCATCGATGAAACCGGTCTGTTAGATGCCGTAACGGGGCCTGCTGGCCTTACTATTGCCCAACGACCGGAGAAAGCGCCTAGGATAGAGATAGGTTCCTCCACGCTCCTAAAAGTCGAAGCGTCAGCTGAGGGAGAGGCGAATCTTTCCTATATATGGGAGAAATTTGACAGCGAAAATAATAGCTGGAAGCAAGTGAAGCCGGAAGTACAGCGGACGAAGGCTCTTTCCTCTCTTCGCTCGGATCTCTTAAGTACGAATGAAGATACGCAACTGGAGGTCTCTGAGGCCGGGAAATATCGTTGTCTCGTCTCGAATACGGTAAATGCTGTAAATTCTACTCTGACCGCTTATTCAGAGGTAAGCATTGCCTCTTCCACACCGGATCCAACAGTGACCTTTAGTGTGACCCTTCCATCCGTTGAAGGCGCCGCCTTGAGTCCTCTCGCTGGAACTTATTCCGTGGAAGCGGGCGGTAGCTTCTCCTTCTCTCTTACGCTCGATACGGACTGCGATCAATCTACCCCTATGGTAAAAGTAGGCGATAAGCTGATCGAGCCGACCTCTGATGGCAAGTATGAGATCAAGAATATCAACTCTGATATAACAATATCTATTACCGGGATCGTAAAAAACGCTACCGTTGGTAATGCGGAGGTAGAATCCAATGCCTTGAAAATTTGGGGATCAAACGGGGTATTGCATATCCAGTCCGCTCATGTGAGTACGGCTTATATAATGACATTCGGCGGTCAACTATATAAGGCTTTAACCTTGCCAATTGGTGAGACGATGATAACCATTCCGCAAGGTGCCTATATCATCCGTATCGAAAATCAATCCTACAAGATCCGCTTCTAGCCATTCTTGAGGAATCATAGGAAGGCGAGTCATTTGCGAGTGGCTCGTCTTTCTTGTTTAATAAATCTTAATATTTACCGGGGATATAAGTATCGTAAGCCATTAGAAAGTATATTCATGCGTAATCTCAATCTATTTATCATGAAATGTATATCTATCTACTTTGTGACCCTATTGTTACTGATGTCGGGCTGTGAATCCGGGCGGAGGATCATCTTAAAAGATCTTCGTTGTGAGAACTTGGAGAATCCGGTCGCGATCGACAATACCCATCCCCATTTTAGCTGGAAAATCGAGACAGACGGGCAAACTATGCGGCAAGCGTATTTTGAGATACAAGTAGCCACGGATAGTTCCTTGCTGGCTCAAGGCAAAGCCGATCTATGGAATTCAGGTAAGGTGGAATCGTCCGCTTCCGTGATGGTCCCTTATCGAGGGAAAGAGTTGCGATCTAGTGTGCTGGCCTATTGGAAAGCCCGGGTATGGGGCGATAAGGGGGAATCCTCGGACTGGAGTCCGGTCAATCGCTTTGGGATCGGGCTTTTGGATAAAGCGGAATGGCAAGGGAAATATATAGGGATGCCGGATGAGAAGAATCCGATGTTAAGGAAGAAGTTCGAGCTTCAAGACCGTGATGCCACATTACTCCTTCATGTAAACTCCTTAGGGTATCATGAGATCTATTTAAATGGGAGGAAGGTATCGGAAGATGTTCTCTCGCCTGCGGTATCTCAATTAAACAAAAGATCATTATCGGTGACGTACGATCTTACGCCGTACGCAAAGCAGGGAATAAACGACTTATTGCTCTGGTTGGGCCGTGGCTGGTACAGAAAAGCTACTTTTAATGCCGTTCATGATGGGCCGTTGGTTAAACTGCAATTGGACGAGATTCAAAGAAATGGCGCTACAAGTACGTTACTCGTTACAGATAGCTCTTGGGAAGGCCGGGGAAGTATGTATGGTGAGACCGGTACCGGTACTTGGTATCCCCATCAATTCGGGGGTGAATGTGTGGATGGGCGGAAGGCGTTGCCGGATTTGACAACGGCTACGCTTGACAAACTGGATTGGACGCCGGTATTGGAGGTGGAGGTACCCGGGATAGAGGTAAGTCCCCAGATGTGTGAGCCTAATCGAATACAAGAGATTATCCGTCCCAAGGAAATCAAGCAGATAGGGGACAGTATTTGGCTCGTAGATATGGGAAAGGCGTTGAATGGTTGGGTCGAGCTGAGTTTCCCGAAATTGCCGGAAGGCCACCGGGTCCGTATGGAATATACGGATTGGTTAAATGAAAACGAAGATTTCAAGCCACAAGAGGAGAACGGACAGTATGAGGATTGGTATATCGGTTCCGGACAAGGCAAAGAGGTATTCCGAAATAAATTTAACCACCATGCGTTTCAATATATAAGGATATCCGGTTTGGCGAAAGCCCCCGAGGAGGTAACCGGCTATCTGATTCATACGGATTATAAGGATGCCTCGTCTTTCGAGTGCTCGGATCCGGACTTGAATGCTATCTATGCGATGATCAAATATACTTTCAAGAACCTAGCTTTCAGTGGTTATATCGTAGACTGCCCGCATTATGAGCGTATGGGATACGGTGGGGATGGAAATGCCTCTTGTAAGAGTTTCCAGACATTGTATGAGGGCTCTTCCGTGTATATGAACTGGATGCAGATGTGGCAGGATTGCATCCGTGAGGATGGGGGTATGCCGCATTGCGTACCGAGTCCATACCCGGCGGGAGGTGGTCCGTATTGGTGTGGCTTTATTATCACGGGATCGTGGCAGACTTATTTGAATTATGGGGATAGCCGTCTGATCGAGCGATATTATCCGGTTATGCGACATTGGTTGCGTTATGTGGATGCGTATACGGTCGATGGATTGCTGAAACGTTGGCCGGATACGGATTATCGGGCATGGTATTTAGGGGATTGGTTGGCTCCGGCGGGTGTCGATTATACGGCGCAGTCATCGGTAGATCTGGTTAGTAACTGCTTTATAAGCGATTGCCTCACTACGATGGAGAAGATCGCGAAGGTATTGGGGAAAGCGGAGGATGCCGCTAAGTATAAAGAGCGTCGCCAACGATTGAACGAGCTTATCCAGAAGACTTTCTATGATCCGGAGAAGAAACAGTACGCTACAGGCTCCCAGATCGATCGGATTTATCCGATGTTGGTCGGCGTGACAGATGAACAGCATATGCCCGAGGTAAAGGAAGGTTTATATCGAGAGACATTGGAGAATTGCAAAGGGCATATCGGTTCCGGCTTGGTGGGTGTTACAATCTTGACCGATTGGGCGATAAAGGACGGAGAGGCCGATTTTCTCTATTCCATGCTGAAAAAGAGAGAGCTGCCGGGATATCTATATATGATCGATCAAGGGGCTTCTACGACTTGGGAATACTGGTCGGGAGAACGTAGTAAGGTTCATAATTGTTTCAATGGCATTGGCGCTTGGTTCTGTCAGGCGGTCGGAGGGATCTTGCCGGATGAGGATGAGCCGGGCTATAAACATTTCTTTATCAAACCTCAGATACCGAATGGCGTGACGTGGGCGAGGGCGGCGAGAGAGACCCCTTACGGTACGGCACGTGTGTCTTGGACTATGGAGAACCGATCGCTTTCCCTCGATCTGGAGATACCGGCGAATAGTATGGCGACCTTTATCGCTCCATTTAACGTATCGAATTGTGTGTTAGATGGGAATAATGTAGAAATATCGGCGGGTTCGATCCTGTTGGAAAGTGGAAAACACACGCTATCGCTGCCTGCGGAATAGGAATCATATGATTCCCTTTTTGTTGACTTATGTTAATAGCTGTTTTTTAATTATTACGCCGTAAGTGTTTTATTCTATTGAAGGGTATATAGTATAAAAGGCTAAATAATAAAAAGGATCTATTACCATGTTTAAATGTAAACAGCTTTTAAGGCGAATATGTGTGGTTAGCTATGTTTTCTTGTTGTGTGGAGGTTTGGTAAATGCGTCAAATCTCGTTTCTAAGACCAATACCCTGATAGGGACTCAAGGTAATGGGTGGGCTTCCGGATATTTGTATCCGGGGGCTACCTATCCCTTCGGTATGGTACAGTTTACCCCGACTTATTTCACGAAACAACTAGGCTTTGTCATCAATCAATTGAGTGGTGCGGGATGCGATCATATGGGAAATTTCCCTACGCTTCCGATTGCCGGAGCTTTACGGGTTTCTCCGGATAGTATCTTGAATATGCAGACTCCGGTCGGCAAGGAGATCGGAACGGCCGGTTATTACGCAGCCACCGTAGATCATTCTATACGTGCGGAATTAACCGTTACGGAACGTACGGGTATGGCTCGTTATACGTTTTCTTCCAAGGAAAAGCAGGGTACCGTGATTATCGGAGGAGGAGTAGCCGCTACCCCTATCCAAGTAGCCGCTATTAAGATTACGGGTCCTCATAGTTGCGAGGGATATGCGGAGGGTGGTGCTTTCTGTGGAATCCCAACTCCCTATAAGGTTTACTTTGTGGCTGAGTTCGATGCGGATGCGGAGAGTTTTGGTACATGGAAGGAGGAGCGACTACATGCGAATCATACGTTTGCGGAAGGCAGTCACTCGGGGGTGTATTTTACTTTTCCGTTGAAAGAGGGGAATCAGGCGGTGCAGTATAAGATCGGTGTTTCTTATGTCTCGGTGGAGAATGCCCGAGAGAATTTGAGGGTTGAGAATCCCGCTTGGGACTTCTCTGCGGTCCGTCAGGCGACGCAAGATAAATGGAATGAATACCTCGGGAAGATAGAGGTAGAGGGAGATAACGAGGATCGCCAGATGCAATTCTATACGCATCTATATCGTTCATTAATCCATCCGAATGTTTGTAGCGACGTGAATGGGGAATATATGGGGGCGGATAGCCAAGTGCATAAGACAGCCCGAAAATTCTATACCTCTTTCAGTAATTGGGATACGTATCGTACGCAGACTGCTTTGATCGCTATGCTAGCTCCCGAGGAGACCTCGGATATCGTTATGTCTCATTACTTATTTGCCGAGCAATCCGGTGGTGGCTTCCCCCGTTGGGTACTGGCGAATATAGAGACAGGTGTTATGCAGGGGGACCCGACTCCGATTCTTGTAGCCAATGCGTATGCGTTTGGAGCTCGCACCTATGATCCTCGAACTTTACTGCGGACTATGCGTTATGGAGCAGAAGTGCCGGGGGCTAATTCCCAAGGTGTTTTGACTCGACCGGGCTTGGAACAGTATTTGGAGAAAGGGTATTACGACGCTTCGATCTTACTGGAATATACATCTTCTGATTTTGCGATTGGCCGTTTCGCCTTGCAAGCCTGCAATGATGAGCCGGTTTGTAATTGGTATACGCAACGGGCGATGAACTGGAAGAATCTTTTTAATAAGGAGACCGGTTGGTTGCAGTCCCGAAACGAGGATGGCTCGTGGAAACGTTATGATGCGGATTGGCGGGAATCGACATATAAGAATTATTTCTGGATGGTACCTTATGATTTGCAAGGGTTGATCGATAGTATAGGAGGAAAGGAAGCGGCGGAGAAGCGTTTGGATGAGATGTTCCGACGTTTGGACGCTAGTTATGGAGATGAATGGTTCGCCTCCGGTAACGAGCCTAGTTTCCAAATCCCTTGGATTTATAATTGGGCGGGGGCTCCTTATAAGGCGCAACAAGTGATCCGGCGTATACTGAACGAACAATATAGTAGCCGTGTGAACGGTTTGCCGGGCAACGACGATTTAGGATCGATGGGAGCATGGTATGTCTTTGCCAGTATCGGTTTGTTTCCAGAGATTCCCGGAGTGGGAGGTTTCTCTGTGAATAGTCCGGTATTCCGTAAGATTGTTTTACATTTGCCCGAGGGAGACGTGATTATCAAGGGGGGAGATGAGAAAAAAGAGTATATCCATTCCTTAAGTCTTGATGGAAAGAAGATGGAGGGCACTTGGATCGATTGGTCGGATTTATATCGGGGGGCGACCTTGGAATATAAATTATCCGGGAAGCCGGATAAGACGTGGGGAACTCGGATAGCTCCCCCTTCATATGGAAAATAAATATAACTTAATACTACGAATAACATGATTAAAGAAACATTATTAGTCTCTACTTTCGGCTTATTGGGATTGGTTACCGTAGCTTGCGGCTCTCAAAAGAAAGACCAGACGGCGGAAGCTGTATCGGAAACAGCTTGGTGCTTGGACGGATTTGAGCGTCCGACAGGAGTGAATCCGGTAATTAAGCCGTTACCAACTAAGTTTTATTGCCCGATGCGGGAAGATTCTGTAGCATGGGAGGAGAGTGACACATTTAATCCGGCGGCTACGATTTACGATGGGAAGATCGTGGTGATGTACCGTGCGGAAGATAACTCCGCTCAGGGAATTGGTTCCCGGACTTCCCGTTTGGGATATGCGACCTCTACTGACGGTATCCATTTCGAGAGGGATACGAAGCCTGCTTTTTATCCGGCTAAAGATAATCAAGCAGAGAACGAATGTCCCGGAGGTACGGAAGATCCTCGTATCGCTATGACCGAGGATGGTACGTATGTCTTGCTATATACGCAATGGAACCGCAAGGTGCCTCGTCTGGCGGTGGCGACCTCAAAGGATTTGAAACACTGGACGAAGTTCGGTCCGGCTTTTGAGAAAGCCTATAATGGCAAATTCAAGGATGAGGCGACCAAATCCGCATCGTTAGTCACGACTTTAAAGGGAGATAAGCAGGTCATTGCGAAAGTGAATGGCAAGTATTTCATGTACTGGGGGGAGAAGAATGTATATGCGGCTACCTCCGATAATTTAACAGATTGGGACCCACTGTTGGACGAGAATGGTGAGTTGCTTAAATTGTTCTCTCCCCGTTCCGGCTATTTCGATAGCCAGTTGACCGAATGTGGACCTCCCGCTATCTTGACAAAGGATGGCATCGTTCTGTTGTATAATGGTAAAAACGAACCGGGAGAAAAAGGGGATACCGCTTATCCTGCGAACTCTTATTGTGCCGGACAAGCATTGTTCGATGTAAATAACCCGACAAAATTGATCGGTCGTTTGGATAAGCCTTTCTTGCAACCGACGGATGATTTTGAAAAAAGCGGTCAATACCCTGCGGGTACCGTATTCGTGGAAGGTCTGGTCTATTACCGGAATAAATGGTATCTGTATTATGGCTGTGCTGATTCATTCGTGGCTGTGGCCGTATCGGATAAACAATTGAACTTCTAAGTGTCCAAAAGTAAATAAGATGAGAACTAATCGATGGCTTTTTAGTTTGGCGTGTATGCTTTCTGTGTTTGTGTGTGGCAATGCGCAGAAAACTCCTTCCCCTTTTCAAAGGGGTGACCGGGTTGTTTTTTTAGGCAATAGCATAACAGAGGGTGGACATTATCATTCTTATATATGGTTGTACTATATCACTCATTTCCCGGATATGCGGATGCGGATGTATAGCGCCGGTACCGGTGGTGACAGTTCTTGGGATATGTTGGAACGGATCGAGGAGGATGTATATGGTAAAAATCCGACGGTGGTTACGGCTACTTTCGGTATGAACGATAGTGGTTATTTCGAATATAACGGCGATAATCCTACGGCTTTCGTGGAGCGGCAAATGTATCGGGTAGATACGACCTTTCAGGCGATGCAGAAGATCATGAAATCTCACAAAGATACAAGGGTGATCATGATCGGTGGCACGCCGTACGACGAGACTTGGCAAAATGAGAAAAATAAGCCTTTTCTTGGAAAGAACGCTACGATCCAGAAAATCATCCGTCTGCAAAGAGAGGCGGCCGTGAAGAATGACTGGGCGTTCGTGGATTTCCACAACCCGGTATTAGAGGTGAACAGGGTACAACAAGCGAAAGATCCGCGGTTTACCTTAATGCAAGGAGATCGGATTCATCCGGATAACCACGGTAATATGTTGATGGCCTATTTCTTCTTGAAGTCTCAGGGATTGGCGGGTAAACCGGTCGCCAAAGTTGATATCGATGCTTCCCGACGTATGGTGTTGGCGAACGAGAATTGTTTCGTGAATGAATTGAAAGTATCAGACAAGGGTACGATCTCTTTTACCTATTTAGCGAAGTCTTTACCTTATCCGATGGATACGATCTCTCGGGGTTGGGAGAAGAAGCATACGCAATATGAGGCGACCTTGTACGCTCCGATTATGGAGGATCTTAATCAAGAGGTATTGCGGGTGGATGGATTGAAAGGTTCGTATAGGTTGGAGATAGACGGGGATTCAATTTCTACGTTTTCGGCCGAGGATTTGGCAAAAGGTATTAACTTAGCGGCGTTAACGAACACACCGCAATATCAGCAGGCCGTTCGGGTCATGCATTTGAATGAGGAACGTTGGAATATCGAGAAACGTTTTAGGGAATATGCGTGGACGGAATTTTATATCTTGAAGCGGAAGGGCATGTTATTTCAGGATAATATCGCCGCTATGGATACGTTAAGGGCGAACCTTCATACGAATATCTTCTTGGCCGGCCATCTGGATAACTACTCCAAGATGATGTATCCGGAGATCCGGGAGGCTTGGAGCCAACAAATCGATATGTTGGTGGATCGTATGTATCAGATCGCCCAACCGAAGGTACGTAGAATAGAACTTATAAAAAAATGATACGACTAGTAAGAAATTTAAGATGGATAACGACCACGGCGTTATCGCTTGCGTTGGTGGGAACTGCCTGTTCCGGTCCGACCCGGACTATCGAGGAGGTTCATTTCTCTGATTATGTAAATCCCTTTATCGGGGCGAGTACGAATACGGAGGCGGCCGGTGCTTACCATGGCTTGGGGAAGACCTTCCCCGGTGCGACTACCCCTTTCGGTATGGTACAGGTAAGTCCGAATACGATTACGGGGGGCGACAATGGTTCCGGATATAGCTACGAGCATGAGACGATCGAGGGATTCGCTTTTACGCAGATGAGTGGTATCGGCTGGTATGGTGATCTGGGTAATTTATTGGTAATGCCTACCGTGGGCGATCTGCGCACGAACTCAGGAAAAGAGGGGGGCGTAGCCGGGTATCGTTCCCGGTATGATAAATCTTCCGAGGAGGCCAAGGCTGGATATTATAAGGTATTGCTGAGCGATTACCAGATACAAGCGGAGGCGACAGCGGCTCCTCATAGCGGTATGCTGAGATTCGTTTTCCCCGAGAATAAGCAGTCCCGCATCCAGTTGGACTTAGCCCGTCGTGTAGGAGGTACTTCTACGTATCAGGCGGTTCAAGTGATAGATGACCATACGATCGCCGGACGAATGGAATGTACGCCGGAAGGTGGAGGCTGGGGGAATGGTGAAGGTTCTTCCCGATACACCGTGTATTTTTATGCGCAGTTTTCCAAACCGTTGAAAGATTATGGTGTATGGAGCGTGGATATCCCGGCAGGGCAGGATCGGCATCGGGAATTCGTGGAGAGTCCGGCTTTCCAGATATTGACAGCGAACGCAAAGATTTCGGAGAGACCAAAGGCATATGAGGGCGAGCACCTCGGGTTCTTTACGGAGTTTGAGACTGAGGCGAATGAGGAGGTTCTTTTCAAGGCTGGTATTTCCTTTGTAAGCTTGGAGGGTGCGGAAAAGAACTTGAAAGCGGAGATCAAGGATTGGGATTTTGATGCGGTACGTTCTCGTGCCCGCTCGTTATGGGATACGGCTTTGGCTAAGATGGATGTCAGCGGTGGAACGGATGAGCAGAAGGTGATCTTCTATACCTCCTTGTATCATACAATGATCGATCCGAGGATTTACACGGATGTGGATGGTCAATATATGGGCGCGGACGGAAAAGCGCATAAGTCGGATACGTTCACGAAACGTACGATCTTTAGCGGTTGGGACGTGTTCCGTAGTCAGATGCCTTTGCAAACGATTATTAATCCGGTATTGGTGAACGATTTGTTGAAGTCATTGACAACGATGGCAGAGGAGAGTGGCCGTGAGTACTATGAGCGCTGGGAGTTGTTGAACGCCTATAGCGGTTGTATGTTAGGAAATCCGGCTATATCGGTCTTGGCGGATGCCTATGCGAAAGGTATTTGTAGCTTGGATATGGAAAAGGCTTATCGGTATGCGGATAAAACCTCGAGAATGTTCGGGAATGCGGAGTTGGGCTATACCCCGAATCCGCAGAGTATCTCCAAAACCTTGGAGTATGCGTATACGGAATGGTGTATGTCTCAGTTGGCGAAATCATTAGGAAAACAGGAGGATGCGGTTTATTATGCGAAGTTGGCTCAGTCTTACCGGAATTTATATGATGCGGAGAAACATAGCTTCCGCCCGAGAGAAGCGAATGGCCGGTTTGAGGCTTGGCCGGAAGAGGGTAAGCTGAAGGAATGGTACGGCTGTATGGAATGCAATGAGCTGCAACAGGGGTGGTTTGTGCCTCATGATATTCCGGGTATGGTGGAACTGATGGGAGGAACGGAACGGGTGATCGCCGATCTGGATACGATGTTCGACAAGACACCAACAGATTTCCTGTGGAACGCTTATTACAATCATGCGAACGAGCCGGTTCATCATGTGCCTTTCTTGTATAATCATTTGGGACAGCCGTGGAAAACCCAGAAATGGTCTCGTTTCATTTGCGATAAGGCGTATAAGAATAAGGTAGAAGGCTTGGTTGGAAACGAGGATGTCGGTCAGATGTCCGCTTGGTATGTATTGGCGGCATGTGGTTTGTATCCGGTTTGTCCGGGAGATACTCGCTATGAGATATCCAGCCCGGTTTTTGAGAAGACTGAGATTCAGGTTGGCGAAGGGAATACATTTATCATACGAGCCAACCGAAATACCCCGGAAAACACCTATATCCAATCCGCTAAATTAAACGGGACGGATTATACGAGATGCTATCTTGATTATAGGGATATCATGAAAGGTGGCGTACTAGAATTGGAGATGGGCCCCGAGCCGAATACAAATTGGGGCGTGAATAATTAATCAGTAAATAAAATAACATGAAACTCAATACTTTTTATAAACAGGGGGCGGCTTTAGCCCTCTGTTTAACCCTCTCTTTCCCTGTTTTTGCGGAGAAAGACTTGGTACAATACGTAAATACTTTGCAAGGAACAAACTCGACTTACGAATTGAGTTGGGGAAATACCTACCCGACTACGGCGGTTCCCTATCCCATGAATAGCTGGTCTCCACAGACCGGGAAGAATGGTGATGGTTGGAAATACCAATACTCGGCCACTACGATCCGGGGTTTCCAACCGACGCATCAATGTAGCCCTTGGGTGGGAGATTACGGGGTATTTTCTTTGATGCCTGTATCGGAATTGGTTGTTGATGAGTCCAAACGGGCGACTCCGTTCTCTCATGATAAAGAAATTGCCAAGCCTCATTATTATAAGGTTACGTTGGAGAATGGTATTACCACGGAGTTCTCGCCAACTACCCGTTCCGCTCATTTCCGTTTTTCCTTTCCCGCGAAGGGAGACGCTTTTCTCGTACTGGATGGCTATACGAAAACCAGTCAGGTACAAATCGATGTAGCGAACCACCGGATCACCGGCTATGTACACAATGGGGCTTTCTCTCCGAAGACACATAAGAATTATTTTATCATTCAATTTGATAAACCTTTCGTTAGCTATGGTACATGGGAGAATCGTAAGAATACGATCCAGAAGAATAATTTGAGCCGGGAAGGGGAAGGTATCGGTGCCTATGTACAATTTGCGAAAGGCTCTAAGGTACAGGCCAAGGTCTCTACCTCTTATATCAGTCCGGAGCAAGCGGAGGTTACGATGACTCGTGAGCTAGGTAAGCACTCATCGGTAGAAGTGACGAAGCAAGCGGCTGCTGATGTATGGAACCAGCTATTGAATCGTGTGTTGGTGGAAGGTGGAACCGAGGAGGATATGAAAACCTTCTACTCCTGCATGTTCCGTGCCAATTTGTTTTCCCATAAGTTTTATGAGGAGAAAGAGGATGGTTCTCCTTACTACTATAGTCCGTACGATGAGAAGATTCATGATGGATATATGTTTACCGATAATGGTTTTTGGGACACTTTCCGTTCCCAGTTCCCGCTGACCAATATCTTGCACCCTACGATGCAGGGGCAATATATGCAAGCCTTGCTAGACGCTCAGGAGCAATGTGGATGGTTACCTTCTTGGTCGTTCCCGAGTGAGACCGGCGGGATGGTAGGGAATCACTCGATCTCTTTATTGACGGATGCTTGGGTGAAGGGTATCCGCACTTTCGATCCGGAGAAAGCCTTGAAAGCGTATGCGCATGAGGCGATGAATAAGGGACCTTGGGGCGGTGCCAACGGATGGGTTCGTTGGAAGGATTATTATCAGTTGGGATATATACCTTATCCGGAATCCATGGGATCTACGGCACAGACGTTGGAATATTGCTATGATGACTTTTGTGCGTATCAGTTGGCGAAAATGACTGGGAATAAGTTTTATGAGGAGGTCTTTGCCCGCCAGATTTATAATTACAAGAATGTGTACGATCCATCTGTCGGTTTTATGAGAGGTCGTAAATTGGATGGTAGTTGGGCGGATTTCGATGCTTTCGAATGGGGCGGTCCTTATTGCGAGGGGAATGCTTGGCATTACAATTGGTCGGTTTTCCATGATGTCCAAGGGTTGATCGATTTGACAGGAGGTGATGAGCGTTTCGTGGCGAAGATCGACTCTGTTTTCGCTTTACCCGGTATCGTGAAATATGGAACATACGGAACGAAAATTCATGAGATGCTGGAGATGGAATTGGCGAAGATGGGACAGTACGCCCAAGGTAATCAACCGATCCAGCATATGATTTACTTGTATAGTTACGCAGGCCAGCCTTGGAAGACGCAATATTGGATTCGTCAGGTGATGGATCGGTTATATAATAGCTCGGAAAATGGTTATCCGGGTGATGAGGATCAAGGCGGTATGTCTTCTTGGTACGTATTGAGCGCGTTGGGAATCTACAGTGTTTGCCCGGGGACGGATGAGTATGTATTGGGTAGCCCGAAATTCCGGAAAGCTACGATTACGATGGAGGATGGCAAGAAGTTCGTGATCGAGGCGAAAGGGAATAGTAAGGATAACGTATATATCCAAAACGCTACCTTGAACGGGAAGAGACATACACGTAATTATATCCATTACAGCGATATCGTGAATGGGGGCGTGCTGGAGCTTCAAATGGGCAATCAACCGGAGAAGACGAGAGGAACCGCGAAAGAGGATCGTCCTTTCTCGTTAAGTAAATAAGTTTTTGGCTGTAAAATCTGTATATTTGTCCCCGTAGTTCCTTGAAAACAAGGCTACGGGGAATTAATCATTAATGTTCACTGATATGAATTGGATGAAAAAGGTAGCGGTAGCGTTGGTTTGTTTGCTTCCGCTCGGTTTACAGGCGGCGAAGGTAGATACTTTGCAAGTGAAAAGTCCTTCGATGAATAAAAGTATAGAGGTAGTCGTGGTAAGTCCGGATGTGGCTGCGACGAAAGCGTGTCCGGTGATTTATTTGTTACATGGCTATGGCGGTAACGCTCGTACATGGGTCGGTATCAAGCCGGATCTATCTAAGATCGCTGATGAGAAGGGTATCTTTTTCGTATGCCCGGATGGTAAGAATACGTGGTATTGGGATAGCCCTTTGAACGCTGATGTACGGTATGAGACTTTCATCTCGGATGAGTTGGTGAAATACGTGGATTCCCATTATAAGACCGTGGCCGATCGTAAGGGACGTGCTATTACCGGCTTGAGCATGGGTGGACATGGCGCTATGTGGAATGGCCTTCGTCATAGCGATGTTTTCTCCGCTGCGGGAAGTACTAGCGGTGGCGTGGATATCCGCCCTTTCCCGAAAAACTGGGAGATGAGCGTGCAAATAGGTGAGAAGGCGAAATATCCGGAAAACTGGGAGAAGTACACGGTTATCAATTTGGTTCCAACCTTGAGGAAAGACCAGATCGCTTTGATCTTCGATTGCGGTGACAGCGATTTCTTTTTGGAGGTGAATAAGAACTACCACGAGGCGTTATTAAAACAAGGCATCGACCACGACTTTATCACTCGTCCGGGTAATCATGATTCACAATACTGGAATAATTCTATTGATTACCAGATCCTCTTTTTCTGGAAGCATTTCTTGAAGATGAAGGCCTTGTGATAAGACCGTTTGGCGATTTGACATTCTGACATTTTGTAAACTAAAGTCCCGGAGAACCGATTTTTCCGGGACTATGTACGACTCATTGCCAAATACGCAAGGATAAAACAATAATTCGTTCATTGATAATACAATACCGAAAAACCGCCTTTCATTCTAGCGAAAATAATTCATCCTAATTCATATCCATTGACTTCTTCGGGCTATCCGATAGGGTTACGACTGGGTTCTAACCGGGTTACGATGCCTATTCACGACTACTGACAACCCTATTCGTGACTGTTTATAATGCCTAACGGCAGTATTGGTGTCGCCCAACGCGACTATACGTGTAGGCTTTTGTCGCCTTTCGTGCCTAAAAACGGGAATACTCTCACTTAAAAGGGCGTTTTATTGCCCCTTACGTCTACTGGTTGGGGCGATTCAAACGAATGCCTTGTCACGATTCGCATTCGAAAAGAAGCATAAAGAAAGTTTCCCGCTGTTATACTCCATATGTACGCTAATTTTCGTACTTTTGCTTCTTGAATCTTGAATATACGAAAGCGATGAATTATCAGATAGATGCTCCGGGTTCCGCTATCCGGACTACCGTAAAGCTTCCCGCTTCTAAAAGTATCAGTAACAGGGCATTGATCTTGAATGCGCTAAGTTATAGCGCATACGATGTGGAGAACTTATCCGATTGCGATGATACAAATTTGATGGTAAAGGCATTAAACTCGAACGATCGGGATTTTAATGTGGGTGCGGCGGGTACGACGATGCGTTTCCTTACTGCTTTCCTCTCGAAGGTGGTGGGCGAATGGACGATTACGGGAACCGAACGCATGAAGAACCGTCCGATCAAGGTGTTGGTGGATGCGCTGAACGCTTTAGGCGCCCGGATCGAGTACATGGAGAAGGAGGGTTATCCCCCTTTGCGTATTTTCGGAAGCGCCTTGCAAGGCGGAGAGATCTCGCTACCGGGAAATGTTAGCTCTCAATATATATCCGCTATCTTGATGATCGCCCCGTTAACAGAAAATGGGGTTACGTTGCATTTGGAGGGCGCTATTATCTCTAGGCCCTATATCCATATCACCTTGCAATTGATGGAGCAATATGGAGTGAGAGCCTCTTGGACGGAGAATACGATCAAAGTACTTCCCCAAGAGTATAAGCCGATTCGTTTTACGGTGGAATCCGATTGGAGTGCCGCTTCTTATTGGTATGAGATCATGGCGTTATCGAAAAATGCTGAGATCGAATTGTTAGGTTTATTCAAGAATAGCTTGCAGGGAGATGCCGCCGGAGCGAAGTTGTTCGCTCAATTGGGAGTGGGCACTACTTATACGAAACGTGGAGTAGTGTTAAAGCATACTGGAAATATCTGTGAGAAGTTGGTTTATAACTTCGTGAATGAACCGGATTTGGCTCAAACCTTTGTGGTGACTTGCGTGTTATTAAATATCCCTTTCCGCTTTACGGGACTTCAATCATTGAAGATCAAGGAGACGGATCGGATCGAGGCATTGAAGACAGAGCTTCGTAAATTAGGTTATGTGTTGACGGATCGCAATGATAGCATCTTGGAGTGGAACGGTGAACGCAGGGAACCGGAGTCGCATCCGGTAATCGCCACTTACGAGGATCATCGGATGGCTTTGTCATTCGCTCCCGCCGCTTTGGTACGTCCCGAGGGGATAGAGATCGCCCACCCGCAAGTGGTCAGCAAGAGTTATCCCCATTATTGGGAAGATCTTAAGGCCGCTGGTTTCTCTATTAGGGAATCAGCCCTTTAATTTTCAGTTTTCAATTCTCAACTTTCAATTGAATTATGTGGTACATTGTCATAAGTCTTATAGGTCTGGGTGTCGTAGCCGCTATCGCCGGGTATTTCCGGAATAAGAAACTTCAGAAGATGCTGGAACGGGGGGAGATCTCGGAGATCCCCGAGGCACAGGAGATTCCGGAGGTTTGCTGCGGACAACATGAGACTTGCGAGCGGGATAGTTTATTAGCCGCCGTCAGCAAGAAAATCGAATATTATAACGATGAGGAACTGGATCGGTTCCAAGGAGTGGAAGCGGACGCTTACGATGAGGAAGCCGTTGAGGAGTTTAGTGAAGTGCTTTATACCCTCCGGGAAGTGGAGGTGGCCGGTTGGCTCCGTAGCCTGCAATTGCGAGGGATCAATTTGCCGGATGCCTTGAAGGATGAGGCATTCCTGATCATTGGCGAACGCCGTACTCATTAATTTAGGAAACGAATCATATGGATTTATTGCAATATGCCTTTTTTCAGAATGCCTTGATCGGGAGCTTGCTAACCGCTATCGCTTGTGGGATTGTCGGGACTTACATCGTATCCCGCCGGTTGGTATTTATCAGCGGAGGGATCACGCATGCTTCGTTCGGAGGTTTGGGCTTGGGTTTTTATCTGGGAACAAACCCGATCTTGATGGCGATGTTGTTTTCGATCCTCTCTGCCTTTGGCGTGGAGTGGGCGAGCAAGACGCAAAACGTAAGGGAGGATTCCGCCATAGCGGGCGTATGGTCGCTGGGTATGGCTTTGGGCGTGATCTTTATCTTCCTTACGCCGGGGTACGCCCCGAATCTGTCCGCTTATTTGTTCGGTAATATCTTGACCATCTCTACGGCCGATATCTTATGGATTTTAGGGTTGGTGGTATTGTTGATACTCATATTCTCCCTTTTCCTCCGTGAGATTGTTTACGTGGCGTTCGATCGTGACTTCGCTGTCACGCAAGGCCTACCGGTAAAATGGATCGAGTATACGATGATGTGCTTTATTGCCATGACAATTGTTCTTTCGATCCGGTTGGTAGGGATTATGCTATTGATGAGTTTGCTGACCTTGCCTCAAATAACGGTGAACCTGTTTACTTCCGACTTCAAGAAGATCATGTGGGGAAGTATCGCGATCGGCTTTCTGGGTTGCGTGTCCGGACTGGTTCTTTCTTATTTCCTGAACGTGCCTTCCGGTGCGTTTATCATCTTGTTTTTGGTGGTCCTCTTTTTGGCCTTGAAAGCAATAAAACCGTTGTTACGGCGTTAATTAAAGAATGAAAAAAGGGTTTTATTACATAGTGGCGTTATTAACGGTACTCTTGCTTTGGTCGTGCAGCACGAAGAAGAACACGAAAGCGAGCCGTTTTTATCATGCCTTTACGACCCGTTATAATATTTATTTCAATGGAAAACAGGCGTTTGACGAGGCACTGAAAAGCCAACAGGACGGATATAAAGAGAACTATTCCGACAGGATCTATATGTATCCGATCAGCGCCCAGCCTAAAGACAAAGCCGAGCCGGGCGGCCCTTTCGACCGGACGATCGAGAAAAGTAATAAAGCTATTAAACTACACTCCATAAAAGCGAAACCGGCCAAGAAACCGGGCTGGCGGAATAATCCCAAACTACGTGCTATCCAAGAACAAGAGGAGTATAACCCTTTCTTAAAGAATAGTTGGCTGATCATGGGACAGGCGCAATTCTACAATGCCGATTTCCTGCAAGCCTCCGCTACCTTTTCCTATATAGCCCGTCATTACGCGAAGGACGAGGAGGTCGTGGCCGAGGCCCGTTTGTGGCAAGCCCGTTGTTATTCCGAGATGGGTTGGTTCTATGAATCCGAGGATATCTTGGATAAGATGAACAAGAACGGTATTCCTGCTTCCGCCTTGAAGCAATATGCGGCGGTGTATGCCGATTATTTGATCAAGAACGGGCAGTTCGAGGATGCCATCCCTTATCTGAAGACCGCTATCAAGGCGGAGAAAAACCGGAAGCAACGTACCCGGATGAAGTATCTTTTGGGACAAATCTATGCGGATCAAGAATTAGATGGCTTGGCTTATAAGACCTTTGGTGAGGTAGCCCGTTCGAATCCTCCGTATGAGTTGGAATTTGCCTCACGTATCCGTCAGACAGAAGTATTCTCGGGTACGAATTACTTGAAAGTGGTGAAGATGCTCGAGAAAATGGCGAAAAGCCAGAAGAATAAGGATTATCTGGATCAAGTATACTATGCTTTAGGAAATGTATACCTCAGCCGGGAAGATACGGTGAATGCCATAAAGAACTATCAACTCGGTATCGATAAGAGTACATTGAATGGAATGGATAAGGCGATCTGCCAGATAAAGCTGGGAGATATCTATTTTACGATGCGGGATTACGTGAAAGCGCAACCTTGCTTTAGCGGAGCCTTAGCCGGAATTCAAAAGGAATACAGGGATTATGAACGGGTTTCTAAATTGTCGGCGATTCTGGATGAATTGGTCGTGCATGTAGAAGCGGTCCATCTTCAAGACAGTTTGCAAGCCTTGGCTAAATTACCGGAAGCGGAGCGGTTAGCGATTATCGATAAGAAGATTGAGGAGGTAAAGAAAGAGGAGGAAGAGGCGAAAGCCTTGGCTGAGAAGGAGGCTTATCTGGCCGAGCAGGAAGCGAAAGGCACCGGAATCGACCGTCCCGGTACGGAAACCAATGCTGTTGTCTTGCCGAATGCGTCCGGTGGAGCGTCTTTCTATTTCTATAATCCTCAGACCGTAGCGCAAGGAAAGACACAGTTCCAGCGTAAATGGGGACGTCGTCCGTTGGAAGATCACTGGCGCCGCCGTAAGAAGGAACTCTCTACCTTTAATGAGAATCTGGATGAGGAGATGCTGGCCGAGGGAGATTCCACCCAAATGGTAGGGCCGGACGGTGAGCCGTTGCCGACCGATTCGATAGGCGGTGACCTGTCGGCTGTTGCCGCCGATGATCCGCATACCCGTGAGTATTACCTACAGCAGCTACCTTTCACGCAAGAGGATATAGACGCTTCTAACATTATTATTATAGACGGTCTTTACAATATGGCGATGATCTATAAGGATAAGTTGGAGGATATCCCCTTATCTGTCGAGGCATTCGAGAATTTGGAACGCCGTTTCCCGGATAATGAGCACCGTTTGGAGAGCTATTATCAAGTATATTTGATGGCCCTGAAAACTGGAAATACAGTGTTGGCTACCGAGTATAAGAATAAACTAATGAACGCCTTCCCGAAAAGCGATTATGCGGTAGCTGTGGCTGATCCGAATTACGAGTATAATATCCGCATGATGGATGTGGTACAAGACTCGATCTATCAAGCTACTTACGACCGTTATCTGGAGAGCGATACAGCGTATGTACGTAAGAGTTTCCGGTACGTAAGCGAGAAATATCCATTGGCTACATTGATGCCTAAATTCATGTTCTTGGATGCGTTATCATATGTGCAGGCCGGGGATGCGGAAGGCTTTAAGAATGCCTTGAAAGCGCTGGTCGAGAAGTATCCGAACGCGGATGTCACGGAACTGGCCGGGGAGATGTTGAAAGGTGTTCTTCGGGGACGTGCCTTGGTGCAGGGCGGTGTGAAAGGTATGAGTTGGAACTTACGATTCGGTTTGGGCGAGGATGGTATGTTATCTGCCGAGGATTCGGCCCGTGTATTTAATCCGGAACGGAATACGCCTTATCAGATGCTTTTGGTATATCCTACGGGTAGCGTAGATCAGAATCAGTTGCTATTCGCTGTCGCCGCTTATAACTTTGCGAACTTCATGGTGAAAGAGTTTGATTTGGCTTTGGAGCAGGCCGGCCCGATCAGTATGCTGGCGATTAAAGGATTTATTAGTTTTGATGAGATTATCCAATATTATAAGATGATATACGGTAAGGATGGTTATGCTACGGCCTTGAATAAAGCGGTTGCCGTGTTACCGATCTCTGATGATAATTATGAGACCTTGATGCGTGGCAAGACCTTGGATGAATATATCACCTTCTTCGATGAGAGCTTCGGTGAGGAATTACCGGATCTGGCAGGTCGTTGGAAAGCCCGTATGGAAGCCGCTAAGGAGGAGGAGGCGACTGAAGATGAAATGATCACGGAGGAAGAAGCCGAAGTGCCGGAAAAGGCAGATGAATTGAAACCAGAAGTTGAACCAGAAAAACAACCTGTTACAGAGCCGGAGGAGGAACAACGGTCTGTTCAAGAACCTGTCCGACAGCTTGCTATGCCAGTCGTCCCGGATACGATTGAGGTCCCTGCGTTTGACAAACCGGAAATCCAGCCTGTCGATACCCTTCGTAAGGATACGGTTCCTGTTGTTCAGCCGGCGGTTGAGGATCAAGGCATGACCTTGAAAGAAATCCAAGAGATCCGTAAACGGGAAGCTGCCGAAGAAGAAGCCCGCAAGGAAGAGGCTCGTAAGGCTTTCGAGGCCCAGCAAAAGGCGGATAAGGAATTACGTGAGCAGAAAGCGAAAGAACAGGAAGAACTTCTCAAGAAGCAAGCGGAGGAAGAACGTGCCCTGTTGAAAGCGAAGGCTGATCGAGAGAAACAGCTGGAAGCTGACCGCAAAGCCAAGCTGAAACAAGCGGAAGCCGACCGTAAGGCGAAACTGAAAGCTCGTGAGGACCTTCGTAAGGAAAAAGAACGTGCTTATAAGCAACGCTTGAAACAGAAGGAAAAAGAGCGCAAGGAGAAGGAACGCTTATACAAGCAAAAATTGAAAGAGAAGGAAAAAGCCCGCAAGGAAGCCTTGCGGGAAAAGGAAAAGGTAGCCCGGGAAAAGGCCCGGAAGCGTTAATTGCATTAGATATTAATAGGTAAGAATTTCCAATCCTGTCTCTGTCATCAAGAAGGTATGTTCCCATTGGGCGGAGGGTAGTTCATCCTCGGTGATGACCGTCCAACCGTCTTCCTCGTCGATAAATACTTTCCAAGTACCCATGTTAATCATAGGCTCGATCGTAAAGACCATACCCGGAACTAAAAGCATCCCAGTTCCTTTTCGTCCGAAATGACAAACTTCCGGTTCCTCATGGAATTCCAGACCGACGCCATGTCCGCATAAATCCCGTACGACAGAGAATCCGTTTTTCTCCGCATGCTTTTGAATAGCGTTGCCTATATCACCGACGAATCCGAACGGCTTCGCCGCTTTCATACCGATCTCCAGACATTCCTTGGCGACCTGTACCAATTTCTGCTTTTCCGGAGATACGTTCCCGATCATGAACATGCGGGACGCATCCGAATAATAACCATCTAAAATCGTTGAGACATCCACATTAATAATATCACCGTCTCTTAGGATCTCCTTCTCACTGGGAATACCGTGACAAACGACCTCGTTGATAGAGGTACATACACTTTTAGGGAACCCCTCATAGTTTAAGGGGGCTGGAATCGCTCCATGCCCTACCGTATAATCATACACCAATTTATCGATAACAGCTGTAGACATACCTTCTTTAATCTCCTTCTGGATTAAGTCCAGCACCCCTGTATTGATCACGCTACTTCTGCGGATGCCTTCAATCTGCTCTGGAGTCTTGATAAGCTTGCGGGTGGGTACTAAATGTCCTTTATTTTGGATATATAGGATTTTCTTGTCTAATTCGGTGAGAGGTTGCCCCTTGATAGGCTTCCAATTGTTTACTGTTCTACGTGACATATTAATTCATTTTACTCAAAATGTAGTGTAAAGGTATGACTTTTTAAGATACCCTGTCCTGTAGATACTCTTTATTTATCCAAATAGCTCTTCTTGAAGATATCTATACAAAGAAGGAATAAGGATAATAACAACGGCCCGAAGATGATCCCCATAAATCCGAATAAGGACAACCCGATTACGACTCCGAAGACGGTGATTAACGGATGTATATCCGCCAACTTCTTTTGTAGGATAAAACGAATCAGATTATCGACGTTCGTAATGACAAGCAAGGCATAAATAGCCAATCCCAAGGCATGTACCCAATCTCCGTTTAAAGCCATATAAGCCGCCAACGGAACCCAGACCAATGCGGTCCCTACAATGGGAATGATCGTAGCGATACAAGTGAGAAACCCAAATAACAGCGGATCGGGAGTCTGAAAGATAAAGTAACCGATCACCGCTACGATACCTTGTATAACCGCCAAAAGAGGGATACCTATGGCGTTTGATTTTACGATCATATTGATCTCGTTGAGTACCTCATCCTTGTTTTGATCACTGAAGGGGAATAAGGTGTATAGATAGTTTTCCATTTTTCTTCCGCCTATCAACATGAAGTACAGAATGAAAATCAAGACGACGACATTTACGGCGAAACTGCTTATGCTACCCACTAAAAACTGTCCGATTTGTGGGAGTATAGAGGCCACTTTTAATAAGTTTCCTCTATCCAGTACATCAAACCCGGTCTTTTCCTGAACTAGATCCGCTATATGTTGGCCTGTATTTAGCAGTACAGTCGGGTCTAAATTAATATTTTGAGTTTTGTTGATTACCAACCAGATCGCCAATGTGATTGGGATTAAGAAACATAAGATTGTTTCCCCCAGTAACAGTAAAGCTGCAAAAGCCGGTCTCATATTTAGCTTTTCTGTCAGATGGAACATCTGTCCACGCAGCAATATATAGATGGTGAATGCTCCAAGTATACCTCCAAGAAACGGGGTAATCTTAAAAAATAGAATTACCCCTAGTCCTAATATAATGGTGATCAATGAGTATCTCCAGTAATGTTCTTTTACGTTTTCCATATACATTCATGCCCTTATTTATCTAAAAACAAGATAGGAGAAGTCATTGTTTATTGGATTTCTTATTCTTTGGAGAGCCGTTTACCTTCGATGAAGGTCTCTTGAATCTCTATATCGTTGTTGAAAATGATGATATCGGCATCCTTTCCTTTCTCCAATGTTCCTTTACGGTCTAAAAGACCCATTAGGCGGGCTGGGCTTTCGGAAGCCATACGAACAGCGTCGTGCAATGGAATTTCCGCTTTCTCGACTAGGGTACGGATCAAACGGATTCCGGTAGCTATACTTCCCGCGATAGCTGAGCGATCGGCTAATTTACATACGCCTTCCTCGATAATTACCCGGGAGTCCGGAAAATGTTCCGTACCGTTATCGCAAGCGGCGGCGGCCATTGCGTCCGTGATTAAGGACGTACGTTCTACCCCTTTGATTTGATATACCAACTTTAAGATTGCCGGCGGTACGTGGATACCATCGGCTACAACTTCAACGGTCATATCTTTCATGAGATAAATACCTTCTACTGTTCCTTCATGTTTATACTCACGGTCTTTATGGACGGAAGTCATGGCATTGTAGAAGTGGGTAGCATGGGTGAATCCGGCTTCGTATGCTTTTTTCACTTGGAGATAATCGGCTGTGGTGTGGGCTAGTGAAACCAACACACCATGAGCTGACGCATATTTACCGAATTCCAAAGCCCCGTCAAGCTCGGGGGCGGCGCTCCAGCGTTTAACACATTGGGTACTGTTTAGTAATTCCTTATATTCTTGGGGATCGGGCGGGTAAATATAATTAGGGTCTTGTCCGCCTTTCATAGCCATATTCAAATAGTTGCCTTCGAGATGTAATCCCATGATGCGGGCTCCCTGTTCCGGGTGGTTCATGATGTGCTCGCAGGTCTTGATCGCTTCCCGGAAGGTATCGATAGGGGCAGCTGCCAATGTAGGATATAAAGCCGTTGTTCCCTGTAAAGCATGTGCTCTTGTGATCGCATAGAACGCTTTCGGGGTAGCTTCCGTGAAATCATGTCCGTTGCCGCCGTGTACATGCGTGTCGATACAGCCGGGAGCCACATAATATCCTTTTGCGTCGATGATCTCCGCATGAGGAATCTCCCGGTTTTGCCCGGTGATCTCCACTATTTTCCCATCCGAGATGATGATTTGCCCGTTTGGTAGGAGACCCGAAGGAGTTAATACTTTTGCGTTTATGATTTTAAGAAATGCGCTTTCCATATATCTTGTTTTTAGTCTTTTGGAATCAGTAATAAGTTATCCTTATAGGACAACGGGGGATTATATTGGATTTCCCGGTTGCCCCTCGGGGTAGCGGATCGTAAGAGCGGTGACTGGCCGGTTATCTCGTAAATAGCTTGTCCTAATAAAGGATCCTTCAAATCTCCGAATTCAGCTAGATCACTCTTGAATTCATCGATAGCTACATCGGGATGAAATCCGTCTTCATAATCAGCTTCCCGATCCTTATTATAAATATGGAAAGTGACGGGAGAAAGTATCCAGCCATATTTTTTAGATTCATTGTAGATCGTCATACCGACGGTCTTGCCAAAAGTCTGCTTACCGATAACCCGAACGTCTAGATAAGATCGTAGCGAGTTAATGATAAGTTCGGAGGCAGAAGCCGTAGTTGAACCTGTCAAAACAAATAGCCGTTGTAGGTTTAAGTTTCCCGCCATGACCTCGGTCGTTTTGAGCAAAGGTAAGGTCTCATTTTTATTGGAGTTTTTATCGTTATACTCCATGATACATAAAGGTTCTCCTAAAACGTTTTCACGGACTAATAGCGAAGCCAGTAATTGGGCGCAATTGACAAGCCCACCCCCATTATAGCGTAAATCAAGTACGAACTCATTGACGTTGCGACTTTTGAATTTTTCGAAGAGTTGTTGCAAATAAAGATTATAACTAGTGTCGCTATAATCGTATTCATTCGGTCCGGAGGCGAAATGGTTGTACATCAAATAGCCGATTCGCTTATTGCCATATGTGTATACGGAATCTTTTAGGAATGGGGTGTCTTCTACCGTTCGGGATGCGTTCAAGGTAACTCTTCGGGTGGAGACGAATCCCTTGGTGTTTCCTGTTTCTTTTCCTAGTTGGAGGGATACGCTGCCTCCGCTTCTCAACACATCATAGTCTTGGATAGAACCCAAGGAGCCGTTTACGCCAAGTATCCAGTCTCCCCGTTTCAATCCGGCTTCTTCGGCGGGTGAATCCTTTAATACATAAAGGACAATGGCTATTTTATAGGTCCTGCCTCCGTCTTTAAGGTTGGAAGTCGCGAAATCGAATCCGTATGAGTTGTTCGCGTCGTAAATGCTCTTTGTTACGGTCGCTTTCTCTAATTGGGAGAAGTAATGATGGCCATCAGAAAGCTCTTTCCCGTCTTTATCGGATAACAGGCCCTTGAAGAAGCTCTCCGGATCAAGACTAAAGTCCAAGGAACTTTTATCCGGGAACTCGGAATACCAAAGATAATTCTCTCGCATCGTTTGCTCGATCCATTGATTTACTTCATTGTCGGTTGCCGGAATATCGATATCATCTTTCTCGCAAGCGGAGAATGCTAAAAGGCCAAGGATAACGATCGTATAATACTTATAATTCATAGTGGATATATATTAAAAACAGCCCTTCTCTCAATAACGGAAAAGGGCTGTTGATATTGTTAAGGACAAATATACGCTATATTTTCTTCTCGATAACCGCTTGAACAACATTTAATACATAATCGCCCAGCTTTTCACTTTCACTAACCATGTCCATGTAATAAACGCCATCTTGATATTGGTACAGCTTATTGTTGATATCTTCGATATTCCGGCTCTTCAACTGGTTACGGTAGTTGTTGATCTCGTTCTCTATGTTATAAGAAGGATTGATATCATCATGTACGAGTTCCGGTTTATGCAAAATTAGGTTCATGCGATTTAACGCCCCGGATACCAGCTCGAACATATGATCCAAGTGCTTGTTTTGCTCCTCCGTGAATTCGGATTTGAACTCGTTTCTGCGTTTGATACTTCGGGCAAGGTTATTACAAGAATCCGCTATACTCTCGATTTCCGAGACGGCACGTAGCATGATACGGATTTCTTCCTTACTTTCAGAACTCAAACGGCCTTCCGATACTTCAGTCAAGTAATTTGCGATCTCGATCTCCATGCGGTCGCTGATATTCTCGTATTTCTCGATGCGGCTATAAGTCTTGAGGAAGGTCTCCTCATTCTTCTCGTAGAATAATTCTTTCACCATATTAAACATCCTAGCCGTACGCTCGGCGAATAATGAGATTTCTTTATGCGCTTGCAGGATAGAAAGCTCGGCGGTGGATAACATACCTCCCGTGATATAGCGAAGGCGGTATTCCTCGTCTTCCACCTTGGGCTTGATAAGCGTACATACGGTCTTTTCGATCAAGCTTACGAACCAGATCATAATGAAAGTATTACTGATATTGAATGCTGTGTGGAACGCTGCCAGTTTAAAGGATACCGCCACAGCCGGATCACTGACCTTCATTACATGGGTAACAAACCATGAGACGGCATTCGTGAAAGGGTAGAAGAGCACCAAAACCCACATGACACCGAAAACGTTGAAAACAAGGTGCGCTAACGCGGCTCGTCGTGCTTGTGTGTTTCCGGTTAATGCGGCTAAGTTGGCCGTAATCGTGGTTCCGATATTCTCGCCTAATACCAAAGCGACTCCCAAATGATAATCGATCCAGCCGTTGGCGCACATAATCAATGTAATAGCCATCGTGGCAGCGGAGGCTTGTACGATCATGGTTAAGATCGCTCCGATAAATAAGAACAAGATGATGGAGAAAAATCCCATATCCGTATAATTCTGCACGAAAGCCAGCATCTCCGGATTCGCTCCGAGGTCCGGGGCGTTTGCCTTTAAGCTTTGAAGCCCCATGAACAGGAACGCGAAACCAAAGACAAATTCACCAATTGATTTACGAGAGCTTTTTCCTGAGAAGAAGAGTGGGAGAGCGAAAGCTAAAAGGGGAAGGGCGAATGCGGCGATATCGACCTTGAAACCGAGGGCGGAGATAAGCCATGCCGTTACCGTGGTTCCGATGTTGGCACCCATAATGACTCCGATGGATTGGGTCAATGTCAAGAGTCCGGCATTCACGAAACTCACGACCATAACCGTCGTAGCCGATGAGGATTGGATGAGAGCCGTTATTAACACGCCGGTGAGCACACCGGTCACTCTGTTTGTGGTCATCGCGGTTAGTATTCGACGTAAACTGTCACCCGCAAATTTTTGTAACCCTTCACTCATGATCTTCATTCCGTACAAGAACAGCGCCAAGGAGCCGATCAGCCGGAGAAAATCAAAAAAAGAATAGTCCATTTAAATTACGTTTAAGTGGATTGTATATCCGATTAATATTCCTAACTTTAGGGGGCGAATTTACAAATAATAACTGAGATAGTATGTCTGAGACAATAACAATTTACTGCAAAAATAATAATACCTACAAGGATGTACCCATTGGTTCTTCGTTGTTGGACATTTATACGGCGCTTGGCGCTCCGCTTCGGTACAGGCCGATGAACGCGCAAGTGAATAATAAGACGGAAAGCTTGAACTTCCGTTGCTGGCAACCGAAGGATATCGAATTTATCGACTATACTCAATTATCCGGATTGAGAACCTATGTCCGCTCGCTTTGCCATATATTTTCCAAGGCGGTGTATGATATTTGGCCGACGGCGACCTTAAATCTGGAACATCCGGTGTCGAAAGGTTACTATTGCGTGATCCATAACGGCAAGAACATCGATCTGGAGACGATCGAGAGGATCAAGAAACGTATGTGGGAGTTGATTGACGCGGATCTTCCTTTCCTCCATAAGAGTGTCCGTACGGTGGATGCCGCCGTATTGTTCAGGGAGCGGGGTATGAATGATAAGGCTCGCTTAATAGAGACGGCGGGATTGCCTTATACCTCTTATTATGAGTTGGAAGGTTATATCAACTTCTTTTATGGCTGTTTAACCCCTTCGACCGGCTATATCCAATTGTTTGACTTGGAACCGTATATGGATGGCGTTTTGCTCCGTATTCCGAAGCAGACCGATCCGATGGAATTGCAGCCTGTCATCAAGCAGGATAAGATGTTCGAGGCTTATAAGGAACACCTTACATTGCAGCGGACTGTCGGCTTAGATAATGTGGGGGATTTGAATTTAGCGATAGAGAAAGGCCGCTCTCAGGATATAATCCTTGTCTCTGAGGCGATGCAGGAAAAACAGGTTGCTAAGATCGCCGAAAAGATCGCCGATGGATATAAAGAGGGCATCCGTATCGTCTTGATCTCTGGCCCTTCTTCTTCGGGAAAGACTACGTTTTGCAAGCGTTTGCAAGTGCAATTAACAACTAACCTGCTTCATCCGGTAGGAATTTCCTTGGATGATTATTTCTTGAACCGGGAAGATACACCGAAGGATGAGCATGGCGAGTATGATTTTGAATCCTTGTATGCGCTGGATTTACCCTATTTTAATAAGGATTTGAAGAAGTTGTTATCCGGGGAAGAGATCGATTTGCCGACTTTTAATTTCGAGACCGGCCAACGGGTTTTCAAAGGGAAGAAGCTTAAGCTTCGTGAGAACTCGATCTTGGTGATAGAAGGTATCCATGCCTTGAATCCGGAGCTGACGGAGTTTATCGATGATAAATATAAATATCGGGTATATGTCTCGGTCTTGACCTCTATCTCTTTGGATAACCATAATTGGATACCGACGACGGATAATCGTCTGCTGCGCCGTATCATCCGGGATTATCGCTTTAGGGGATATTCGGCGGAAGATACGATCAACCGTTGGCCGAGCGTTCGCCGGGGTGAGGATAAATGGATCTTTCCGTATCAGGAGAATGCGGACGCTATGTTTAACAGCGCCATGTTGTATGAGCTGGCCGCCTTGCGCAAATTTGCGGAACCGATCCTCGCGCAAGTGCCGGAGAGTAGTAAGGCGAATGCGGAGGCGTATCGTTTGCTCCGTTTCCTCCGCTACTTTAATTACATCCCGACGGAGGAACTTCCCGGAACTTCCTTGCTCCGTGAATTCTTGGGGGGAGGAAGCTTCAAGTACTAGGTAGAATCATACTCTATAAAGCCTTTAAAAAAAGACGTACGTGTTTTTCCGAAAACATGTACGTCTTTTTTTGAAAACATGTACGTGTTTTTTTCATATCTTTGTCTATGAGTCACATTAAACACAAGACGATATGAACCAGACTATTTACCCCATCGGCATACAGAACTTCGAGAAGATCCGCAAGGACGGCTATCTCTACATTGATAAGACCGCCTTGATCTATCAATTGGTGAAAACAGGAAGCTACTATTTCCTCAGCCGCCCGCGTCGATTCGGGAAGAGTCTGCTGCTATCCACGCTGGAGGCCTATTTCCAAGGGAAAAAGGAGCTGTTCGAGGGACTGGCCATGGAGAAGCTGGAGAAAGAGTGGACCAAGTATCCGATCTTGCATTTCGACTTGAATATCTCCCACTACGACGCCCCTGACAGCTTGTATAAGATATTAAATGATACCTTGTCCAGATATGAGGAGGAGTATGGGACACGGCCTACCGAGGAGACCCTGCCCCTCCGCTTCGCCGGAATCATCGACCGGGCCTACCGCAAAACCGGACAGCGGGCCGTGATCCTGATCGACGAGTACGACAAGCCCTTGCTACAGAACTTGCACGACGAAGAGATGCAAAACCGGTTCCGGAACATGCTCAAACCCTTCTACGGTGTGTTGAAGACTATGGACAGGGCTATACGCTTCGCCCTACTGACCGGCGTGACCAAGTTCGGGAAGGTAAGCGTCTTCAGCGACCTCAACAATCTGGACGATATATCCATGCGGGAGCCTTACGCCGCCATTTGCGGCATCACGGAAACGGAGCTGCGTACGCATTTCGATGAGGACATCCATACGTTGGCCTCTGCCCTTGAGCGGACATACGAGGAGGCCCGATCCTTGCTACGGAAACGGTACGACGGCTATCATTTCGTGGCCGGGGGACCGGGCATTTATAACCCTTTCAGCCTGCTGAATACCTTCAAGTATATGCGGCTCAGCGATTATTGGTTCGAGACGGGCACGCCCACTTACTTGGTGGAGTTGCTGAAACGAACGAATTACGACCTGTACGACATGGCCAACACCGAGACCGACGCTGATGTGTTGAACAGCATCGACTCCGCTTCGAACAATCCCATCCCCGTCATCTACCAAAGCGGATACCTCACGATCAAGGATTACGAGCCGGAATTCAAGATCTATCGCTTAGGTTTCCCCAACCAAGAGGTAGAGGAGGGTTTCATGAAATACTTACTGCCGTTCTATACGAACATTCAAGCCTCGAAGTCTCCTTTCGAGATAGGCCGCTTTGTGAGAGAGGTACGGGCAGGAGACTACGACGCCTTCTTCCACCGCCTACAAAGCTTCTTCGCCGATACCTCTTACGAGGCGATTATTGGCCGGAACCCGGAACGGGACACGGAGCTGCATTACCGCAACGTGCTCTTCATCGTCTTCAAGCTGGTCGGACTGTACACGCAAGTGGAATACCACACCTCGAATGGACGCATCGACCTCGTCCTACAAACCGACCGCTACGTCTATATTATGGAGTTCAAGCTGAACGGAACCGCAGAGGAGGCTCTGCGGCAGATCGAGGAGAAAGGTTATGCCCTACCCTTCGCCGGAGACGACCGGGAGGTCTTAAAGATCGGCGCGAATTTCTCCTCCGAGACCCGGAATATCGAGAGGTGGCTGGTAGGGTGAAAAAGTCCTATTTTTATCCATATATACTTACTTGGCCAACGCAGTATATATTCTATGCCCGGAGAAGATATACTTCATCGGCAAAGTAAGTATATCTTCTCTGGGAAAAGGCTTCTCAAGTGAATAACTGATCACTTCCCAAGCCGTTAACTGACGGCTACCCCTACTCGTTAGTTATTCACTTGACAAGCCGTTAGTTATTCACTTGTCAAGCCATAAACGGATGACTTGCTTCTAGTGTAACCGTCTGTTATTCAATATGTTTTAATGGTAATAAAAATAGATCCAAAAAGTCGGGATTTCCAGCCAAGATATTCTCGTCTTTTTGTATTATTTTTACCCTCAACAAATAACACGCAAATGAAGAAAAACATTGTTTTCCTGTTAATTCTAATACCTATTATATGGATCTCTTGCGATGGGATGGGGCATCAAACCATAGACTTCCGGAAAGTAGAGAACCTTATGCCTCAACATCCGGATAGCGCGTTAATGCTCCTTGAACAAATAGAGAACAAAGAAAACCTATCCCGAAAAGATAAGGCACATTATTCTTTGCTGCTGACGGAAGCGGAAGACAAGACGTACGTTACGCATACCACCGACTCCCTGATCTCGATCGCCGCGGATTATTACGAGAAAACAGACGACTTGGGAAGAAAAGCGAAAGCTTGGTATTATAAAGGAAGAATCAATCAAGACTTGGGGCACCCGCTAAAAGCGCAGGAATATTACCTCAAAGCTCTTCGGGATGAGGAAAAGATAGAGGATCATGCCTTGCTTGGTAGGATCCATAATCATATAGGTATGCTCTATGCCTACCAGAAGGTTTATGAGAAGGCATTGCCTTTCCAGAAAAAAGCGGTGGAGAATTTTCATCTAATAAATGACAGTACAGGACAGGTGTTCGCATTGCGGGACTTAGGGCGTACCTTCTTGATGCTGGGCCTTCAAGACAGCTCCATTATTTGCAACCAAAAAGCGATCGCTTTAATGAGGAAGAGAATTATTCCTTCGGTTTATACGGAATTAGCAGGTCTCTATATAGACAGACAACGCATGGAGGAAGCACATGGATTATTGCGGACATCTTTACAAAACGTAGCAAAACCACAAGCCAAATATCCCGTATATCTAGTGCTTGGGGAACTTTATAAGAAAAGCGGTCAAATCGACTCGGCTCGCTTTTACTTACAAGCCTGTATAAATTCTGCACCTTTACCCGAGACACGTGCCGGAGGACTTTTCCATTTGAAAGAAATAGCCTTGGAGAAAGGGCAATGGGAACAAGCGGCGTTATTATCTAAGCAATACGAATTATTAAAAGATTCTATAGAGCAAGGAAAGAATGCTGAATCCATCCGGAACGTACAAGCGTTCTATTCATATAACGAAATCGAACAGGATTTATGGGAGGCACGGCTTTACGCCTCTAAACAGAAGTCCTTTTATTCTTTACTCATAACGGCTTGCCTGTTTTTATTAACAGTAGCCCTACTGCGTTTCATCCATTACAGGCGAGAACGAAAAAACCTGTTACAACGGTTAAAAGCCAATGAGGAACAAATTCAAAGAAATGAGCAGACCCTGAAAAATATATCTGACGTAAAGGATAGCCTACAGAACGAGATCCAAATTTACAAAACGACAGAGCGACAACTTTCCAAGGAAAAAGATGAGCAACTAAAGCGGACAAACGAGGAGATTAGGCAAAAAATCATGCAATTAGAGAAATTGTCTCATACCAAAGATGAATTAGAGAAAAATTTGCTCACCCTTCGGAGTGAGAACTCAAACTTAAAGAAACGGGAACAAGCAAGAGAAGAAGAGCGGAAAAAAATAGAGGAATCAGAGCGACTGCAAAACGAACGCCTATATGATAAATTCCGTTCCCCCGCTGGCTGGGAACCCACGGATACGGATTGGCATAAACTTTTCATCTCGGTGGACAAACTTTACCCAAAGATGGTGACCACCTTGCAAAAATCCACCTCCTTAAACGAATCGGAGAGGAAAATCTGTTATCTAAGTAAAATAGGAGTAAAACCCGGGGCGATCGAAATCTTGCTGGGTAAGGGAAACGTATCCGTTTATCGAAAAAGATTGTATGAGAAGCTCACCAAGAAGGAAGGAGCAGCGAAGGATTTTGATAAATATATATCTGATATATAATAATTTATGCAGGATTTAAAATTAATAAAAACGAACAAAAATGAACAAAAGCGAGAATAGGACGAAAAAATATTTTTTCGCATTGTTCATTTTTGTTCATTCGCTTATTGTTTTTTTACTGATATTTCGTAAACGATTAAAATACAACCAGTAATTAAACAATATTAGAGCATGAAAACAAATTTGTTGACCTTCTGTATCTTTTTAGGTTCTTTTTTCTCCATTTCATTGGCGTACGGGGATGACATTCCTACACAAGGAAGATGGGATGATGAGGATTATCGTTCCATCACGGCGTTGCCACCCACATTGTCCATAGATAACAATATACTGAGCATAGAGTTCAAGGATGCTCTGGATAACCTGACAATTCATATTACGGATGAGAATAGTAATATAATATATGAGAATACATTTTCCGGTGCGATGGGCGATATAATCGACATTCCAGTGAACGGGATGCGAACAGGGACATATCAAGTTATCCTGACCTATAAGTTAGGATGGCTAGTGGGTGAATTTGAAAATCAATAAACCGTATGGCAATCCCTAAAATCATACATCAAGTCTGGGAGGGGCGTACAGAACCATGTATGCCCACCCGCTTACAAATCTTGGCAAGAACTTGGCGAGAGCAGAATCCAGATTGGGAATATCACCTTTGGAACGGAGAGGAAATGGATGAGTTGGTAGAAAAACATTTTCCGGAGTATCTTTCCATGTATAGAAGTTTTCCATACAATGTACAACGTTGGGACACGATTCGCTATATGATATTATATGTATATGGGGGAGTCTATACGGATTTGGATACGGAATGTTTTAAGCCTATCGAGCCATTATTAGAAGACGTGATGATAGGATTTGGCGAAGAGCCCCCGGAGCATAATTTCAACTCAAGTATGTCCACCCTAATAGGAAATGCATTTATGGTTTCTGAGCCAAGATGCGGAGGATGGATAGACATTTTAAAAGAAATTACTGATGCAATGTTACGGGACTATCCAGCACAAAAGGTGATGCATACAACAGGCCCATTGATGATATCACGGATATTTAATACCTTGAAGAAAAGATACAAGGTTACTCTTTTCCCTTATTCAAAAGTAACGCCTGTGACGAAAGATGACATGGGTTCATATATCTATCAGGGAGAGACCGCCTCATTCCATGAAAAAATAAAGGAAGCATATTGTTCTCATTATTTTTTTGGTAGCTGGGGTACGAATTTTTCATTTTACAATTAATGAACGATATGAAAGAGTTATTCATTCAATACAAAGGCATACTAAAAGACCTACTCCGTTACGGGGTACTGAAAACAGAGGCTCTAGAGCATACCGGATTGTATAACGGTAAGCTAGGCATGACTATCCTATTTTATGAATACAGTCGTTATAGTGGAGATGCTTTATATGAACAATTCGCGGACGAGATATTAGAATCTATAATGGAGCTTCCGGATGATTTATCTCTTGATTTGTCAGATGGATTATGTGGCATTGGATGGGGAATCACCTATCTATTAAGAGAACGTTTTATTACCGGTGAGATCAAAGATGTATTATCGGATATAGATATAAAGATACAAGAAACAGAAATTTTGAATGACGATACACTAAAAGATTATCATACATATTTAATGTTTAGAAAAGAGTACATAGGAGAAGATGCACAAAGAGATTTGCCATATAGTCCTTATAAAGAGAGCTATATACAGAAAAAAATTTGGGAAACTTGTTTTTCTCAAAATCAATTAGAAATGAATCAATAATTTAATTACCATGAGCTCTAAGCAACAGGACTATACCGAATACACTGTCGATTTATCACAATTGACAAAAGAACGCCCTTTAGGGGTAACGGGTATATTGCGCTGCCAAAACAGCGCGGATTTCCTAGACGCTTGCATAGAGTCCTGTATTGAAGGATTAGATGAGCTGATTGCGGTATATCACAATTGTACAGATGAGACAGCTAATATACTTAAAAGAAAACAGAGCAAATACCCCTACAAGATCAAAATCTTTGAATACCAACCCTATATCTATCCTATAGATTTAACGGATGAACAATTCCAAGAGACCATGAATCTGCCGAAGGATTCAATTCATCTCCTTTCCGGATACACGAATTATGCGATTTCAAAAGTAACATATCGCTATGCGATCAAGATAGATTCAGATCAGCTATTTTTTTCCGAATCATTCAAAAAATATTGTGATGCCTACCGCACCGAGCAAAAAGTCCGGATCAACCCTTTGGAACAAATTGCTTATAAGCTATATACATCTTACCTGCATAATTTTAAAAAGGACAAAAGTCCAAAAAGAAAATGGCAAGACTGGTTAGCGATAAAGATGGTTCCTTTCTATTTTTCCTATTTGAAAAAAAGAATCAAGCAAGATAAAATATTGGTATCCCTCTCTGGTATCAATGTGTTACAAAAAAACGGAGAATGGCTTACTTTTTTAGGAGACGAAAAGATAGACACAACCTACCGGGACATTCTATGCCCATTCAACGGAGTGCGAGATCTTTTCTTTTTCGAGGTCTCTGAAGAAATGACCTACCAAGCTTGTTATTTGCCAAAAGCTCCCGGCTACAATCAAGTTCTGGAAGTAATGTTTCACAATAAAAAGCTATTTGATGGTGGTCTGATATGGTTTCATTTACGTCCATGTCTTCAAAAGCACACTGAAACTTATCAATATTGGTATGAAAAAGCGGAGGATCGGTTCATTCCTGTAGAGAAATTCAAGAAATGTAATTATTCAAAGCTGAAAAGAAGGAAAAATTTATTCATACGTTCACGCTTTGAATCCATGTTTTCTTATTTCTATTCTGCGCAACGTCATTCAATTCCTTGGCGCACATTGGAAAATTGGAGACAAGAGGAGTCTCAAGAAAAGATGAGTTCGCTGGATTTGGGAAAATACAAAATCGAGTTTGATACAATCATACAAGAATATATAAGAACAGCTATTCAAGAATATGAGGTCCGGGATACCCTAAGACTCATGCTTGGCAACCATTCCATAAAAAACGCATTGTTCGTATATATACTGTCTTTCATTTCGAAAGAACAAATGGATTATATACGTTCCCGTATCGCCGGAAAATCTATCGAGGAGTCTATTCACAACATCTCTAATTTCTTGAATCATTTTGAATGGATAGAAAAGAAAAGGAATACCACAAATAACTTTAATATAGATAATCATCTTTGGACAAAGCTTTTATCTCCATATAAAAGATGTTGCTTGGTTTACCTAGTGGACAAGGAAGAATTGGCTCATATATCGACTTTTTTACAAAAAGAAGAGATTCCAATTCTATTATTATCTGAATATGAGATTCCAGATGATACAGAACTACCGGAAACAGTTACAGCTGTACAAGTTGAATTTTCCGAACAAAAGGTATTTGAGAATGATAGCATTGAACAAAATTTTCCTAGACTGTTCTTATACGCAAATACGTTTGAGACGATTTTACGAATCTTAAACCCAAGTAAGGTTGTTTGTTTGACATCAAGCAAAACTTATCAAAAAGAATTATTGCTAGGCTTTGCAAAAGATTTAAATACTAAAATTGAGTGTTGGTAAGATGAATACAGAAAAAGACATATTATTACGAAGAATAGCGAATCATCTGATTTTGCATTCAATCGACATAGAGGATATTGGTTTATTCCATGGAAAGATGGGAGTTGTGCTATTCTTTGCGCACTACGCAAGATATACAGACTCAGCTATATATGATGACTTTGCAGGGGAACTGCTCGAAGAAATCTGCGAGAATATTCCAGAGACATTGCCTATAAATCTGGAGACTGGATTATGTGGAATCGGCTGGGGAATCGAATATCTAATTCAAAATGGGTTCATGGAAGGGGATTCCAATGAAATCCTTACAGAAATCGATAAAAAAGTCATGGAGCGGGATTTACGAAGAATAAAAGATCTTAGTTTGGAGACAGGACTAATGGGAATATCTAGTTATATAAATATACGAATTAACAACGCAGATATAACAGCAATTCATACAAATTTCGATGATCTATTTTTATTAGAATGGAATCTTATTTGTAATAATAAGATAATATTGGATAAAAAACAAGCTATATTGCAAATTATAGGATCATTTCCCAAAAATGAGGATATCCATTCATGGGAATTTGGTCTACATCAAGGAAGTTCAGGATATGGACTTAGATGGATATTAGAAGAAACACCAGTCTATTCTGGCTAATTTCATATTTATAAACAATTTAAATTTATCGTTATGAAACAAGTACGTAAATTGAAACTTTCTCAACTCAGCAAAAATGAGTTAGAAAAAAAAGAGCTAAAAAAACTCAAAGGCGGTGGATGCTGCATTTGCGGAGGTGGAGGCGGCTCAGCTAATGCTAGCGCAAATCATTCAGGAGATCTTTATTCTCCGGGTGGTGGATATGGATGGGGTTACTAACCTTTTCTGAAGTAAGATAAGATTTTTCTGTTATAAGATGTATCTTATAGCGGATATCTGTCACTTTAAAGAACTTCTTATTTCTTTAATAAGAAATAAGAAGTTCTTACTTCCACTAAGATAGATATTGAATGTCAATTAACTATTATACCAATTTCAATATGTGCGAAATGCTAGTGATATCAAAAGCTAATTAAATAATAAATTATGATACAACCAGTTATATCAAAATCCGGATATACATATATTTATAGTTCATATATAAATAGCATATTATTGTCTCCCTCTGAAAATGAATATGTTGATATAGATATGGACAAGAATGCATATGAATATTATAAACAAAAAGATTTCTTCTTGAGAGAGAATAATTTTTTCGAGAAAAAAATCCCCAATATGGAGATTGAATATGATACCTCTTGTATAGAATCAGAGTTAGCAAACCTAAATCAATTACTTATTGAGGTAACGGATGAATGTAATTTATCTTGCAAATACTGTAGTTATGGAGACTTATATTCAAATCAAGATGAACGCAATAGAGGCAAACAAGAATTTAATAATGTTAAAATTCTAATTGACTATTTAATATCACTATGGAAATCATATCGTAATATATCATTCAATAATACCATAAACATAGGATTTTTTGGAGGAGAACCTTTAGTCAATATGATATTAATTGAAAAAATAATTAACTACTTAAATGCAGTGAAGATAAAGGGGATAACATTTGTATATAATTTAACGACAAATGCGATATTATTGCCTAAATATATGAATTATCTTGTCGAGAATGATGTGCATTTATTGATAAGCATTGATGGATCCAAACAGAATAATATATATCGGGTAAAAAAGGAAGGGAAAGAGTCTTTCGATATTGTATTTGCTAATATCAAAAAATTAAAAGATAATCATCCTAATTATTTTGATTCCAATGTAAATTTCAACTCTGTATTGCACGATAAAAACTCTGTTGATCAAATTTATAGCTACATAAAGACTAACTTTGACAAAACACCTTATATATCTGAATTGAATAGAAATGGAATTGCTGAAGACAAGAAAGAAGAATTTAATAGAATGTTTCATTCTAAAGAAGACAGCATAAAGCAAGCGGTAAACTGTGGAAGTAGCTATTTGAAGGAGATTGCAGATGATTCCCATATTGTGCAATTAGATATTTTCATGCAATCGTATTTTGGCAATACTTACAAAACCATCCCAGACCTATTTTTCCAAGATAAAGATATCAAATATTTTCCAACAAGCACCTGTGTACCTTTTTCTAAAAAGATATTTTTGACAGTACAAGGGAAAATATTACCTTGCGAGAAGGTTGGACAACAGTATCCGCTAGGCTATGTGAGAGATGGTAAAATAAATTTGGATAGCAAGGAAGTTAAACAACTGTATTTGAAACTTTATACTCCTATAGTTGATAAATGCAAAAAATGCTTGTTGTGGAAAAATTGTGAGATCTGCGTGTTTTATTTACCCAAAGATGAGGAAGGTCAAACCGTATGTCCTTATTATCTTGGAAATGAAGATGTCAATCGATATTTTTCCACCTACATATACGCTTTAGAAAAGCATCCTGATTTATTAGATAGAATAGAAAACGAAATATTAATAGATTGAACATGGAAAATTATACTCATTGGTTCTATTTAGAATCTTACACATTTCTTTTTTACAGTAAAAATCAATATGTAATATACAATACATTAAATTCAACTTATATTGATTGTTCCCTATATGGAAAGACAATAAATACAGTCTTATCAATTCTTCATAATACAAATAAAACCTATTGTGTAGGTATTTATGAGTATCAATTAAGAGATTCGCAATTTACAGAATTCATAAAAAAGATAAGGAATACATTTTCAGGTGATATAATCAAAAACATTAGAGGTATTCCACCTTTTATCTCTAAGCCTATTTTACGGATTCTTCATCATCCTAATAATCCAAAGACAAAAGAATACAATTTACTGGGAGAAAATGCACTATTTCATCTCCATGAAGTGACCTTTTATTTAGAAAATCAAGGTTTTGATTTAAATCCAATGTATAAAGATTGCTATAAGCAATTCTTATATCCCACATATACAGAAAAACAAAAATTATCACATGCAAAATATCTAGAGATAATAGAACAATTATCTATTTGTCAAATAGATAAAATAAATATCATACCAGCTACAATAGAAAAAAAAGAGCTTTTTTCCTATCTGTTATCACTCTCCCGCCAGTACAGTATTAAAACACAGATAATATTACCATATAAAAAATACAACAAAGAAGATTTGAAACAATTGTTAATAAATCCGCAATTTTCAATAATGATAATGGTTCATTTACCTGTAGATTATGAAGAGTTAAATAGTTATATAAACTTATTTAATGAATATAATATCACTTGGAGTCTAATCGCTTCTAATAAGAATGACGTTATTTTTTTATCTAAAAACAACCTCGGGAAATTCACAAATGTTGATTATATACCTTGGTATACAGGAGATAACATGGATTTCTTCAAAGAATATATTTATAATGATTTTAAAGATATTATAGAACAAAAAAACACAAAACAGCATATTTTCAGAAAACAAATACTGAATGATAATCTTTTTGGCAAATTAACCATTTTCCCTACAGGAGAAGTGTATTCTAACGTAAACTTTCCTACGATTGGAAATATTCAAGATCAAAAATTGTCTGAAATTGTTTATTCTGAAATAGAAAACTATTTTAAACCTTGGTTCTTTACAAGAGATTATGTTTCATGCAAAAACTGCGTAAACAAGTATCTATGTCCTTCTATATCTAATTATGAAATAGTAGCCAATGAATATAATATGTGTTATTTAAATCAATAAGGTCATGAATAGAATCATATATTACGTATCGATCACGTTACTAACGGTTGTTTCCTCATGCGGAAATAAAGAGACAAATGTATCCAGAAAGTTGACCTTGGATAATTGCCCAGTCATAGCACAGGTTATTAATCTGCAAGGAGATCCGGTGACTAGTTTAGACTTTTCTTCCGTAAAGGATACATTCAATTTATCGCTAAGCTCCTTGCTTTCTTCCTTTCAAGTTATTCGCCTAGAAAACTCGGAAGACGCATTGACCGCCGCAGGGCAAGATACCCATATAGCCGTGAGTGACCATTATATTTTAGTGAAATCTTTTAGGGCAGGCTCTTCATGTAAGCTCTATAACCGTAATGGGGATTTCATCAGAAAGATCTCCTCCCAAGGACAAGGGCCGGATGAATATAACCTATTTATTTATGATCAGTATTTAGATGAAAGTAATAATAAAATCTATCTAATGGAGATTCGTGCCTCTAAGATATTAGTGTTTGACTTCGACGGGCAGCCACAAAAACACATTCCTCTGGCCTATATAACCCATAAAGGCCGGTTCGTCATCAATGCCGAGAAAAAAACAGTAACCGTCATGTGCATACCTTTTCAGGGAACTCCCACCGCATTGATCTGGACGCAGGATTTCGAAGGCAATATCATCCAAGAATATCCGGTCTCCGACCAATTCATGTTGATCCCAAGCACTTACGATTATGAGGTACGAGAATCTTTGAATACCACCGCTTCCGACTTCTATCTTCATAATTGTATAGCCTCGCAAGACACACTTTATCATTATGACATAGACTCAAATACGCTACACCCTGCTTTTACGATGCATACGGGTCATGAGCCGATCTGCCATTATTTCACGGAGCTGCCCAATCACTTTCTAGTCACTTGGTATACGCAAACCTCTTGGAATAATGAGTTACCCCGTTTCCCGAAAATCCTAGTAGACAAACAAAGCCTTAAAGGTTGTTTCGTGAATTTGAAATGGAATATGCTAGGGAATATAGATGGGCCTACCAATCCGTCCTTCAATCGAGGTTATTTCACTGCGATCATGGAACCTTACGCATTAAAAGAGCAATTGGAAAAGGTTCTGACTTCCACTCAAAAATTATTCCCAGAAGTATTGAGTAAAGTGAAGAAGTTGAATAATCAAATTACTGATGATGACAATTGTATCGTTTTTATAGGGAAGTTGAAAACAAAATAAAATAGGACAAGCATATGATACAGATTATTCTTGTTAATGAAGAATCCAGAGCATCCCAATATGGAATTGGCACATATATAAAGCAACTTTGTTTAATTCTTTCACAGAAGCAAGGGATTCATCTTAGCGTGATATGTTGTCGTTCAACAAAAAATGATTTTTATATAGAACGCAAAGGAGATATAGATTATTATCATATACCTGATACGATACAAAATAATGATCCAGAAATTAGAATAAAAACTTATTATAAGAATATATGGTATCTAATATTTCCTTACTTTAGCTCGCATAGTAAAGAGAATATCATATTACATATCAATTATTATCAGCACATTCATCTGTTAAATACATTTCGTGCTTTTTTTTCTAAAGGACGATGTTGCTTTACTATTCATTATATGGATTGGTGCTTTAAAATAAAAGGAAATTATTCTTATTTAAAAAGTATTCTTTACAAAGAATTAGACAGTATCAAAAATCCTTTTGAAAAAAATATCAAAGAAATATGCGAAAAAGAAAAAAATGTATTTGAACAAGTTGATAAGATTATTTGCTTGTCAAATAGTACACAAAATCTATTGAGTAAAATATATGATTTACCTATAAACAAATTTTGTATTTTATATAATGGTCTTAAAGATGAATCTATATTATTGAATAGCGATAAACGATTGAATCTTAAAAAGAATTTTCTTTTTAGTAAAGAAGAAAAAATTATTCTTTTTGTTGGTCGTTTAGATGAAATAAAAGGGCTGGGAGAATTAATTTTTACTTTCAAAAAACTACTGCAAATTGACCCTTATTGCCATTTAGTTATTGTAGGAGATGGGTTTTATTCTTACTATTTAAATTCTTGCAATCCAACATGGAATAAGATTACATTTACTGGAAAACTAAATAAAGAAGACTTATACAAATTATACCAAATCGCAGATATTGGTGTATTACCATCATTCCATGAACAATGTAGTTATGTGGCAATTGAAATGATGATGTATGGGATACCTCTTGTTGCAAGTACATCTACAGGTTTATCAGAAATGATAGAGGATGGAGTTTCAGGATATCATATACCAATCATTGAATATGAGAATCACACAGATTTAAATACCTATGAATTACAATCTAAACTTTTAATATTATTAAAAGATTCTTCTATGCGAAAAGAAATGGCTAAAAATTCTCGTCTACGCTATGAGAGATATTATACGTCTGAAATATTTAGTTCTTGTATGCAAGAATTTTATAATAGATTTGTTTTGTGATTTTAGAGTTCCCTATATATCGTCAACTAGACGCAAAGGACTGTGGTCCTAGCTGCCTCCGTATGATCGCCAAGTTCTATGGTCGTGTGTACTCGATCCAGAACTTACGGGAGAAAGCCTTCATCACACGGGAAGGGGTCTCTATGCTCGGTATCAGCGAGGCGGCGGAGGCGATCGGGTTCCGAACACAGGGCGTGCGGATCACGGTGGAGGAATTGGAAAAGGAATGTCCCCTACCCTGCATACTGCACTGGAACCAATGGCATTTCGTGGTTTGCTACAAGATAAGGAAAGGGAAGTTCTACATAGCGGACCCGGCGGCGGGACTTATCACCTATACTAAGGAGGAATTCAAGCGGTGCTGGGTCAGTACCAAGGTGGACGGGCAGGATACCGGGACGGCGCTCTTGCTGGAACCGGGGCCGGAGTTCTACGGGATGGAGGACGAGGGGAGAGACAGGAAACGTAACCTCGGATTCTTTTTCCGATATATATCGCCCTACAGGCGTGAGATGGCACAGCTCGTGCTGGGCATGCTGACCGCCAGCATACTGCAACTCATCCTGCCTTTCCTCACGCAGAGCCTGGTGGATACCGGAATACGGGACAACAACCTAAGTTTCATAACCTTGATCCTTATATCGCAATTGGTGATCTTTATCGCCAAGCTATCCGTGGACTTCATACGGAGCTGGATATTGCTGCACGTAAACACGAGGATCAATATCGCCTTGATCTCCGATTTCCTCGCCAAGCTGATGCGCCTGCCCCTGCATTTCTTCGATACCAAGATGGTGGGCGATATCATGCAGCGCATCGGAGACCATGACCGCATCGAGGCTTTCATGACCGGGACATCCATCAATACGCTCTTCTCTTTCGTTAACTTCATCGTGTTCGGGTTCGTGCTGGCCTATTACGACTGGACGATACTGGGACTCTTCTTGGTAGGTAACGGGTTATACGTGGCGTGGGTACTCGCCTTCATGAGATGGAGGAGGGAGCTGGACATCAAACGTTTCAACCAGGCCGCCGGGGAGCAGAGCAACCTCTTCCAGCTCATCACCGGAATGCAGGAGATCAAGCTGAATAATTGCGAGACCAAGATGCGATGGAAATGGGAACGGATACAGGTAAAACTTTTCAAGATAGGGATCAAGGGGTTGGCGCTACAACAATATCAGCAACTCGGGGCGGTCTTTTTCAACCAGACCACCAACATACTCATCTCCTTCATCGCAGCACGGGCCGTCGTGCAAGGGGATATGACGCTGGGTATGATGATGTCGGTGACCTACATCGTGGGGCAGCTCTCCTCACCGATCGAGCAATTGATCGATTTCTCACGATCCTTGCAGGACGCGAAGATCAGTTTGGAGCGGCTCGGCGAGATACACGGGAAGGAGGACGAGGAACAGACAGGCGGGATAAGGCTGAATGTTCTCCCCGATGACAGGACGCTACGGCTGGAAAACCTCAGCTTCAGCTATGACGGCGCGGACCGGGATTACGTGCTGGAGGATATAAACCTGACGATACCCCATAACAGGGTGACCGCCATCGTGGGGGCCAGCGGAAGCGGAAAAACGACTATAGTAAAACTCCTGCTCGGTTTTTATAACCCCAACAAGGGGGATGTGAGGATCGGCGATACCTCCCTAAAGAACCTGAACCCGCACGTATGGCGTAGCAAGACGGGTTCGGTTATGCAGGATGGTTTTATCTTCTCGGATACGATAGCTAACAATATAGCCCCCGGCGAAGAGATGGTGGACAAGGAACGCCTGCTCCATGCCGTGAGGGTGGCGAATATCCGGGATTTCATCGATTCTCTCCCGCTGGGATATAATACGAAGATCGGCATGGAGGGGAACGGAGTGAGCCAAGGGCAGAGACAGCGTATCCTGATCGCCCGGGCGGTGTACAAGAATCCCGACTTCATCTTCCTGGACGAGGCCACGAACGCCTTGGACGCCAACAACGAGCGGGAGATCATGGAGCAGTTGCACGCCTTCTACAAAGGACGGACGGTGGTGGTCGTGGCGCATCGGCTAAGCACGGTACGTGACGCGGACAAGATCGTGGTGCTGGACAAGGGACGCATCGTGGAGGAAGGGACGCATCAGGAACTCACGGCCTTGCGGGGAACTTATTATAAGTTGGTGAAAAACCAGCTGGAATTGGGAAGCTAAGAGGGTAACACACCCCCTACCCCCTCTCAGAGAGGGGAAAAGATAGTATTAGAGATGGAAAATGAAAGGAAAGATATAGAGCTGCGTAGCGAGGAGGTACAGGAGGTGATGGGGCAAATCCCGGCCTGGATCGTACGGTGGGGGATAACGCTGTTGTTCCTCGTGGTAGTGGCGTTGCTGGTGGGGAGCTGTTTCTTCAAATATCCTGACGTGATCACGGCTGACATGACATTGACGGGGCAACATCCCGCCACGGCGGTGGTGACACGGGCGGCGGGAAAGATACAGGAGCTGCTCGTGAGGGATAATCGTCCGGTAAAGGAGGGGGATTGGTTGGCGGTCATAGAGAACCACGCCAGCATGGAGGATGCTATATACCTAGAGAAGGCGTTGGAACGATCCGGGATGGACGTGGATAGCCTAGACAAGGCATTATTGCGATATAAGGAACTGTCACTGGGTGATATGCAAGCGGCTTACTCGGGACTACTGTCGGCGCTCCATGCCTGCGTCAATTACAGGGAGATCGATTATTATCCGCAAAAAATGGCCTCCATCCGCAAACAGATAGCGTTGTATAAGGCTTACTATAACGAGACCGAACGGCAGCGGAAGACCCTCTCGGAGCAATTCGCCTTGACAAGGCGGCAATACGCCCGGGATTCATTATTGTATAGCCGGTCCGTGATTTCCTCCTACGAGCATGAGACCGCACGGGCTTCCCTGCTGCAAAGCCGTTATTCGCTGGAAGGGGCGTCAGCCTCGGCCGAGAATCTCCGGATACAGATCGGGGAGCAAGAGCAATCCTTGCTGGATCTGACGCTGGAGCGGAGCGAGAAAGAATTTACGCTACGGCAGGAATTACAGACCGCCCGGGAACAATTGCTGAACAGCATGAACGAGTGGAGGTTGCGTTATTGCCTCATCGCCCCGGTAGGGGGTGTCGTGACTTTCACCAAGTACTGGAATGAGAACCAATATATCCCATCCGGAGAGGTGGCTTTCACCGTCGTGCCGCAAGGCGAGGGCCGGCTGGTGGGGAAGGTGCGCATACCGATAGCACGCTCGGGAAAAGTCCGGAGAGGCCAGCGGGCGATCGTCCGTTTCTCCAATTTCCCGGATCAGGAGTTTGGAGTGGTAAACGGCGTGGTATCGAATATCTCATTGGTCCCCACCGACGAGTACTATACGGCGGATATCGATTTTCCAGAGGGGCTGAGAACCAATTACGGTATCGACCTGCCCGTCTCGCCCGAGACGCAAGCCTCCGCAGAGATCGTAACGGAAGAATTACGCCTGATCGAACGATTCTTCCTGCCGATAAAACGGATCGTGAAGGAAGGATTTTAAAGTCGCTAGGGTCCATCATGCACCTTGTTTAGAACTATTATAGTTTAATAGCTGTACTGTTAAAACTAAAAACTTATATTTGCATGTTGATAAATAAGAGGGCGGGTGATTGTCCTGCCCTTACAGTGCAATGATTTAGATTATGTTAAAGCAACAGTTACAACAAAAGTTACAGCAAAAGCTATCCCCTCAGCAGATACAGTTGATACGGCTTCTGGAGCTTCCCGCGATCGAGTTGGAAGAACGTGTGAAGCATGAGCTGGAAGATAACCCAGCCTTGGAGGAAGGAAAAGAGCCTGTTGATGATTTTGAACGAACTGAAAGCGAGGAGGGGGGAGAAGAGATCCCTTCTGTTGATACTGAGACCGACCTTTCTTTGGGAGATTATTTAACGGAAGACGATATACCTGATTATAAGCTACGGGAAATGACCGAGCGTGCGGAACGGAAAGAGGATGTCCCCTTCTCCGTAAGCCAATCCTTGAATGAGTTTCTGTTACAGCAGCTCGGGTTAAGGGATTTACCGGATAAGCAAATGAAAATAGCGGAGTATATCATTGGAAATATCGATGATGACGGTTATTTGAGACGGGACCTTTCGGCGATAGCAGACGATTTGATCTTCCAAGCCGGACAAGAGGTAGATGAGAAGGAGATCGAGTCTATCTTGAATATCATCCAAGATTTTGAGCCTGCCGGGGTAGGTGCCCGTGACTTGAAAGAATGTCTGTTGATCCAGCTGGATAAGAAGGAGAATACTCCGGTTACAAATTTGGCGATTCGTGTTTTGACCGAATATTTCGAGGAGTTCACCCGCAAACATTACGATAAGATCTTACGAGGTCTCGATATCGATGAGGAAACGTTAAAGAAGGTCATTCACGAGATTACTATGTTAAATCCGAAACCCGGAAGTAGTTGGGGTGGTTCTATGGAAGTGGCGATGAGCCAGATCATCCCGGATTTCGTGGTGGAAGCGCATAATGGAGAGCTTATCTTGAGCATGAATAACCGGGGGGTACCGGATATGCGTATCAACCGGGAGTATGCCGAGATGTTTCAGGATTATACGGCGAATAAGGCGAACCAAACCGCTGAGAGGCGGGATGCCGTACAGTTCGTGAAACAAAAGTTGGATTCCGCCCAGTGGTTCATCGACGCTATCAAGCAACGTAATGAGACCTTGCAGCGTACCATGGAGGCGATTATCTATTTACAACGGGACTTTTTCTTGACAGGCGATGAGGCTACCCTCCATCCCATGATCTTGAAAGACGTAGCGGAGCGTGCGGGATATGATATCTCCACTATTTCCCGGGTAAGTAACAGTAAATATGTGCAAACGAATTTCGGTATTTATCCGTTGAAATACTTTTTCTCCGAGTCTATGCAGACCGATACCGGCGAGGAGATCTCGACCCGTGAGGTGAAAAAGATCATGAAAGAGCATGTAGATGCCGAAGATAAACGAAAACCGTTGACCGATGAGGAGTTGGCTACGATCCTGAAAGAAAAAGGATATGTCATCGCCCGGCGTACGGTAGCGAAATACAGGGAGCAACTGGGGATTCCGGTAGCTCGTCTGAGAAAAGAAATATAAAAGCGTATGAAGCTATTCTCGAATATAATATCCTTCGTGTTCCATCCGTTGCTTATGGTGACCTATGGGATCGTGTTGGCGTTGATGTTTACATTCCTCGCCATTTACCCGTTACCTGTGAAGCTGCTGATTGCCGGAGGCACCTTTATTTCGACAGCGATAGTTCCCGGACTTTTCATTTTCTTATTGGTGAAAAATGGCGCGGCCGGCGATATAGAGCTTTCCGACCGGAAGGAACGAGTGGTTCCTTATCTGATTTTTATCACTTCCATCTTGGTCTGTATCTTTTTCCTGTATAAGATGCTGATGCCGTTTTGGTTGTTGGCGATGCTGATCGGGGCTTGCGTAGCCTTGGTAATCGCCTTATGCGTCAATTTCGCTTGGAAGATTAGCGCGCATGCTATTGGTATCGGCGGGTTACTGGGCGCTATTATGGGAGTGGCGCGTATCCATATGATAAATCCCTACTGGGCTTTTATAGTCGTGTTGATCGTGGCCGGTTTATTAGGTACCTCGCGCATCTTTTTAAAAAGACATACACCAATGCAGGTATATGCGGGGTTTTGTCTGGGATTTATATGTACCTTTGTAGCCTCATTAATGAGTTATATCTATTTATTCATCTAATAAAAACACTAAAATTATGAATTTTCCTGCAGATTTAAAGTACACAAAAGACCATGAGTGGATTCGTGTAGAAGGTGACGTAGCTTATGTTGGTATTACTGATTACGCTCAAGGCGAGCTAGGTGAGATCGTTTATGTAGACATTACGACAGAGGGGGAGACCGTCGCTAAAGAAGAGGTGTTCGGTACGATTGAAGCTGTTAAGACTGTTTCCGATCTTTTCATGCCGGTTAGCGGAGAGGTTTTGGAAGTAAACGCTGAATTGGAAGACACTCCTGAATTGGTTAATGAAGACGCTTATGGTAAAGGTTGGTTAATCAAGATTTCTCTTACGGACGCTTCTGAGTTGGAGGAACTATTATCCGCTGAAGACTATCAAAAATTAATCGCTAAATAAGAATGACACCTGTTGTAAGTATTATCATGGGTAGTACCTCGGATCTACCCGTTATGGAGAAGGCGGCTAAGTTCTTGGATGAGATGGAGATCCCGTTCGAGATGCATGCTCTATCCGCACACCGTACTCCCGCTGAGGTGGAGGCTTTCGCCAAAGGAGCTAAAGGACGTGGAATCAAGGTTATCATCGCCGCTGCCGGAATGGCCGCTCATCTTTGCGGTGTGATCGCTTCCATGACGACGGTTCCCGTGATCGGCGTGCCTATTAACTCTACGCTGGACGGTATGGATGCCTTGTTGGCTATCGTACAGATGCCTCCGGGAATCCCTGTGGCTACTGTCGGCATCAATGGCGCTTTGAACGCTGGTATCCTTGCGGTGCAGATGCTTGCCGTCGGCGACGAGCAACTTCAGGAGAAGCTATCCGCTTATAAGGAGGATTTGAAGAAGAAAATCGTGAAGGCTAACGAGGAGTTGGCTAAGGTTTCTTTTAAATACAAAACTAATTAATTGAAAGTTGAAAGTTGAGAATTGAAAATTAAGGAGAAAGTCTCTCTTTAGGTTTTCAGTTCTCAACACTCATTCTCAATTTTCAATTCTCAATTTTCAATGAACAATGGCTTACTTTAATTACAACCGCCGTAAATCATCCGTTGCCCAAATCGGTGACACACCCATGGGAGGTGAGAATCCTATCCGTATTCAATCCATGGCTAATGTATCAACGATGGATACGGAGGCGGCGGTAGCTCAAGCGATCCGTATGATCGAGGCGGGAGCTGAGTATGTGCGTTTTACGGCACAGGGGGAACGGGAAGCCCGAAACTTGGGCGAGATTCGTAAACAATTGAATGAGCAAGGGTATACGACTCCTTTGGTCGCTGATATCCATTTTAATCCTAGAGCGGCTGATGCCGCCGCCGGTGAGGTGGAAAAGGTACGTATCAATCCGGGAAACTATGTAGATAAGGTAAAGACATTCAGCCATCTTGAATATACGGATGAGGAATATGCCGCCGAGATCGAGAAGATCCGCGAGCGGTTCGTCCCTTTCTTGAATATTTGTAAGGCACATGGCACCGCTATTCGTATCGGTGTGAATCATGGCTCGCTCTCCGATCGTATCATGAGCCGTTATGGTGATACGCCCGAGGGGATGGTAGCGAGTTGTATGGAGTTTCTTCGCATTTGCCGGGAGGAGAATTTCCCGGATGTGGTTATTTCGATTAAGGCTTCCAATACCGTTGTCATGGTAAGGACCGTGCGGTTGTTGGTTCGTACGATGGAGGCCGAGAATATGCATTACCCCTTGCACCTTGGGGTAACGGAGGCGGGTGACGGTGAGGACGGGCGTATCAAGAGCGCTGTTGGAATCGGTACGCTTCTATGTGACGGTATCGGTGATACGATCCGGGTTTCCTTGAGTGAGGACCCCGAGGCGGAAATGCCGGTAGCGCGTAAATTGGTGGATTATATTAGGGAACGGGAAAATCATCGTCCTATCGAGGCTTCGATGGCTCCCGGTTTCGATACGGTGGCGACAAGCCGTCGTATAAGCCGTGTGGTGGAAGGTATCGGAGGTACTTTCTCGCCAGTCGTGATCTCCGATCGTAGTAGCGGGGATTTTGAGTTTGATTATTTGTCCTTGCCGGACTATATATATATAGGAAAGGAAGATCCGGATAATTTGCCGGATAATTTCCGTTTATTGGTAGACGCTCATTTTTGGAAAGAGCGTCCGAATGCTTTTCCTTGCTTCATCGCCTCGGAGGCGGAGGAGTTAAAGGATTACGATTGTCCGCTTAAGTTTATCCGTCTGACGTATATGGATCTTACGGATCGTATGTTGGAGATCTTGAAAGCGGATAAGACCGTGGTGGTCTTATTAAGTACACATCATCGGAATGGGGTTGGCTCGCAACGTGCGGCTATGCATAAATTGCTGATGGCGGGTTGTGACGTGCCGGTTGTCTTGCATCGTGATTTCCGGGAGACGGATGTGGAGTTGTTGCAACTGAAATCCGCCGCCGATTTCGGAACGCTTTTGCTGGATGGTTTCGGGGATGGCTTGATGCTGCACAATGAGGGATGCGAGGCGGTTGTCTCGGATCGCTGTATGTTCGGGATCTTGCAGGCTACAAGAACCCGTATCAGTAAGACGGAATATATCTCTTGTCCGAGTTGCGGACGTACCTTGTACGACCTGCAAACAACGATCGCCCGTATCAAGGAGGCTACTTCCCATTTAAAAGGCTTGAAGATCGGTATCATGGGCTGTATCGTGAATGGTCCCGGCGAGATGGCCGATGCCGACTATGGTTATGTGGGTGCCGGACGTGGACAAATCAGCCTGTATAAAGGTAAGGAATGTGTCCTCAAGAATATCCCCGAGGAAGACGCTGTAGAACGTTTAGTTCAGTTAATAAAAGAGAACGGGGATTGGGTTAATTGATTGACTATTGACAATTTGTTTATCTTTGCAAGTATGAAAGTAAGAATTATCAATAAATCGCATCACCCGCTGCCGGGTTATGCGACTCCTTTATCTGCCGGGATGGATATCCGGGCGAATTTGTCGGAATCGGTTGTGTTGAAACCGTTGGAACGTAAATTAATCCCGACCGGACTTTATATCTCGCTGCCGGAAGGCTATGAGGCCCAGATGCGTCCGCGTAGCGGGCTGGCTTTAAAGCATGGGATAACCCTGCTGAATACGCCGGGTACGATCGACGCCGATTATCGGGGGGAGATCGGTATCATTCTCGTGAATCTATCTTCCGAGCCTTTTACGGTGAATGATGGTGAGCGTATCTGCCAAATGGTTATAGCCGCTCATAGCCATGTGGATTGGGAACCCGTGGAGACGTTGGATGATACGGAGCGGGGAGCCGGGGGATTCGGTCATACCGGAAAAGAATAAGAATAATAAGGTTAACAAGAATAATAGGATGTTTAAGCAACTGATATATCTCATCTCTTTCCTCTCGTTGGTCGCTGTGCTCCCGGCTGGTGCTACAGAAACGGAGAAGGATCAACGTAAGTTCGATTACTTCTTTTATGAGGGCTTGAACTTGAAGAACGCCGGGAAATTCGACGCCGCTTATGATGCCTTCAACCATTGCTTGGAGATTGACTCTACGGCGGCTCCGGTCTTGTATGAGCTTTCTTCTTTTTATGTACAGTTGAACCGTCCGGAGAAAGCGGTCGAGATGTTGAAAAGAGCCGTGGCCAACAGCAAGGATAATTTCACGTATAAAATGGCATTGGCGTCTATCACCCGGAATCTGGGCATGTATGGCGAAGCCGCCGAGGAGTACGAGGAATTGGTTCGTGATTATCCGGAGAAGGAGGAGCTGAATTATTATCTGGCCGATGCCTTGACGCAAGCCGGCGAGATCGGGAAGGCGATCGAGGCTTATGATGCGTTGGAGTCGGTTATGGGTATGAACGAGGCGATCTCCATGCAGAAATACAAACTGTACGTCCAGTTGGAGAAACCGGAAGAGGCTTTCAAGGAGATCGAGAAGCTAGCGGCTAAATATCCTATGGAGGCCCGTTACCAGATCGTATTGGGCGATCTTCATTTGGAAAACGGGGAGATGGACAAGGCTTTGGCTTGCTATCAAAAAGCGAATGAGATTGATCCGACCGACCCTTATTATATCGTCTCTATGGCCAATTACTACGAGGCGAAAGGGGATAAGGAGGCCGCCGAGCAACAAATCCGCAGCGCTTTGGTAAACGAGAAGCTGGACGTGGAGACGAAAGTGAACATCCTTTCCCGGTATATCTTGAAACTGCAACAAACGAAGCAAGGAACTGAGAATGCGAACCATTTATTCCAAACTCTTTTGGAGCAACATCCGGAGGATATCGACTTAAAACTGATGTATGGCGGTCTCTTGATGGCCCAAGGAAAGACAGAGGAGGCGAAATTCCAGTTCCAGTTGGTAACAGAGATGGAACCGGGTAACGCCGGGGCTTGGCAGCAATTGCTGAATCTGGCTTTGAAAGGGGAGGATATCCCGGAGGTCATCCGTATCTGTACGGCTTGTATGGAGCTTTTCCCCGAGTCGCCGGAATATTACTTCTATCTGGGTATCGCTTACTACCAACAACAGAAATATCAAGAAGCCTTGAATACCTATTATGCGGGCTTGAATATCATTCCGAAGGAGAACCTGCCGCTGAAATCGGATTTCTACGGTCAGATCGGTGATATTTATTACCAGATGGGGCAATTGGATCAAGCGTATAAAGCGTACGATGAGGCGTTGAAGTATAATGACAAGAACGTGGTCGTACTGAACAACTACAGTTACTTCCTTTCTTTGGAGAAGAAAGACTTGAAAAAGGCGGAACGTATGAGCGCCCAATGTATCAAGCTGGAACCGGACAACGCCACGTATCTGGATACCTACGCTTGGATCTTCTTCGTACAAGGAAACTATACCTTGGCGAAAATCTATATCGAGAGCGCTTTGGAGAAAGATAAGACAAAGAGCGCCGAACTCGTGGATCATTATGGGGACATCCTTTTCATGAACGGTGATAAGGAAAAAGCGGTGGAGCAATGGAAAAAGGCGAAAGAGATGGGGAAGGATTCCGAGATCTTGAACCGTAAGATCGCCGAGCAACAATATATAGAAGACGAGAACGCGAAATGAAAAGAGACTATTTCTTGACCTTCCTGTTATGTGGAGGTCTTTTACTTTCGATGTTGACAGGCTGTAAATCGTCCAAGAAAGTCGGGACGGTGGAATCCGCTAGCGTGAAGGCTCATAATGAGTTCTTCCAGTCGGTGGAGGATCAATCCTTCCAGTTCCGTACCTTGACGGCCCGGTTGAACGTGGATCTGGATATCCCTGGTAAGCAAATGAGCTCTCGGGTGGATATGAAGATGGTCAAGGATAGTGCTTTCCAACTGTCGGTACAACCTTTTCTCGGGATCGAGATCTTCCGTATCGAGTTGAGCCGGGATACGATCAAGGTGGTAGACCGCATGAATAAACGCTATATGATCGAGAATTATTCCAATTTGCAAGGGCAGACTCCGATCGAGTTCAACTTCTACAATTTGCAGGCTCTTTTCACGAATCATCTGTTTATCCCGGGGGAGCAGGGCGTTTCCCGTAAGCATTATAATCGTTTTAAGCTGAATCAAGAAGGCCCGGTAGCCGAGATCAAGACCAAGGATGCCATGGGGCTTTTCTATACCTTTAAGGCGGATGGCGAGGAGAAACTTCTCTCTACCTATGTAGCGGATCCTTCCGATCGTTATGCCTTGCAATGGCTGTACGAGGATTTTCGCTTGGTGGATCGGCAGCCGTTCCCGATGTTGATGGATGTGCAGGTGTTGAAGAACGGGAATCCCGAGGGTGGGGTGAAGATCCATTACTCCCGTATCCAACTGGACGAGCCGCTCAAGTTGGATTTTTCGGTTCCTTCTAAATATAAGCGTATTACCTTTGCGCAAGTATTGAAAACGATTACGAATCTGAATCAATAATCTATCATGAGGCACGTCTGGATCGTTCTATTGGCATTGTCTTTATCTACCGTGGTTTACGGTCAGAAATCCGCCGCTGTCCGTCAGTTGGAGCAGCAGCGCAAGGAGGCGTTGGCCGATATCGAGGAGACGAATAAATTATTGCAAGAGACGGCCCAGACTGCTAAAACTTCCCTGAACCGTTTGAATCTACTCTCCAAACAAATTCTTTCCCGTAAGAAAGTCATCAGTTTATTGAATCAAGAGCTGGATGAGATCGAGAAAGATATCTTGAATATCCAAGGCCAGTTGCGCACCTTAAAACGGGAACTGGGCGATAAGCAGACGAATTACGGTAAATCGATGCGAGGGCTTTATAAACGCCATAGCTCGCAAGATAAATTGTTGTTTATCCTATCCGCCGAGAGTTTCTCTCAATCCATGCGGCGTATGCGGTATTTGCGGGAATATGCGGATTGGCAGAAGCGGCAAGCGAATGACATCGTTGAAAAGCAGGCCGAGATCAGCCGTAAGCAAGCTGAGATGGAGAAGACCCGTGCCGAGAAACGTGCCCTTTTAGGAACTCGTCAAGAAGAGAGTAAGAAGCTAGAAAGTGAGGAAGCTTCTCAGAAAGAGGAAGTCCAGCTATTGAATAAGAGACAAAAGGATTTGAAGGCGGATCTCCAAAAGAAGCGTCGTCAAGCCGAGGCTTTAAACCGACAGATAGAGAAGCAGATCGCCGAGGAGATCGCCCGTGCCGAGGCCGAGGCGAAAGCCGCCCGTGAACGTGCGGAACGTGAGCGTCGTGCTCGTGAACAAGCTGCCGCTAAGGGTAAACCCGTACCGGAAAGTAAAAAAGAGCCGATCCGTGAGGAACGTGTGGCGGATACGAAAGGGGGCTATGCGATGACAAAGGCGGAGAAGCAATTGTCCGATAACTTCGCCAATAACCGGGGACGTTTGCCGTATCCGGTGGCCGGAAGACATACGATCGTCGCTACATTCGGCGAGCAACAGCATCAGGAGTTGAAATATGTTCGTACCAGTAATAGTGGTATCGATATCCAGACCTCACCCGGGGCGGATGCCCGTGCGGTATTCAATGGGGAGGTGACGCGTGTGTTCGTGGTGCCGGGGTATAATAATTCCGTAATCGTTCGTCATGGTAACTACTTGACGGTTTATAGCAATTTGAGTCAGGTATATGTAAAAGCGGGCGACCGGGTCTCTACCCGTCAAGCGATCGGAAGGATCTATTCGGATCCGGAGGACGGTAATTCCACGATCCTCCATTTCCAATTGTGGAAGGAAAAGACGAAGCTGAATCCGCAGCCTTGGTTGGAATAAAAGCGGTTGTGATATGTTAAAACTATGATGGGCATTATAAGGCTGTTACGATGCCTGTTGTAAAGATGCTAGAATGCCCATTGTAACAACCTTATAATGCCTATTGTAATTTTCTCGTTTAACGCTCGTTCAATACGTTGTATAACCCATTCAGGTCATCGGCACCTACCAAGTCTACGCCTTCTTTGATGAAGAAGCGTTTGAACTGCTCGGTATCCGGGGCGCCCCACCAACGGAATAGTTTTCCCTCATCGTGGACTTTCCGGATGATCTCACGCATCTTCTGTAGTTGGTCGGCGGGCATCTCACCTTCGCCTTTCCATGTGAAGAAATCGGAGTAATTATCGCTTATGACCGGAGCGAGGGAAGCAGGGATGCCCTGTCCCAGATCCTTTATTTGTCCGTCGAGGAAGGTGAAGCGGCTGTTCTCTTTCGGCAGGCTGTTCTTCGGACGGTCGCCGGAAAGGAAGAAGAGGACGGCACCTTCTTTATATTCGCCGTTATCGACGGAACAGAAATATTCCTTGTAAGGTTCCATCTGTTTCTTTAATAGCTTGTACATCTCTTCGCCTTGTGCCTTGCAATCCACCATCAGGTAGAAAGGACGATCGCTACCGGGATAGACCTTACCTCCATTCGCTTGTATGCGGGCCACGAGCGGCTTGAGGTATAGGTTCTCGAAGGTAATTGCCGGATTGGGTTCCGGGCGGTCATGGGAAACGTATAGCTCGTCATCGATCAGCCACAGATCGGCCTCCACGCAGTTGAAGCGGAAGGACAAGGCGTCCAGCAGAGGTCTCTCCCGCCAGTAATCATTGTGCGAGAAGGCGTTGTAATGAATTGCGGAGGAGGCTTTCTGAATCGTCTGCTCCGTGGTTGTCTCCGCCACTTGAACTGTGTCCGATCCCTTCGGGGAGGAGCAAGCCGTACAGAGGGCGAGGGAGGTGATAAATAAGGATAGAATCTGTTTCATATACTAATTGTTTTTTGAGTCTAGTTGTAGAGACGGGGCGTGCCCCGTCTCTACAACTGGATGTTTGATGGATTTACTGTTTTATACGGTTTGCGTGCCGGGTTTTACGTTAGCCGTCTTCTGTTTGTCGCCCCAAAGGACGGTTAGTTCCAAGGGGACGTCGCTGGTAATTTCTACCTGCGGCTCTTGGGTAGCGGAAGAACGGGACTTGACTTTGATCGCTACCAGACCGTCGAGGCCGAAAGGATAACGGTCGATACCATAAGCCTCCGTCAAGTTCACGTCTACGGTCAATTTCTTCTCGTACACATTGGAGCGGATGCCGAAGATTTGCTCGATCAAGCCGGAGATCGGTGCCAGTCCGCCCCAGCCCACGAAATTCGGGCGAGCCATGAAGCCCGGCTCCTCATGTTCCGGAGCGTAGTATTCCCAGAACGTACCGGTATTCTTATACACCTTTAGGACGTTATCGTAATGGTTGCGTGCGATCTCGTAAGCCAATTTACGATAGCCTTGTTGCAATAGGCCGGTAATCACCATATAGTTCGCTCCCGGCCATACGCCACCCTGCCAGTAGCGGCCGTTATCCTTGTATTTAGGATGGTTGGCGGCAAGGGAAGGGACGCGGTGCAGGCGGTTGAATGTCTCCTTGTTATCCAGCTCGGCCACGAAAGCATCCATGCGTTCCTTGGACAGGACATCGGTCAATAAGGCCCAGTACGCGTAGATTCCCTTGGTGGAGGAAAGGCTTCCGTCGGCGTATTGATCGAAAAGGAAATGCTCCTTCTCGTCCCATAGGTTCTCGTTGATATACTTCTTTAGCATCTTCTGCTCGTCCTCGAACTCCTCGATCTCCTGCCAACGCTCCAGATAGAAACCCATCTCAAGCAGATGCCCGGCGGTGAAGTATTGTTGCAAGCAAACGTCCAGCCAGATCATATGGCCGTGGCTGTATATCGGATTGTATTTCGGTTCCACCCGGGGCATGTTGTCCATGCCGGTACCCCAACCGCAGGTCCAATACGTACCGTTACGCCACGTATGGTTTAGCTTCAACCATTTATAATAAGCGCAAAGGGCGGGGAATATCTTGTGTAGGCGGTCTATATCGCCGAACTGCTTATAATAGACGATCTCGCTCCAAGGGAGGATGTTCGGTCCGGTACTGGTCGGGTCGTAACGCTCGAAACAATCCGCTCCGTCCGCCTTGATCTCCCGGCAGATGAAACCGTCCGGATGTTGTTTGGCGTAGAAATTATCTAACGTACGCTGGAAAGGGAAGAAACGGGTACCGAAACGGGCGAACATCATCATGAAGGCGGAGTCCCACATGAAGATATTGCCGTTGTAGGCGACATCGAGGTAACTGCATACGAAACCGGAATCCGGTTCCGGGGCCTTGATGTTGCCGATGCCGATTTGCCAAGCCTTCCAGTACATCTCGATTTCCTTCTCGTGTCCGCTCCAAGTCGGGTCCGGGAGGATTTGCTTGGCCTCCTCGAAGGTTCCGGGCGTGATGGTCTCCGGTTTCGCTGTCCGGAACTCGTTCTCGGTCACGAAGGGTTCCTTCAGGTAGGTGTTCTTGTAAGGAAGATTGTACTTGGGTCGTTTCTCTTCCATTTTCTCTTGCGCTAAAAGGTTCCCGGCGGGAACGGAGGCCGCGCCTGCCGCAAGAAGGGATTGCTTTAAGAAGTTTCGTCTTGTTGTCATTCTTTATGATATTTATTGGGGGAGAGAGGGAGAAGGTGCGTCTCAGTCGGTGAACACAGTCCTCCCAGTCGGGTACCGTAGTACTGCTAGTCAAGTACTGCTGTCCTGCTAGTCAAGTACCGCTGTCCTCTCAGCCAAAGTACTGCGGTACTTGGGCAGGGGTACTGCGGTACTTGACTAGCGGGATAGCGGTCTGTTATACTCTCCATCGGATGAATACTGTTTGATTATAGATTCAGGAGCTTTTTGATCTTCCAGAAGATATCCGTATTCTCGAAAATACCCGTGAAGTTCTCGGCACCCGGGCCGAAAGCGTAAACGGGAACCATCACGCCGCTATGCCCTCCGGTGGAGAATTTACAAACGATACGGCCCTCGTTCAGATCCCCGTCCACCAAGGTAAGGCCACCGGTCTCGTGATCGGCGGTTACGACAACCAATGTCTCACCGTCTTGGGCGGCCCATTCGAAGATACGTCCGATCGTACGGTCGAAATCATGTGTCTCTTGCATCAACAGGTCGATATCGTTGAAATGCCCGTAATCATCCAATTGGGAACCTTCTACCATCAGGAAGAAACCTTCCGGGTTTTGTCCCAGCAGATCGATCGCTTTCATTGAGGCACGAGCCAAGAGATCGCCTCGCTCGGCGGGAAGCGGGGTGTCTACGGTATCGGTAACGCAGAATACCTTGCCTTTTTGAATCTTCGCCAGTTCCTCCCAGCTACGGGGAGTTTGGTAACCTTTCTCCCTTAATTCCTTGAACAAATCGCGACCGTCCGCACGGTTCTCGAATAGCTTGGAGCCGCCGCCGAATACGTAATCGACGCCACAGTTCACGTAATCCGCTACGATCTCGGCCTCGGCGTCGCGATCCGTATTGTGGCAGCAGAAGTCGGCGGGCGTAGCGTCCCATAGGCGACAGGTAACGGCGATGCCGCTTGACAGGCCTTTCTTATTCGCCAAGGTAGCCAAAGATTCCAAGGGCTTGCCTTCCGGATCTACGCCTACCATATGGTAGTTCGTTTTATGGCCGGTGGCCAGTGCGGTACCTCCGGCTCCGGAGTCGGTGATGAGGCGGTTGGCGCAATAGGTTTTCGAGAGGCCGGTGTATTGGGAGTTGTCCAGCCAGAGCTTGCCCCGGTTGGCGGTCCAAGCGGAATACATGTGCATAAGGCTCATGCCGTCGCCGATCATGAGGATCACGTTCTTTATTTTCTTTCCGGTAGGGGGGACTAGTTTCTTGACCTCGTAAGGTTTCTCTAATACATACGTTTGTTCTTTGTCTCGGCGACTTTGTGCCGCAGCCTCTGGAACGATCATGCCGGATAGCAGGATGGCTAAGGCGGATAGCACGGATAGAGTTGTTCTTCTCATATGATTCAGTATTTAATATTATCAATTTATATAAAGGTTCTCTGTTGGGATCGCGTCTAGTTTGGACATGCTTGGCGTACGCCAGCTCCAGCCTAGGTACTCACCCTCGTAATCCTCGAAATAATGCAAGGCGAAGGGGTGGTAGCCTTTTTGTAAGGGGATGCGTCCCATCGCGTCGATGGCGGCGTGGGAGGCATCATTGTCCACTACCTTTTCTTTGCCGATATAGAGGACGCTACCGTCATCCGAGCGGGTACTGAACTCATAGACTCCATCTTCCGGGGCGTATATATATCCGGTGAAGATATAACCGAAATGATCCGGCAATTTAGCGTTCAGGATAGAAGGCTCAGGTATTGTTCCGCTCTCGACCTCCTTCGCCTTTTGCAGATCGGCTACCCATTGGAACTCTCCTTCGTAATAAGTATAAGCTACCCCATGCTTCGTAGGCTGTATGGATAACGCGGGGCGTAATACGGCTTTTGTCGCTTGGATCGAGTACGTACGGCTGGGTACGAATCCCTTTTTATATCCTTTGGCCTTGATAATCGTGGTCTCTTTTAAGACGAATGGCTCGCTGTATACCGGAGCGTTCTCATCCGGTTCCGATCCGTCAAGCGTGTAATGGATAACCGCCTCGGGTGTCGTGGATTTTAGTTCCGCCGTAATCTCTCCTTCAAATAAATCCAGATCATTCGCTATGTAAGGGATAGAGACGGTAGGTTGCTCCGTATAGGAATAGGGAGCGTACTCGGGAGCGGTTCCCCAACGCTTGTCCGGTGTCGCCGAGAGCGTAAAGTCCAGTGTGCCTCCTTGCATCAACTGGTCGTAGGTGATGTAGCAATGCGATATCTCCTCGCCGTTTAAGGTAACCTTCGTGATATACTTGTTCTTATCCGGCTGGTTGGCGGTAATGACCAATGTCTTGCCATTGCCCAGCTTCATGTTCGCCTTATCGAACAACGGGGTCGTTAGGATAAACTGGTTGCTACCCGGACATACGGAGTAGAAGCCGAGGCTGCTCAAGATATACCAAGCGGACATCTGGCCGCAATCCTCATTGCCGATGATACCTTCCGGCGTGGGCTGGTACATCTCGTCCAGCAAGCGACGGGTCCATTCCTGTGTCTTCCAGGGCTGGCCCACATAGCTATATAGGTAAGCCATGTGGTGGCTAGGCTCGTTGCCATGCGCATATTGACCAACCAATCCTGTAACGTCTACCAGATCGCCGACTACCTCGGAGGTAACCATAAATAAGCTATCCAGATCAGCGATGAACGCCTCCCGGCCTCCGGACAACTGGGTCAATCCATATACGTCATGCGGGGTAAAGAAACGATATTGCCAGGCCGTAGCCTCCGTATAGGAACGTCCGATGGCGAATGGATCGAAAGGAGTCTCCCAATTCCCATCCTGCCGTTTGCCCCGGAAGAACCGGGTACTACCGTCGAATACGTTGATAAAATTCTGGGAGCGCTTGATGAACGTCTCATAATCATCCATATGTCCTAAAGCTTTCGCCATTTGTGCGATACACCAATCATCGTAGGCAAATTCCAATAGGCAGGAAACCGATTCTTTCTTGATATTCGTCGGGATGAAGCCTTCCTTTATATAATAATCCGCTCCTTTCTTATTCTTCTCCGCTGAGATTTTCATCGCTTCGAGAGCGTGTTCCGCATCATATCCGCGAATACCTTTCAAATAAGCGTCCGCTATAATCGATGTGGAGTGATAACCGATCATGGTCCCGGTCTCGCCTGCCGATAAGGGCCATAACGGAAGCTCGCCGCTGGCGTCGTACATATCCAAGAGAGACTGTACCATATCATTCACCAAGGTAGTATCCAACAGAGTCATCATCGGATGCCAGGCCCGGAAGGTGTCCCAAGTGGAAAAGGTGGAGAATTGGCGGCGACCTGCCGGGATCGTCGCTACGCTCATGTCGTGACGGCGGTATTGTCCGTTCACGTCGCTCGCTATATTCGGGATGATCTTGCTATGGTATAGCGCCGTATAGAAATTCGTGCGCTCGGCTTCGGTGCCTCCTTCTACCGTGATAACGTCCAGTTCTTTTTCCCAATTGGAGCGTGTCGCTTGATGGATGGCGTCGAAATCAAAGCCATAGGAATCCGTCTCTTGCTCAAGGTTCAGACGGGCGTTCTCCTCATTTACGATCGATACCCCGACTTTGCAGACGATGGGCTTTCCGGTAGTCGTATCGAAGGTAAGTACGGCTTGCCGTTCGGAAGGCTGTTCCATGGAAGAGAAGGGTTGCGAGAATTGCGCTACAAAGAAGACATACTGATTGTCTACCCAGCCCCGGGTACGCCGCATACCGGTAAGCTCATTCTCCCCAGTTTGCTTAACCCAGCCTTCGTATATATATTCGTTATCCAATAAATGGTCCATATCGACCACCAACGTAGCCTCTATCCCTTTTTTATAGGTATATCTGTGTATCCCGACATGCGGGGTCGTGGTAAGTTCCGCTAATACACCTGCCTCCCTGAGATTCACCGAGTAGTAACCCGGGGAAGCCTTCTCGTCCGAGTGCGAGAACGCTAGAGGTGTCTGGAGTGACGGACGGAATAGGATATCGCCAAGGTCGATACATCCCGTACCGCTTAAATGGGTATGGGAAAAACCCATTAAGGTAGAATCGCTGTAATGATAACCGGAACAAGCGTCCCAATTCCCTTTCCGGGTGTCCGGACTGAGTTGGACCGCTCCGTAAGGAGCCGTGGCCCCGGGATACGTGTGTCCGTGAAATCCCGTGCCGATAAACGGATTCACGGAATCGATGGGGGATTGTGGTGCTTGGCTACAGGCCGTGAATAAGGCTATTATCCCTGTACACAAGCAAGAAGAAAGAGTTTGAATTAATCTCATGGTGTATCTTTTGTTTACTATATTATACAATTGGCAAAGGTAAACTACCTATTTGAGATATGCGTTTTTACCCGGTAGAAAATAACACGGGCTGTTTCATTTTCTGAGACAGCCCGTAATTGAATCTTATTCGTTCCTTGATCGGTTTAAAGGAGCCGGTTAATATCCCTCGTTCTGCTTCAGTTGACCATTCGATTTAGTAATCTCTTCACTTGGATACGGGAATACCATCATATGTGCTTGATAGGCGTTTTTGTTGGTGTAATCTTCGTAACCAATAATCGTGAACGCGGATTCCGGATTCGCCCGGTCTTCATATCTGCGGATACGTGGATGTGCGTTCAACTCTTTATCGGCCAATGTCTTTATGTCGGCATTGGAAGAACGGCTCCAACGCTTTAAGTCGAATAGATGGTCTGTAAACTCAAAAGCCAATTCACAACGGCGTTCGTGATATAGATCCTTCATCGTGGCGGTGCCGGCAAGCGGTGTCAAGTTGGAGCGTAGGCGGATACGGTTGATGTCTGCGGTTGCTTTATCGGCTTGACCTGTCATTAAATATGCCTCGGCACGGAACAATAACATTTCTGCGAAACGGATGATCGGGAAATTGACACGGACCGTAGGCCAGTCTCCATTAGCACTCACGGCTCCTTCACCTACAGGGTCTGAGTATTTGAAAGCGTCCATGTATTTATTGATCATGAAACCAGCTTCAAGGTCGGAGGTAGACCAGAATTTGCGTGTCTCGCCGAAGAACGGGAACTCTTGGTTGTATTCCAAGATTGAGCGTACTAAACGGTCATTACCTTTACCATCTTTCGCCATTTCTTCGTAGATGTCGTAGGAGGGCTTCATCTGCCCCCAACCATTATATTTGCCCCATCCTTTGTTCTCAAGGATAATACCCGGGAATTCGGTACCGCCCGGTAGTGCGCCGCCGATACTCGGAATAGTCCAGAGATATTCGGCGTTCCAATAATCTTTCAAGTCAGACGAGAATAGTTCCGCAAATGTGGGAGCTAGATCTCGATTGTAGTTGTTCTCCAATTGATTGACCATCTCGATGACGTTGTTCCATTGGGTAGCATCCCAAGTAGCCCAGTAAGCATAAGTTTTCGCTTTGAACGCCACGGCAGCAGCCTGATGTGCCCGGCCCCGGTTGTCGGCGTCATAGGATTCGAAGTTTGGAAGGTAGGCGATTGCCTTGTCCATATCTTCGATGATCAGTTTATAATTGTCCATAACGGTAGCTTGCTGAGGCGGTATGGAGTTGTCGTAATCGTCGGGGAAGTCCTCGTAACGTACGAAAGGTACTCCTTGTTTATCCGTACCGTACCGATAAGCGATCAGATAATGTGCCCAGCCGCGACTGAAGTAAGCTTCGCCCAAGCTGCGTTTCTCGACGGCGGTCAGCGTCGTTCCCTTTTCTTTCTTCACTAATTCTTGGATGATCCAATTCGCACGGGACATAGTAGAATACATACGGCTGAATACATCTCTTAGAGGAGATTCATCACCGGTATAGGCTAAGGTCGCCAAAGAGTTATAACCGCGCGTACGTCCCCAAACAATGTCGCATGCGGCTCCCTGTTCCCAGAATAACTCACGGCCGTAACAACCCTCTTGATGGAATCTTTCATATAATCCGTCAATGGCATCAATGGCCTGTTGATCATTCAAGAAATAGGAGGTTGTAGTTGCGTTTCCTTCCGGCTGAACGTCGAGGAAGTCGCTACAAGAACTACAAACCAATGCGGATAATGCTAATACTGTAATATATCTTTTCATTTTGATCCTTTGTTAATATGAATATCTTTTAAAACACCCGATTAGTATGTCAATTTGACTCCGACAGAGAATACGCGTGAAACCGGATACTTCAAGGCATCCCAACCGCCGGTTTCCGGGTCCATTCCTGAGTAGTTCGTGATCGTGAAGAGGTTCTCACCGCTAAGGTAAACCGACATCATGCTGTTGCGTTCTTGCAGGTGAGCGCATTTCCTGATAACATCACTCAAGTCATAGGATACGGTGAAGTTCTTCAAACGTAAGTAAGAAGCATTCTCCAGATACCAATCAGACGGTGTGCTAAAGTTGCTATTCGGGTCGTTTTTCGATAAGCGTGGAATATTCGACCCTGTATTCGACGGACTCCAAGCGTTCATGATCTCTTTTGAGCGGTTAAAGTTTCCTTCTACATCACTTAAGGCCATATATTTACCTACATATAAAGCTTGTGCTCCACCTACGCCTTGGAACATAGCGCTTACGGAAAGCTTCTTCCAAGTGAATCCTCCGGAGAATGAGAATGTAGTTTTAGGTGTAGCGCTACCGCAGTATTGACGGTCTTCATCATTGATGACTCCATCACCATTGGCATCGACGAATTTCAAATCGCCGGCTACAGCGTCCGGTTGGATTCGTTTTCCGTCTTTGTTTACATAAGCGGCTGCCTCTGCGTCGCTTTGAAAAATGCCGTCAGTCTTGATCAGATAGAAAGAGGCCAGCGGTTCTCCTTCGGCTGTTTGATACATATATGGAAGGTTACGATAACTACCATCGAAATATGCATCATTTTTGGTGATACCTGTCCAAACGCCCGGGGTTCCGTCTGCGTTCTTTACCCCAATATCAGAAACCCAGTTCTTTAGATAAGAGAAGTTTCCGGAAACGAAGTACGACCAATCTTTATTTACCTGTTGGTTCCAATTGATTTGCGCCTCGAAACCTCGGTTGCGGACTTCACCTTGATTGACTAACATGGCATCGATACCGATCGTTCCCGGCCAGTTCATCGTTTGCGACTGGATCAAGTTGAACGTGCGTTTGTCGAAATAGTCGAATGCCATGCTCAAGCGATTGTCGAACATGTTCACATCTAGACCTAAGTCCCATTGCTCGGAAGTTTCCCATGTTAAGTTGGGATTTAATGCGGTAGAGTTATAGACGAAGTTTCCCCAAATCTTGTTCGATTCTACGCCGTACTGTGCCTGCTCCGACCAATAATTCTTACCTAATAAAGCTGATTTGTAATTATAACCGATAGATCCTAGATTACCGACACGTCCCCAAGAAGCACGGATCTTCAATAAATTCAGTGTCTCGCTCTTCGGGAAGAAAGATTCATTAGAGATTTTCCATCCGGCTGTTACGGCAGGAAAGTCGCCATAGTTATTATCTTTAGGTAGACGGCCTGCGTAATCACGACGCCAAGAGGCTGTAACGAAGTAACGATCGTTGAAGGAATAAGCCAGACGGGCGATCAAGGATACGTTTGCGTCAGGACCGGTCAAATAATCGGTTGCGGAAACGGAATTCGCATAGGATAGATATTGTAAATAAGCGGATTCGTCAGATAAATCTTTTCCATTAACCTCTAATCCTCGCTTGCTGTAATGATCGGCCGTAGTGGATAGTAAGACACCCACGGTGTGCATGTCATTAAACGTATTGTCGTAGGTCAATGTGTTTTCCGTTTTCCATGCGTCTGCACGGTAAGTCGTTTCATCCAGATTATTTGTCAAGGAGGGTTTTCCCACCTCGTCACGGATCGGGCTGAAGTTCTTATATAGATTATTCTTCAGGTTGTAAGTGAAACGGCTCGTGAACTTCAAGCCGGTAACGATATTAGCTAGTTCCAGACTGGTCGTACTCCAGATGTCGCTGGTTCGGTCATAGCGGTTTTCCGCTTCCAGCAAGCGAACCGGATTGACAGCGTCTCCATGGATATCCGCGAAGTTGGAGCCATATTTGGCGATGTAATCCGGGTCTTCGGTCGTTGTTCCACCGTAAGTACCATCCAGCGGATTGTAAACCGTAGCGCTGGCAGGCATATACATAGCCGCCGCGACAACTCCCGTATAACCACTGTCGGTATCTTTTGAACGGCTTTCGTTGTTTTTCCAAACCACGTCTTCGGTGATAGTCACCCATTTATTCAATTTGAATTTACCGTTGTAACGAAGTGAAAGGTTCTTGTTGAAAGTATTGATCAATACACCTTCATCATTATCGTAAGCAAATGAAACACGGTTGGAGGCATTCTCTGAACCAACATTCAAGGCTACGTTATGGCGTTGGTAGAAAGCGGTGCGGAAGATCTCGTCCATCCAGTTGGTACGTGTGGTACCTACCCATGGGTTCTTGGTCAAATCCCAACCGGTCGGCAATGTAAGCCCTGCGTTTGCGTAAGACAGTTTTCGCATCTCGAGTTGCTCTTCCGCATTTAACGGCTCGATTACGTTGCTAGCTTTACGAACACCGAAAGTCGCGTCATAGCTCAACGAGGTTTTGCCCTCTTTCGCCTTCTTGGTGGTTACCAAGATAACACCGCCGGCTCCGGATTGCGCTCCATAGATAGCGGCAGAGGCAGCATCTTTTAAGACGACAATCGTCTCGATATCATTCATAGAAGCGATGGGTGCGCCGGGGACACCGTCAACAACCCATAATACGTTATCGCCATTCTGTGAGCCCTGTCCACGGATCACTATCGAGGGTGTAGCCGTCGGGTCTCCACCGTTCGCTTGTACGGTAACACCCGCTAACTGCCCTTGCAACATACTTTCGGTAGAGGTAACCGGACGGGCCACCAGGTCTTCCGTGTTGTTCAGCACGCCCACGGAAGCGGAGAGATCTTGTTTGCGTTGCCCCGCTCCATAACCGAGTACGACTACCTCATCCAATTTCTGCGTATCTTCTTCTAGGATGATGTTGAAGGTCGTTTTCCCGTTTATCGGGATACTTTGCGTCATATAACCGATATAACTGATCTCTAAGGTAGCGTTTTCCGGAACTTCCAGTAGGAAATCTCCATCGAGCCCGGTGATTACTCCGTTTGTCGTCCCTTTTACGATCACGTTCGCGCCAATTACAGGAATCCCCGCCTGGTCTTTGACGATACCGGAAATCTGTTTCGTACTTTGTTGGTAGATGCTGGGACTCGGAAGTTCTAAGCCCGATGATTGCCCGAAGACGGGAGAAGCTTGAGCGGTTTGGGTACCTGCCACTATGCCACATAAAGACATCCCTACGCATAGATGCTTGACAGGGATGAAATCATAAAGCCGTTGTTTCATGTTTGCGTATTTTAGTGTTTATCTAAATCTGCCGCAAAAGTAGGCGTAATATGTGCGAGTATAGTGGAAGGTCTTATGAAGTGTTTGTGAATAAAATGTTGCAAAGCTGTTGCAGCCTTACTGCAACGCACGTGCAGTGTTACTGCGACAGGCGTGCAGTAACATTGCAATGCGGGTTGCAATAATCAGAAATCAAAGTATCGTTTAGCGTTGTTGTAACTGATGTCCTCCACCATCTGTCCAATGAAGGAAAGCTCGGAGGCGGGCAATAAGCCTTTCTCTATCTCATTGCCTAGCATATTACAAAGGATCCGGCGGAAATACTCATGGCGGGGATATGACAGGAAGCTGCGGGAATCTGTCAGCATACCGACGAAACGGCTTAAAAGACCGAGGCTGGAAAGTGCGTTTAACTGATCTTCCATGCCTTTGATCTGATCGAGGAACCACCAAGCCGCTCCATATTGCATCTTCCCGGGTACACTGCCGTCGTTGAAATTGTAGGCATTGGCTACCATCAACTCGGTGTCGCGGGGATTCAGGTTGTAAACGATCGTTTTCGCTAACAGCCCTTCTTGATCTAAATGGCTGAAAAAGCGGTTCATGGAAACAGCTACCGGCTGATCATCGATAGCGTCGAAACCCGTGTCTGGCCCTAATAACTTGAACATCCGTTTGTTATTATTCCGATTTGCGCCGATATGGAATTGCTGTACCCATCCACTCCGGGCATCCATTGCCGCCAATTCGTATAGCAATGCCGAACGGTATTTGCGAACTTCCTGCTCCGTGAGCGATTTACCCATACGAGCCTTGAGGAAAATCACCTCAATCTCCTGCTCGGTATAAGGTTCGGCATAGAAAGTATCCAACCCGTGGTCCGATAACCGGCACCCTTGGGCGGCGAAGAAATCATGCCGCTTTTGTAATGCCTCCAATAAATGCTTGTAGGTGAGGATGGTCTTATCGGCGGCGGCCTCCAGCTTGGACAAATAGTCATTTAGCGCCTTGAAATTATCGATAGCGAGTACCTTGTCCGGTCGCCATGCCGGATATACACGGGTGTGGCATCCGCTTGAACGTATTTTTTGATGGAATTCCAATGAGTCTATAGGATCGTCGGTCGTACAAACAATCTCTACGTTCATCCGTTTCATGATGGCTTGCGCACGATATTCGGGGGTACGCAGTTTATCCGTACAAGTTGCGTAGATTTCCTCGGCGGAAGCCGGATTCAAGACTTTATGGATTCCAAATATACGGCTAAGTTCCAGATGTGTCCAATGATAAAGCGGGTTTCGCATCGTGTAAGGCATCGTCTCTGCCCATTTAAGGAATTTCTCGTAAGAGGGCTTATCTCCGGTGATGTATTCCTCGGGGATACCATTTGCTCTCATCGCCCGCCATTTGTAATGGTCTCCGCCAAGCCATATCTCCGTAAGATCCTCGAATTGATGATTCTCCGCTATTTGCCGGGGATCTAGGTGGCAATGGTAATCAATGATGGGCATCTTCGCCGCATGCTCGTGATATAACTCACGGGCCGTGTCGGTTTGGAGCAAGAAATCTTGATCTAAAAAGTTTTTCATACTTGGCGATACTTTTGAATGATAGATAAGGCGTTGCGGCATAAATCGGTAATGGATTGCCAATCGTTTCCCGCTATCGCTTCTTTGGGGAAGAGTTTGGATCCCATTCCTACGCAGGTCACGCCGGCCTTGAACCAAGCGGATAGATTCTCCTCTGTCGGCTCCACGGCACCGGTAGCCATGATTAGGGTCCATGGCATGGGTGCCTTTATGTTCTTGACAAATGAGGGACCTCCTACATTTCCGGCGGGGAATATCTTGCAAAGGTCGCAACCAACTTCTTGGGCAAAGCCGATCTCGGATACGGAACCGCAGCCGGGCGTATAAGGGATGAGGCGACGGTTACATATCTTCGCTATCTCCGGGTTGAACAACGGGCCGACTACGAAGTTTGCGCCTAGCTGTATGAATAAGGCGGCTGTGGCCGGGTCTACGATAGAACCTACGCCCAATACTAATTCCGGGCATTCCTTGGCGGCGTATTTTACCAGCTCGCCAAATACCTCGTGGGCGAAATCTCCCCGGTTAGTAAACTCGAAGGCTCTGACGCCTCCCTCGTAACAGGCTTTTACAACTTGTTTTGCGATCTCTACCTCTTTATTATAATAAACGGGCACCATTCCGGTTTGGATGATAGCCTGTAATGTTTGTATTTTATTGAATTGAGCCATATTGGGAATTAAAAATTGAAAGTTGAGAATTGAAAATTAGCGGGAGACACGGCCGGAGGTGTCGCCGGACATGAGTTTTTCTACTTCCTCTACGGTTACTTGGTTGAAGTCTCCGTAAATTGTGTGCTTTAGGCAAGAAGCCGCTACCGCGAAGTCCAAGGCTTTCTGGTCGTCACCGGGGTAGGAGAGCAAACCGTAAATAAGGCCTCCCATAAAAGAATCGCCTCCACCTACACGATCTACGATATGGGTGATGTCATACCGGCGGGATTCGTACAACCGGTTGTCGGCGTATAGCACTCCGCCCCATGTGTTATGATTGGCATTGATGGAGCCTCTTAGCGTGATGATAACTTTCCGGGCACGTGGGAAGTGAGCCATTAATTGGGTACATACCGACTGGAAAGAGGCGGCGTGTACCTCGCCTTCCGTGGCGGCGGCGTCAAAACCTTCGGGCTTGATACCGAAGACTTTCTCGGCATCTTCCTCGTTTCCTAGGATGATATCGCATCCGGCTACTAGTTCCGGCATGACCTCATGGGCTGTCTTACCGTATTTCCAGAGATTTTTCCGGTAGTTGAGGTCGCAGGATACCGTGATGCCCAATCGGTTTGCCGCCTGTATCGCTTCCAAGCATACGTTGGCGGCACCTTCGGATATGGCTGGCGTGATACCTGTCCAGTGAAACCAAGAGGCATCCTTGAATACCTCGTTCCAATCGATCATCCCCGGTCGGATCTCGGCGATGGAAGAATGAGCCCGGTCATATACCACCTTGCTGGCACGAGCGACCGCTCCGGTCTCCAGAAAATAAATGCCTAACCGTTCCCCTCCGTAAATGATCTTGGAAGTTCCGATACCCTGTTTGCGTAATTCCATAACGCAGGCACGGGCGATGTCATTTTGGGGTAAACGGGTTACAAACTCAGTCTCTATGCCATAGTTGGCGAGTGAGGCGGCGACATTCGCTTCCCCTCCGCCAAAAGTAGCGTTGAACTGATTGGCTTGGCAAAAGCGTAAATAGTCCGGAGTAGCCAGCCTAAGCATGATCTCTCCGAAAGTTATGACTTTCTTACTCATGGTGGTATAGTATTATGTTTTTCGCAAATGTAAGGGTTTATTTCGAATAATGTATAGCGTGTGTGCGAAAACATAGGCTTTTTTATTCCACCTCCCGGACAAAACGCCTGATTTCGAAAGGAGTCTTTGGGGCGCTAACACTGGTGTAGAAAAGAAGCAGGTATTTGACAAAGCCTTCTTCTACCTCTAAATTGGGAAATCCTACTTTATAGATACCAAAGCGAGAATCATAATCCTTGATCGAATCTTCTCGAAGTTCTGTATACCGATGGGATAAATAGTCTGGTTCATAGTGCCAAGTATTTAATGTGACCTATTGACAAAGATACGATAAGTTTCTTGATTTAGGATATAGAGTCCGGAAAAACAAAAAAGCCGCTAGTCCCAATATGGATGCGGCTTTTTTTGCTCCTCAATGAAACAATCTCACGATTCCCCCCTTGCAAAGACTTGTTAACCTTAGATCTAAAATACTATGAAAAAAACTCGATGCAAATATAAGGGGTTTTATAATATGCGTCAATAGTATTTGTAACATTTTATTGTAAAAATATCGCAAATAGGTTTCAATTTGATATATATCAAGCTTGTTATTCTAGAATTCCGTACTTTTTAGGAATATTATTCATAATTTCGAATAATTCGTTAACAGTCTCCGCACGTAGCATGGCGATCCGTGTTTGCTTGAAATCGGTAATACCTTTGAAGAGCGGAGTAGCTGCCAGATGACGGCGAATATGTAAGATTCCCCTACGCTCGTCCAATCGTTCCACGCTTTGCTCCACTTGTTTTTTTAGGATATCCAGATACCAAGAGAAAGGCTCTTGTGGCAATAATTTCCCGGTCGTAAGATAGTGTTTTATCTCCCGGAAGATCCAAGGGCGGCCTATGCTAGCCCTACCGATCATTACGGCGTCTACGCCATAGTCCTCGAAACGCTGCTTGCATATCTCGGCGGAAGTCACGTCGCCATTCCCGATGATAGGGATTTGCATGCGAGGGTTATTTTTTACGGCACCGATCAAGGTCCAATCCGCCTCGCCCGTGTACATTTGCGCCCGTGTACGTCCGTGGATGGAGAGGGCGGCGATACCGCAGTCCTGTAGTTGCTCGGCCAGATCCACGATAACGCGGTTGTCGGCATCCCATCCCAAACGGGTTTTCACGGTGACGGGGATGTTCACGGCTTTCACCACCTCTCTCGTGATCTCCAGCATCAACGGGATATTGCGTAGCATGCCGGCCCCGGCTCCCTTGCCTGCTACTTTCTTTACGGGGCAACCAAAGTTTATATCTAAAATATCCGGATGAGCTTCCTCGCAAATACGTGCGGCCTCTACCATCGAGGCTACGTCCTTACCGTAAATCTGGATAGCGACCGGACGCTCATCATCGGAGACATTTAGTTTTTGCTGTGTTTTGTTCACACTGCGGATCAACGCGTCGCTCGATACGAACTCCGTATATACCATGTCCGCCCCGAAGCGTTTGCACATCAAACGAAACGAGATATCCGTCACGTCCTCCATAGGCGCCAAGAATACCGGACGCTCCCCTAAATCTATTGAACCAATCTTCATACCTTCTGTTTGCTAACTAAATAGAGATTACAAAAGTACTTCTTTTTGGGGAATAATTTTTACATCTCGTAAGATGATCGGTGGATGGAACAGGTGTTTTTAATAATCCGGATCATTTATGATATATTGATAGAGTTCGGATTGCCCCGCTTTATTTAGGATCTTGTGCTTCTCCAACTGGAACTATTCTTTCATGATGGGATGGAGAGTTTGTGCTTATAAGAAATCTTCTCAAATATTATTCGTACCTTTGCTACCGTAATATTAAAATATATAACCTTGAAAGAGAAGGATTTTGAAATAATGGCGCCTGTCGGTTCCTATGAATCGTTGATGGCGGCTATACAAGGAGGGGCCGACTCCATTTATTTCGGTATCGAAGGATTGAATATGCGTTCTCGCTCGTCGAATAATTTCACGACGGAGGATTTGCGTAAGATCGTCGCTATTTGCGGCGAACATGGTATCAAGAGTTATCTCACGGTTAATACGGTTATTTATGGTGAGGATCTTCCGTTGATGAGGGAGATTATAGATGCCGCTAAGGATGCGGGTGTCTCCGCCATTATCGCCGCCGATGTAGCCGCTATGAGTTACGCGAATAGCATCGGGCAAGAGGTGCACTTATCCACGCAATTGAATATCTCGAACGTGGAGGCGTTGAAGTTTTACGCCCGCTTCGCCGATGTGGTCGTATTGGCTCGCGAATTGAACTTAAAGCAGGTGCATGAGATTTATCAGGAGATCGTGAAGCAGCAGATCAAGGGCCCGAAAGGGGAATTGATCCGCATAGAGATGTTCGCTCACGGGGCTTTGTGCATGGCCGTGTCCGGTAAATGCTATTTGAGTTTGCATGAGATGAACGCTTCCGCCAACCGGGGGGCTTGCATGCAAATTTGTCGTCGTGCCTATACGGTGCATGATAAGGATAGCCAGATCGAGCTGGATGTGGAGAATCAGTATATCATGTCGCCGAAGGACTTGAAGACGATTCATTTCATGAATAAGATGATGGATGCCGGCGTACGTGTGTTCAAGCTGGAGGGGCGTGCCCGCGGGCCGGAGTATGTGCGTCTCGTGACCGAATGTTATAAAGAGGCGGTCAAGGCTTATTGCGAAGGTACCTTCGATGAGGAAAAGATAGCGGTTTGGGACGAGCGTCTGCGCAGGGTCTTTAATCGCGGTTTCTGGGATGGCTACTATCTGGGACAACGGTTGGGTGAATGGAGCAGTAAATATGGCTCCGGTGCTACCCGTAAGAAAGTGTACGTGGCACGGGGTATCAAATACTTCAGCGGAATCGGTGTCGCCGAGTTTGAGATGGAGTCCGGTTCCTTGAGAGTAGGCGATGAGATCTTGGTAACGGGTCCCACGACCGGAGCCGTTATGCAGACCGTCGATGAGATCCGGGTAGACCTGAAACCGGTGGAGGAGACCGTGAAAGGGGAACGCTTCTCGATAAAGATGTCCGAGAAGATCCGCCCGTCCGATCGTCTTTATAAAATGGAGAAAGTACAAATCGAAAAAGAACTACGATAATGAAGGAATATATTTTTAAACTGACAGACAAGGTTCGCGATTACGAGTGCGATTTGCAAGGCGTGGTGAATAACTCCAATTACCAGCATTATATGGAGCATACCCGGCATGAGTTTCTGGAGTCATTGGGTGAGAACTTCGGCGCCATGCATGAGAAGGGCATCGATGCTTTTGTGGCCCGTGTGGATATCCAGTTCAAGAACTCCTTGCGGAGCGGCGATCGGTATACTTCTTGCCTGAATGTATATAAGAAAGGGGTGAAACTGGTGTTCGAGCAAGATATTTACCGGGAATCCGATGGGGCGCTGGCTACTAAAGGAGTCGTGGAATCCGTTGTCGTAGAGAATGGCAAATTAACCAGAGGAGAATATTTCGATGAGATGCTAAAGCGAATAGAATCAAAACAAGCATAAATGACAGACAAACAGATTTACCAAATTGGCCTTACTATGATTAATGGGGTGGGAGATATCCTAGCCCGCCATCTTCTGGAAGCGTTGGGAGATGCGGAGGCCGTGTTTACGGAAAAGCGCCAGTCGCTAGAGAAGATATCGGGTATCGGCGATTCGATTATCACCGAGATTAAGCGGGCGGATGTGCTTTTACGGGCAGAGAAAGAATTGGCTTTTGCCCAAAAGAACGGTATCTCTATCTATTTCTTGAAAGATATGAATTATCCGGAACGTCTGCGGGAATGCCCGGACGCTCCGGTTTTATTTTATTTCAAGGGGAACGCGGATTTAAACGCCGCCCATATCATCAGCGTTGTGGGTACTCGTAGGGCCTCCACTTATGGACAGGAAGTGACCGAGCGTTTATTGCGGGATTTGTCCGTGATTTTCCCGGATCTATTGGTCGTTAGCGGACTCGCATATGGCATCGATATTTGCGCTCATCGGAATGCGTTGAAGAACCAATTGCCCACGGTGGGCGTATTGGCGCATGGTTTGGATCGTATCTATCCTCCCGTGCATCGCTCTACGGCGGTCGAGATGTTGGAGCGGGGAGGTTTATTGACCGACTTTCCTAGCGGGACGAATCCGGATCGGCAGAACTTTATCCGGCGAAACCGGATCGTAGCCGGTCTGGCGGATGCCACGATCGTTATTGAATCGGCGGAGAAAGGAGGCTCTTTGATCACGGCGGATATCGCTTTCTCGTATGGCCGGGATGTCTATGCCTTTCCGGGCCGGGTAACGGATATCAACTCTAAAGGATGTAATGGCTTAATCCGGCAGAATAAAGGAGGCTTGATCACTTGCGCTGACGATTTAATCATGGCGATGCGTTGGGATGTCGCTCAAAAGACAGATGCGTTACCGGTCCAAACCCAATTATTATTTCCTGAGAACGAGGAGAGTGAACGGATCTTGTCGTTCTTGGAAATGCGAAAGGAATCTCATATCAATGAATTGTCCGTAGCCTTGAATCTTCCGGTACATCAATTATCTTCTCTGCTCTTTGAGTTGGAATTGGATGGAAAGATAAAATCGATGCCGGGAAGCATCTATAAACGAATGAAACCCCTATAAATAATTAAAGCCTGTCTCACGACAAGCCCTAACCAAACTTTGTTAACCTTAAATCTAATACTATTATGAAAAAACCACAATGCAAAGATAAGCTTGTAAAGCCCCTTTGTCAAGGGTTTTGAGTATAACTTGTGTTAAACAACATGTCTGCCCGGTATAAAAAATGTTTTTGAATTTGAAACTATACAGAATAGGCATAAAATCTTCTAAAATTAACAGTTTGGATGTTGTTTGTAATCCTTGATCTTCACAGTGCTTGTATATATGGAGGAGGTTTATCCATACTAAAAAATCCTTGTAAGCGAACTTACAAGGATTTCTGGATTTGTGCGGCTGAAGGGACTCGAACCCCCACGCCGTGAAGCATCAGATCCTAAGTCTGACGTGGCTACCAATTACACCACAGCCGCATTGGAATCGTGTGCAAAGGTAATGCTTTTTTATAAACTTGCAAATATTTGCGTTGTTTTTTTAGCGAAACCTTATTTCTTCTCGGTCTCGGACAAGAGGTGGGTGATCGCCGCCTCGATAATCGTATCTTTACCTTTCTCGATATCTTCTTGGGTCATAGAAACCTTATATGTAGGATCGATACCGAATTCCGTATGCTGTTTGTTTACATCTAGCATGGGAGACGCGGAGAAACGGACACCCCAGCCGTTGGGCAACTCGGAGTTAAAGGGGAAGCCACTACCGCCTCCGGTGCGATCTCCCATCGTCGTTACATAAGGCATCATGCGTACTTTCTGCACGAAATCGTTGGCGGCGCTGTAGCAATGACGATTCGTTAAGACCACAACAGGGCGTAACCAGCGGATACGCTCGGAAGGTGAGAGATAAAGGGGATAAGGTTCGGAAAAGTCATCGTGCCCTTTACCCGTCTTATGTTGGATATAGCCGGTCAGTATCTTTTCCTCCAAGAAACGGGAAGCGATGCGATCGGCGTTTGATAACATGCCACCGCCATTATCCCGGATATCGAAGATCAAACCTTTGCAATCCTTGAATTGATAGAATATGTGATCCAAACCGCTTTCGCCGGCCGAACTGGAAAAGCTACCGTAGTAAATATACCCGATCTGCCCGTCACTCAATGTCGTGTATTTAAGTCCTCCGGCGATCGAGTAGTTCCTTCCGAGATAATTCTCTTGTATGTCCGAGTCGAAATTATCCGGATAATCGAGATACCAATCCCAATAGCGGGACATATTGAAGGTGGATATCAAATTGGTATGCCCGTCTTTCAGCTCGTTTAGCATATCGCCTAATACGTCAAATAGGACGTATTGGTTCATCGTATCGCTTATCTGCGTCTTATAACGGTCGTGAACCTCGTTCCAATCAATGTCCTTGTATTCGAAGAAGCAGTAATTCTCATCCAATATTTTCCAAAGCGCCTCAAAGTTCTCCTGTGGGGAGGCCACGTATTCGTCCGATTTCTCACATCCGGTAAACAGGAATCCGAGAGATATACATATATATATAAGGTATCGTTTCATTTGATTTCCTTTTAATAATAAGCGCTTCTGAACCGCTGGGTATTCTTTAGGCGTTTTCCTCCGAAAGAGATAAATTCTTTCACGAGGCCGATCATAAAAGAGTGAGAGATTATATGAGACTGTATCCCATTGACATCTGTACGGTAAGAGCTGTTTAGGTAACCTGCCCGTATCGTAAAATTACAAACCGGGAAATCTACCGTGAAAAAGTTCTTCATGGCGAATTTATTATGGAAGGAATTGAATTGCACCACTCCCGAGGCATTCCCTAGGTTGAAGATCTCGTAATACGATTGCCCGTAATGGGGGGAGAATAAAACACCGGCGAAGGGGATCGTGAACTGGTAGCGTAGCGTCATGGGATATTCCTTGACGCGTAACTTATAGATCGCCATGGCAGAGATGTTCAAATCGATATCCGCTTTCGCCGAGGCCGGGTTATTTCCGTTACGGGTATTGTATATAAAACCACCCATGCCATGCACGGCACCACCCGCCAGAAGCTTTAGATCCGGCAATAGCGTGGGCAAATGATAATAGTAACCCAACGTATAATCGATAAAGCCCGCGAAATCCGTAGCGGTAGAGGCAGCATTATCCGTGCTAGCCAGATCGACGCTTATGATTTGCTGTCTGGATACCCGATAGTTTGCCAGTCGGACCCTCTTCATCCGTTCATTCATTACCCGTAATCCGGGGCCTGTATATTTCTTATCTTCCATGCTGGGAGATAAATAGGTGTCCATTAGGTTGTAGCTTCCTATACCGACCATGGTCCCGCTGTTGATAGACCAAGGGATCTCGTCTCCATCGGACTGGGCCTTGGCCGATGACGCGAGAAACAGCAGGAACAAACCAATCAAACAGGTGATAGCTTTCATAGGTTATTCGTCAAACAATTTCATCTGTCCCGTAATTTCATCGATAATATCCGTGGTACTCTGCCCGTCGTCAGTGTCGTTTCCCTCCTCATTGCCTTCGGTATCGTCTGATTCCGATGCGTTTTCGGAAGGGACGAAGCGATTCGGTTCCAGCTCATTGATTGTCTCGACCTCAAATGTAGAGATTCGTTTACCTTTGGCTTTGAAGCCTTTCACCGCGATAAATTCGTCGGCATCGAGGACGAGAGCCTCCCGGAAGGCGTCATGGCCTCCGAAGATCACCTCGATACGAGGATAGACCTCATCCGTAAGCAACATCAAGCGGTTCTTCGGATTCTCTCCTAGGAAATTCTGCTTCCGGGTGTTTACCTCCAGCAGGAATCGTTTGATATAATAATATTTCTGATCTGCGTCGTATAATACGGCAGTCCATATCTTGCTCGGCTGGTATTTCTCGATGACCATGATATTGGACTCGTAGTGATTGCTAAGGTCAAAATTCGTGACGTAGAAATCGCCGTTCGGCAGGATCACCAATATCTGATCGTTGCTATGGAACTCGCCTAGCTCTTCTCCCCGTCCATCGTAATTTAACCGGAGTACGTCCCAGTCGAACCATACTTCCCGGCCTCCCAAGGTGGAAGAGCCTTTCTGCTTGAGGCTGATCTTGTGCACTTCCGCTTTCGTCAGGATATTACCTTGAGAACCCCGTCCCTTAATGGCTATCTCGCTGAAGTTCTTTTCGAAGACGAGTAGTTTCTGCCGGGGTTTGGGTTTCAGGATTACCTTGACGGTCTCCGCCTCTCCGTTCGGGTTTGCACTGAAGTAAAGGACACGGGAGTTTTCCGTACCTTTGGTCAGGTCGTATTCCCGATCGCGTGTAGCGCCTGTGACGGCGAAGCGTTTGATGTAATTATATCCGAACTTACCGTCCCGGTATATGACGTTGTAAATCGTCCGGTTGTCGTTACGCTTAAATACGTTGACATATAGAATATCCTTACCGATAAAGATCTTATCCGCTACCTTGACGATCTTATAAGTACCGTTGCGATAGAAGATAATGACATCGTCTATATCCGAGCAGTTACATATGAACTCGTCCTTTTTCAGTCCCATGCCGATGAAACCTTCTTGACGGTTGATATACAATTTCTCGTTCGCCTCTACGACCTTGGTCGCCTCGATCGTGTCGAAATTGCGTATCACGGTATGGCGAGGGTAAGCCTTGCCGTATTTCTCTTTCAGCATGGTAAACCAATCGATGGTATAGTCGACGATATGTTCCAGCTTATCGTTGATCTTGGCGATTTGTTCCAAGGTCTGGGCAATGAACTCGTTACTCTTGTCGGAGTTGAACTTTAAGATACGTCCCATCTTGATCTCCATGAGTTTCAGGATATCGTCCCGGGTAACCTCACGGATAAATCGGGGCTTGAACGGCTCTAAACGAAGGTCGATATGGGATATCGCCTCGTCCATGTTCTTGGCGTTCTCGAACTCCGGGTCTTTATAAATACGTTCCTCGATAAATATCTTTTCAAGGGAGGCGAAGAACAGGGCCTCCTCCTGCTCTTGTTTCTGGATCTTGAGCTCTTCCCGTAACAGCTCCAGCGTACGATCCGTAGAGTGGCGAAGCACATCGCTGACCGTAAGGAAATGCGGCTTGTCCTCCTTGATCACGCAACAGTTTGGGGAGATACTGATCTCACAATCCGTAAAGGCGTATAAAGCATCGATGGTCTTGTCTGAAGAGACCCCCGGAGCGAGATGCACCAAGATCTCTACATCCTTGGCGGTATTATCGTCTACCTTCTTGATCTTGATCTTTCCTTTATCGTTCGCTTTTAGGATGGACTCGATCACGGTAGAGGTTGTTTTTCCATACGGGATCTCCGAGATCACCAATGTCTTATTATCGAGCTTGCCGATTTTCGCACGGACTTTCACCGATCCACCCCGTTCTCCATCATTATATTTGGCTATGTCGATAGAGCCTCCTGTCTGGAAATCCGGATATAACGCGAATTCCTCTCCCCGTAGATAGGCGATGGAAGCATCTAATAACTCATTGAAATTATGAGGGAGTATCTTGGAAGACAGGCCTACGGCGATACCTTCCACGCCCTGTGCCAGCAATAAAGGGAATTTTACCGGTAAGGTAACCGGTTCCTTATTACGCCCGTCGTAAGAAAGCTGCCAAAGGGTTGTCTTGGGATTGAATACGGTCTCCAAGGCAAACTTGGAAAGGCGAGCCTCTATATAACGAGGAGCGGCGGCTCCGTCTCCCGTCAGGATATTACCCCAGTTTCCTTGGCAATCGATCAACAGATCCTTTTGTCCCAATTGCACCAAGGCATCTCCGATAGAGGCGTCTCCGTGAGGGTGGAACTGCATCGTATGACCTACGATATTTGCAACCTTGTTATACCGCCCGTCATCCAACCTCCTCATGGAGTGCAGGATACGTCGTTGTACGGGTTTCAGTCCATCGTTGATATGCGGAACGGCCCGTTCCAAGATCACATAAGAAGCGTAGTCTAGGAACCAGTTTTGGTACATCCCAGACAAATGATAGGTCGTGACACGTGTATCCCCTTTCCCCGGGACTTTATAGTCGGAATGGGTATTCGCCTCTTCCTCCGTAGTCTCGTTATCTTGGGTATCACTATTTATATCCTCAATTTCCTCGTTTTCCTTATCCTCGATATAATCGTCTTCTTTATCTTCCGGTCTCATAAAATCCAGTTCTTTCTACACAACGCTATTACGCCAAATTGCTAACAGGGTGTAAATATAGCAAATATTCGGCAGTTTTTATAAGAATGAGGCTTTTACGAGAGTGAGTTTGCGTTAAATAAAGAGATTTTATAAAATAAATATTTAGGTGGTAGGGGTTTTTCAGAATCTTTTGTCTTATCAATAACAATTGATATTTACATATAAAAGAATATGATATGAAGAAGCTGATTTTATTTGTGTTATGCGCTTTGAGCGGCTTGATGGTGAGCGCTCAATCACGCTGGGGGATTACTCCGGAGGGTGGATTTGCCGCGGTTAATCGTGTTGGAATGGGATCTAGCTGGCGTGCGGGGGTTAAGGTAGGCGTTGGTGTATCTTACCAGTTTGAACCGGGATGGATTGGACTGAAATCCGGTTTATATTATGCGAATAGAGGGTATTCGTTGGGAGATTATCCGAGAACGACGGAGTCTGCCACGTATGTCTTGAAAGAGATGATGACCGGTGGTATCACGCAACATTTTTTGCAATTGCCCGTGATGGCTGATTTCTCATGGAAAGTGTCGAAAGAGGTACGTATGCATTTAGCGGTCGGTATGTATGCCGGTGTATCTGTCAAGAATGATACGAATTGGGGATCTTCGTTTACGATGGGGTATTCGAAGGAGCCGCAGGCGCTTGGTAAATATGTCAAATCTACTGGCCTAGGGTATAGTTATGGTTATGGCCATTCGGGATATGATGAGGCTGAAAACGCCGATCATCCATTTCGAGACGTGAATTCTTTTGATTGGGGATTGACAACTTCTTTTGGTATAGAGGTGAATAACTGGGTGATGAATCTGGGGTATGATCTCTCTCTAGGTGATGAGGGCGGTAACTATAAGATCGATGGCGATAATTTCTCTCTGTATGAAGTAAGAAGTGTCGGTGCCAATTACAATACGATGAGTCTGACGGTTGGGTATAAGTTCAAGCTTTAACGGCAAATCACTCATAGGATACGAATCTGACGAATATTCGGTGTCTTTTGGCGTAAGAAGTTTACTTCAACAGAAACCTAGATCAGACGTATCATAATTTGTCTACGCTTCATTATAAGTATGATGAACAAGGCCGGAAAATAAAGGGGATTACTGAATATCCGGTTATTGGCAAGAGCAAGGTGACAGTCTTTTCTTATAAGAATAATCTTCTGGAACGGAAAGTTGAGTACGACGAACTCGGCCGGAAGCTTACTTATACGGACTATGAGTACGATGAGACAGGGTTGTTGACAAAAGAAACGATTCGTGATCCCGAAACGTCCGAGGTTCTCCGATATAGCGAGTACCGCAATGAGAACGGATTGAACATGGAGATCATGGTTTATACTTCTCTCCCGACAGAGAAGAAACCCATAGAGCTTCGTCGGATCACGAAGTCCTATGATCAGAATGGCAATCTGCATCAATTAGTCTCTGAAGAATTGGCTTCTTCTAGCTCCCAGTCGAGTTTCTCGGAGTCCTATGAGTATATTTGAAGGCGTTCGTGATGACTTTATTCGATATGGAATGTCATCACGAATGTTTTTTCCTTCGTATAGGGTGCCTATTCGTCCAATCCTTGTTCGTTCGGATTTCCGGTCTTCATGAAATACCCTTATACAATAAGACCCCTTCCGTAGTTGTTCTCACTCCTTGTACTTTTCCTTCGGTAATTTGAAAATTCTTTTAGTTCTTATGGTTTTCTATATTTGCCATAAATATAACAAAAAATGCAGAGCGTAGCGTCGGGATTAAAAGCAAAAGACATTTCTCTTAGAGGTAACAAAAGTTTCATACTGAGGAAACTTTAGTTTCCCTATAGAGAAACAAAAGTTTTCCGCTTATTAAACTTTTGTTTTCCTATAATAAAACTTTTGTTTTTTAGGTTAAAAAACTACAAATGGCTAGATGTTAATATTTTATCCGTGTTGAAAGGAGATCGGATAATGCTATATGGTGAGTGTGGAGAAGCGTTGTGTTAGGTGATGGAAAAGTGGTAAATGGCAGTAAATAGTGGTAGATAGAGCCAGATAATTGTAGATGTTTTTTATCTACCACCATGGATTAAGTATCCTAAGACCAGATGATTGCAGGGATAGTTGTAGATGTTGTAGCAAATGGGCTTGTAAATTATATGGGAGAATTGAAAGTTAAAGCGATGAACGAATAACTTTCAATTCTCCATGTTTCAATTAAATGGTATAATATTGTTCCCATCCTTTGCGAGGCGGCAAACCACACAGCATCTTATTCGCTTCCGGATCGTTCGTGATCTGTTTCGTGTCACGATCGAAGACGAGCTTGCGGTTCAAGCGCTGGCTTAATACGCCGAGACAGAATACCTGACTTAATGGGCCGGCGATCGAGAACGGTGAGCGGGTTTTCTCCTTACCCATACAGCTTAACAGGAAGTTCGCGAAATGGTTAGACGGGCTTTTCGGCACTTCCGGTAAGCGGGATTCCATCTCTTTCGCTTTCTCATCCGGGATGATAGATAAGGTACTTCCATGAGAACCACCCTTGAAGGTTAATTCTTTCGAGTAGATTTCCTTGCCCGGGTTCAACTTCGCCGGTTGTATCTTCCCTCCGGCTACGGTCGGGATATTCGGGTCGAGCTCCGAGACACCATAACCTTCCGGTACGGCGGGGATATTGTCCAGTCCATCGTACCAAGTGATATCCACGGCCGGCATATTCCCTCTTTCCGGGAATTTAAACAGAAGGGTGGATGACATCGGGAAGAAGAACGGGTTATGGTCTTTCAAATAAAGCGGATTTATTTCTGTAGGCAATCCTAAATCTAGGAATTCATGTGCCGTATCCAAAATATGCGCTCCCCAGTCTCCTAAGACACCCATTCCGAAGTCGTACCAACAACGCCATTGTCCCAAATGGTAGTCATGGTTGTAATCATGATATTGAGCTACGCCGATCCATGTGTCCCAATCCATCGTCTCGGGAACCGGTTCTCCCATAGGCATATGCCTAATATTCGGGTTCCATCCGTGCCAGCGACGCGGATTATTCATATGGGCGGTAATGGCGGTAACATCCTTGATAATACCGGCCTCTTTCCATGCCTTGAATTGGAAATAGTTCGCCTCGGAATGTCCTTGGTTACCCATTTGGGTGACAACGCCGTATTTCTTCGCTCCACGCATCATGATCTCTATTTCTTGGAACGTGCGGGCCATCGGTTTCTCTACATATACATGTTTGCCGTGCGCCATCGCCTCGATCGTGATCGGGAAGTGGGAATGATCCGGCACGCCTACGCTTACGGCATCGATCTTGTCCGCCATCCGGTCGAACATCGTGCGGAAGTCCTGAAAACGGGCCGCTTTCGGGAACATGTTGATAATCTCTTGCGTGTGAGGGGCTCCCATGTCCACGTCGCAGAGAGCTACCACGTTACACAGACCTGTGTTATACAATTCCTTGGCGATCTCGCCCCCTCGTTGTCCGATGCCGATGAACGCTATATTTACCCGGTCATTAGCGCTGATTAGCGGGGAAGTAGGTAGAACACGTCCGTGGGCGGGTGTCCAGAACGACGGGATGGCTGATACTGCCGATAAGGCTAGCGCTCGCTTAAGGAACGAGCGGCGTGAGATTTCTTCTGATTTCATGGTATTATCTTGTTTAAATTATACTGTTTGCGCAAACACTAACGATTTACGTCGTAAATATACAAAACTTTCTATAGTTACGGAAAAAATCATTTACTTTGTAGCCGCATAAAGGAGACCATGTGCTAATGTGTCACTCAGGCGGGTCTCCGATGGACTTATCATTGGCACATTGGCATATTAACAAAATTGGCAAATTATTAGATTATGGCACAAGAAGATGTATTTAAGAAATTAGTTTCACACTGTAAGGAGTATGGTTTCGTATTTCCCTCCTCAGAGATTTATGACGGTTTGGGAGCGGTATACGATTATGGCCAGTATGGTGTTGAGTTAAAGAATAATATAAAGAAATATTGGTGGGATAGCATGACTTTGCTGCATGAGAATGTAGTGGGTATTGATTCCGCTATTTTTATGCACCCTACTATCTGGAAAGCTTCCGGCCATGTTGACGCTTTTAATGATCCGTTGATCGATAACAAGGACTCGAAGAAACGTTACCGTGCGGACGTTTTGATCGAGGACCATTTGGGCAAGATCGAGGAGAAAATAAATAAGGAAGTGGCGAAAGCCGCAAAGAAATTCGGTGACGCTTTCGATGAGGCTAAATTCCGTGAGACGAATCCTCGTGTATTGGAGCATCAAGCGAAATGGAATGAGATTCATGAGCGTTATAGTAAGGCGATGAACGAGTCTAACTTCGAGGATCTTCGCCAATTGATCTTGGATTGCGAGATCGTTTGCCCGATTTCCGGAACTCGTAACTGGACGGAGGTTCGCCAGTTTAACTTGATGTTCTCTACGGATATGGGTTCTACCGCTGATGGAGCGACTAAGATTTATCTTCGTCCGGAGACGGCTCAAGGTATTTTCGTGAACTTCTTGAATGTGCAGAAGACTGGCCGTATGAAGATCCCGTTCGGTATCGCCCAGATCGGTAAGGCGTTCCGTAATGAGATCGTGGCTCGTCAGTTTATCTTCCGTATGCGCGAGTTCGAGCAAATGGAGATGCAATTCTTCGTTCGTCCGGGTGAGGAGATCGAGTGGTTTAAGAAATGGAAGTCTACTCGTTTGAAATGGCATCAAGCCCTAGGTTTGGGCGATGAGAAGTATCGCTATCACGATCATGAGAAATTGGCTCACTACGCTAATGCGGCTACGGATATCGAGTTCGAGATGCCATTCGGATTTAAGGAAGTGGAGGGTATACATAGCCGTACGAACTTCGACTTGAGTCAGCATGAGAAGTTTTCCGGTAAAAAGATCCAATATTTCGATCCGGAGTTGAACCAGAGTTACACTCCGTATGTAATCGAGACCTCGATCGGTGTAGACCGTGTGTTCTTGAGCATCATGGCGGGTTCTTACTGCGAGGAGACGTTGGCGAATGGCGAGAGCCGTGTGGTATTGAAGTTGCCCGCAGCCTTGGCTCCGATCAAATTGGCCGTATTGCCATTGGTGAAGAAAGATGGCCTGCCCGAGAAAGCTGAGGAGATTATAAATATGTTGCGTTTCGACTTCCGTTGCCAATACGACGAGAAGGATTCTATTGGTAAGCGTTATCGTCGTCAGGATGCGATCGGTACCCCGTATTGTATTACGGTAGACCATGACACCTTGAAGGATAATTGCGTAACGATCCGTTTCCGTGACACGATGGAGCAAGAGCGCGTAAGCATCGATAAGCTTCACGATATTATCACGGAGAAGGTGAGCATGAAGAATTTATTGAAAAAGGTAATAGAGTAAACGAATGAAGAAGTACTGGCATATTGCGTTGATGTTGTTTTGCGTGCTCATGATCACCTCTTGTGGGGATGATGATGAGGCACTAGAGGTGGATGAGGTTTGGAAGATCCAGAATGAGGAGGCTTTTCAAGCCCAGATGCTGGTTCCGGGTTTCGAGCAATTGAGTTCTCAAAGTAATGCCGGATTTATCCTTTACAAGGTCTTGAAGACTGGGGAGAGTAAGGAGCCGATTTATTATACGAGCAAGGTGGAATGTTATTATAAAGGCTCTTTTATAAATGGTGAAGTTTTTGATGATCGTTCTTTCGAGGCTGGAGAGCCTGCGGTGATGGAAGTGTACAAGATGACTGATGGCTTTGCCACGGCTTTACAGAATATGCATCCCGGTGATAAATGGGAGATTTGGGTTCCCTCGCAACTTGGATATGGAGAAGCGGGATATAAGAATCCTAATACCGGGGCTGTTGTTGTAAAACCTTGCACTACGATGATTTTTGAGATGGAAGTCGTAGGTATTGTTGAGGAATAGAAATCCTATCTTATGGTATAATTACGGCCGCCTCTTTTTAGGGGTGGCCGTTTTTTTATAGTTATATGTAAATCTAGGGAAACAAACCTCTATAAACAATTAAAGCCTGTCTCACGACAAGCCCTAACCAAACTTTGTTAACCTTAAATCTAATACTATTATGAAAAAACCACGATGCAAAGATACGTTCGTCAAGACCATTTGTCAAGTCTTTTGCAACTAATATATGTTAAGTAACATATCGATGCTTGCCAAAAAGTGTTACACAATACAAAACTCTATATATTACAATCAAAATCTTCTAATTTTAACGATGATTAGGTCCCTTTTATAGGACTGCTAAAGGGAAAGACGCTCTTTGAGTAGCTTATAGCCAGCGCTACTGGCACGAAGATATGTTCCATCCTTTAATCGTACTTGATAGGTTTCTTTTCCGAATAGTTCTACTCGCAATATCTGTTCCGTATTAACGATATAAGAGCGGTGTATACGAACGAACTCCGGAGAAGGAAGGCTTCGCTCGAAATACTTCATGGTTTGCTCCTTTACGTGCTGACCGGAAGTGGTGAATAAGGTCACATAGTCGCCACATGCTTGCAAATAGAATATCTCTTTTATCGGGATGATATGAATACGTGCCCCGTCTTTTACGGATATACGATCTAGAATCTCCTCCGGAACGGTAGTCGGGGGAGGTGCCGTCTTTTCCTCCATTTGTCTCACGATAGGTTCCGCCTCACTCTTTCTTTCCCGACTGGCATACCATTGGGATAGAATGATCCATGCCATTAGGCCGAACAGGAATCGAAAAGGAATCGTGATTGAGAATTCCTCCCAATCTTCCAATCCGAATATTTGTAGCAAGATCGAGCATCCGGCTATGCAAGCGATTTGTACGAGTACGGCGAAAGCCACTCGTGCTTGCATGATATGTAACGTACATTGTACATACCAAAGATAATATCCCGCTACGGCGAACAATGCGATGGAAAGTAGGCTATCGACCAAAGTGATGCTCAACGGAAGATCGCCATAAAGAGTTAATAATGCGCATTGGATCGCTATGGCTAAAAGTAGTAATAGGCTTCCCAGCCCTTTATGTAATATGGATGTTGTAATAGGATGTTCTTGCATGATGAGTTTAGTCTCTTAGTTCAAGGCCGCTGAACGACAAGTCTCCACATATGTATAGTGTATGCGTCATGTCGGTTGCTTCTGTCAGTTCCCTCATATCTTGGCATCCAGCCAAGAAAGAACCAACCTTTAGACGAACCAGCCATCCTTTAGGAACGTATATTACTACGCCGCTGAAGGAGCTATCTATGTTTATGATGGTTTCATCAGCCTCTAATGTTGTTTTTTTAAGATCAAGAATCACGTTGCCGAAAGATACGTCTATGTCCGCCCCCTTGAATACGGGGTCCAGTACGATGTGCCTTACCGAGTTGAAAGTGGTGTCAACCGATACGAAACCGTTATCTGTCTCGTAGTTGATCTCATCGTTAGGCTTTCTGTGCCCGAAAGGGGGATGGTTAAAGGGACGTTTATGCTTTTTCGTGCGGATAGAATCTTTCCGCTTCAGCATGATGACCAATCCTAACAGGATTAATCCTAACGGCCAATATACACGTAAAAAATCGTTCGTGATCCAATTTAACTGCGGGAAAAGGAAATAGACTCCCACGCCCACGAGGAGCATACCTCCTACCGGATTACGGTGGAAAATCGTAAAGATGCCCGACACGACAAGCAGCATCGGCCAAGATACAAGCAAGTCAAATAAGGATGGATCTATCATTCCTAGATTCCGCAGTAAAAATAATATACCGACAATGATAAATAAGGTAGCGATCAGATACCCGTTTGTCCTCTTCTCTTTAAAATTGATGTCATAATCTTTCATATCCATAAGTTCAATTTTTTTGTTTTTTATCAAATGTACGGGTTCGTCATTCTATACACAAGTAAATACCGCTGATTTCTATACGAGTATCGGTAAATAACCGAATAATCCCGATTAAAAAAGCCTTTAGTTTGTAAGAAACGTGAATTTGACACCAAAACTTGATAAAAAAACTAGTTTGATAAGATTAGTTGATAATTAAGGAATATCTTTGTCTTTACAACTGCAATAGAGGAATGTAGGGAATGATACGAAATATTATAAATTTAAAGGCAATAATACTTTATTTTCGATTGATTTTATGCTTGATAGCCGGTATGCCGACTCCGGCTTATGGGAGTTCTTCATATCCGGTCAAGGAGGAATCGTATGTATTGGTGATAAATTCATATGTGGATGGCGAACGTTGGTCTGGTAATTTATTAAACATGATCTCGAAGTTCGCTACCCCGGAGGAGTACACTCTCCGGATAGATCATATAAGCGTGATGTTGGTTGATACGCCAGAGAAATTAAAAGAGAAACAAGAGGTCTTCTTTGAAGCTAACAAGAAGAAGCCGGATGGAATTATCTACTTAGGCGTAAATGGATGGGCTTTTATGCGGGATAAGATCCGGGAGAAATGGGGGGATATTCCCACTCTGGTCTGTTCGGAGACGGGGGAAATGGCAGAAAATGAATGTTATTTTAATCAGCGGCATTCCTCTGATAGGGTGATTCCTTTACAAGAGGCGGTTAAGGGGTATAACGCTACGGGATTGGTTATCCCTTATTATGTTAAAGGTTCGATCGACTTGGTGAAGGAATTAATCCCGGGTTTGAAACGTCTGATTTTCATATCCGACAGACGTTATGTTTCCACATGGCTCCGGGATGAGATGGAGAAACATATGGAAACTTCTTTCCCTGAGGGGAAAGTGGATTTTTATACGGAGGGTTCTTGCTCCATGGATAGTTTATTGGCGGTTCTGTCGGAGAAAGATCCGCATCGAGCGACAGCCGTGATGTATTACTCGTGGATTACCGAGAAACCTTTCTTGAATCACTCGTTATTATATAGTACTTTATATCAAGGTATAAACGGTATTTCTAGGCATCCTGTTTTTTCTTTATATGATATGGGTGTGGAAGAAGGATATACGATTGGTGGATATTATAATAGCGCTAAAACGATTGAGACTGCTCTAATCCCCTTGCTACAACAAGTTTATAACGGTGAAGATATGGGCAAGATCCCGGTTTCGACGGTAAATGATCCTCATAAATATTTGAATTATGCTTCGTTGATAAGTGCGATATCTAATGAAGATAATTTCCCGCGTGATGCGATCTACTTGAATGCGCCTCCCTCTTTCTTGGAAAAATATTGGATGCAACTGTTAGGCTTTCTGATATTCTTTCTGGTAGTCGTGTTTTTAGCGTGGCATTACGTGTATCGTTCTAAGCAAAAGATGAAGGAAGTAGAGTTGAGGTTATTGTCCCGTTACCGTGATTTATTTAATAATATGCCGTTACCTTATATACGGCAGCGACTGATTCGAGAAGGTACGCAAATCGATGTGCAGGTTTTAGATGTGAACCATGCTTTCGAGGAGAAAATCGCTCCTAAAGATTTTGTGGTAAATAAGCGTGGAAAAGAGATCGCAAATTTGATTGGCGGGAGTTATCCTTTGCTTCTATCGGCAGTGCCTACGGTTTTAGAGAGTGGAAAATCCTTCACTTATGAGTATTATTTTGAGCCGACAGGGCTTTACTATACGATTATCATCATGCCTACCTCGGAAGAGAATGTGGTTGATGCGTTTTTTATTGATATTACGGATATCCATAAATTCCAGACGCATTTGAAAGCCATGAATCATAAGCTGGCTATGGCGTTAGAGGCGGCAGATCTTTTACCGTGGCGATATAATCTGGCTGAAGGGAAGATTATCTATGAGTCGAAAGTACATCCGGGAGATAATATAGAGACTGCAGAGGTGCATACCCATGAGGTTTCGTTGAAGGAATATTTCAGCAAGATACACCCGTCTTTCAGGGCTTGCGTGGAAAAGGCTTTCGATGATTTGTGTAATGGGAAAATAAAGAAAGTACGAAAAGAATATTGTCTGGAGCGGTTGATTCCGGGAGAAGATCGCCATGAGTGGGAGGAGATACAGGTAATGGTCGAATATGATGCTTCCGGTAAACCGAAAGCGTTGATCGGGTCTACGATATCTATTACCGAGCGTAAGCAATTGGAACATGACCTTCGAATGGCTAGGGATAAGGCGGAAGAGTCGAATAAATTGAAATCAGCGTTTTTAGCAAATATGAGCCATGAGATACGTACACCGTTAAATGCGATAGTAGGTTTCTCTAATATCCTTGCCTCGACCGATGACCTTGAGGATAAGAAGGAATTCGCTGATATTATCGAGAATAATAATTCCCTATTGTTGCAGTTGATAAACGATATCTTGGATTTGTCAAAGATTGAGGCGGGTACCTTGGAGTTTACTTATGACTATGTGGATATTAACGCTGTATTGAGGGATTTGGAGCAATCGGCTCATTTGAAGAATAAGAATCCGGATGTACAGATCTCATTTAAGGATTATCTGGAGCCTTGCGTGATTTATACGGATCGAAATCGTCTGTCCCAACTGATGATCAATCTGTTGAACAATGCCATGAAATTTACGCAGGCAGGATCGATCTTATTTGGCTATAAGTTGAAGGATGATAATACGTTGTGGTTCTATGTAGAGGATACGGGCTGCGGAATCCCGGAGAATAAACGGAAAGATATTTTCGGACGTTTTGTGAAACTGAACACTTTCGCTCAAGGAACAGGATTGGGTTTAAGTATCTGTGAGATGATTGTTACCCAGATGAAAGGAACGATAGGGGTTGATTCCGTGGAAGGGAAAGGCTCTAGGTTCTGGTTTACATTGCCTTTTCAGCCGAAGAAAGAATTATTTCCTAGTGAAGAGCAGAAGCCTGTTACTTTGGAGAAGATCGCCCGAAGTGAGGTTACGATCTTGATCGCTGAGGACAATTCCAGTAATTATCGCCTGTTTGAGTCTATATTAAAGCCTGAATATAAATTGATTCATGCATGGAATGGAAAGGAGGCTGTGGAGCTATTTCATCAGCACAAACCTCAGTTGATCTTGATGGATATAAAGATGCCGGTCATGGATGGATACGAGGCTACCGCAGAGATTCGTAAGGTTTCTGCTAGCGTGCCTATTATCGCGGTGACGGCTTATGCTTTCGCCCAAGATGAGCAACGGATCATTAATAGTGGATTTGATGCCTATACGGCGAAACCGATTAATGGGAAGATCTTAAAAGACAAGATATCAACTTTATTGACGCATCGGATTATTCTGATGTAATCGAAGGGCTTTGCGGGAAGCAGACCTTATAAAACAATTAAAGCCTGTCTCACGACAAGCCCTAACCAAACTTTGTTAACCTTAAATCTAATACTATTATGAAAAAACCACGATGCAAATATACGGAGTTACTATTATTTGTCAATAGTTTAAGTGCTAAATTGTGTTTTGTAACATGTAATAAAATCTAATAGGAACTTATGCCTCATTGAAATCTTTCGATAGAGTCGCATATATTCTTTATACCTCCCTCTTTTTGGATCATCTCGCCTATATGAGCGGCATTTTTCTTATAAAGCGGATTGGTGACCAGATCACAAACCTTGCGTTCGATCTCCTGCTCGCTCGCTTTCGCTATCTTAAGCCCTTCCGGCCCTAACCCTAATTGGTGGATTCGATAGGACCAATAGGGTTGATCGATAATCAACGGAGTGATTAATTGGGGCTTTCCCGCCCTTCCTACGCTATGGGTCGTGCCGCAACCTCCATGATGGATAACGCCGTCGCAGTGCCGAAATATCAAATTATGCGGAACCGGCTGCTTCATTAAGAATAAATGTTTATCCGCTTGTAAGGTGATTCCTGTCTTTGCCCAACCGGAACCGATGATGAGCCGATAATCATGTTTCTTGCAAATATCGACCAAGGCTTTGCTAAAACGGTTACCATCCTTGGAACTACAACTCCCGAGGGTAAAAAAGATAATAGGGCTTTGAGCGCTGTCGACGAATGATATCATTTCCTCGTAAGCCTTCTCATCATATTGAAAAGTGTCATTGAAGCAATAGCCTCCGATCGACCATTTGAACGTCCAGTCCGGATCTATGTTTCCTAGGTGCTGGCTGAAAAGCAAGTAATTATATGAACGCTCTCCCGCATGATAACCAAAATTACGAATCGGAGCGAGTCCGTATTTAGCCCGGTTCTTGTTGATCGTGTCTTTAACCATGAAATTGGTCATCCGGTTCATCAACTTCCATAGGATGGCGGGGGTGATGATCGGGTTGGGTTTGGGAAATGGCAATACGGCCGGGGGAATCTTCTTACCCGGCAAGAACGGGGCGTAGGCGGTACGTATCAAGGGCTTCTTGCAATACTCGGCGATACTTGCGACAGCAAATTCCGAGTTGGTCGATACTAAAATATCATGCTCTTTTAGTAGGGGAATCAATTGATCGAACTGTTTATCGATCACGTTCCTCATCCATTTAAGGAATGGCCGGAATTTATGTGAGTTTTGCGCTGCGCTATCGATCATGCCGCCGATATCGTCAAACTGCTGCAATACGTATTTAAATCCGTAGGGTTTAACGGTCTCCTCGAATATTTGAGGGAGATTGATGGTCACCTCATGGCCACGTCTTTCCAATTCGGCCGCTATGGCCAAATAAGGAAGGACGTCGCCTTGTGAGCCTCTGGTTACTAATAGTATTTTCATGCTACGTTTATTTATGGGCTATGAGGGTCTTGTTTACCGGATATTCAGTTGACGCAAACGCTCAATGTCCAGATGGTATTTGGCTTCCATCGTTTGTAGTTTCTGCTCATTGATGGCTAAGGGATGATTCAATCGTTTCGTTTCCCGGTATCCTTTATATACGGAGCGAATCATCTTACGTGGATTGAAAATGACGGATGAGGTGATCCAGCAGCCGTGCGTACACCAACAGTTGGCTTTATACCCATGTCCGATAGCGGCTATTTCCTGTTTCATCGCTTCGCTATTCATCACTTTACTTATATCGCAACCATACTCTTTTATATTTCCGAGCGGTTCCCGTAGCTCGCAGGCACGAAAACGTCCGTCGTAGTCGATTACCAAGGTAGTCTCTCCGGCCGTACAATCCATCCCCCAAGGGGTCGGGTGATCTATGTTGCTGGCACGCACATTATATAAGGTACGTATAAGGCCGAGATAGAAGAAGCGTGTGATCGGTTTCCTTAAGCCGGTGGTATCCGCTACCATCCGATCCGCATAAGCTGAATAGATAGGGGATATGTCATCTTGTATTTTGCGTAGCGTTGACTCGGTTAGGATTTTCACGCCATCGTCACGGGTCATGCCTCTGGCAGCCTCAATCGTATGCGTGGAGGTACGGAAACGTCCGTATACCCAAGTCATGAAGTCTTCTATCTGGTCTATATTGTATTTCGTGATAACGGTTGCTATATTTTTTAAGACTTTGCCGTCATCTCCGAAATTCTCCTGTATCTTACGCAGGGTTTCCAAGGCCTTATAGAAGTTTCCCGGTACGCCTCTCTGTGTATCGTGGGTCGTACCGAAACCATCCAAGGAAAGGCTTACGTTAATATTACAATCCGGGCAGTTCTGGCGGAACCGTTTTACCCATTCGACGATCCGGTCTGGTTTTAAGCCGTTCGTAGGGATGTTCACATCTTTGATATGGTTGTTTTTGTAGAATAACTCCAATATTTCCGGTAGATCCTCACGCAAGGTAGGCTCACCCCCGGATATCCATAATCGATTGAATTGCCCGGCGGTTTCTGATATCTTCTTGATTTCATCGAAAGTGAGGTCGGGTTGCTTCTTATCCATTTCTTGGGCATAGAAACACATTGCGCATTTGGCGTTGCATCGGCCTGTTACGAAAAGGAAGATCGACTCGAGTTTTCTTTCCGTGCTCATTGCCCTGAAAGAACTGGTGGTTCGTTTTTTGTCCATTTTATTTTTGTTTTACCATTTGTCTTATCTGGCGCATGATTTTTTCCTTGTGTTTGATCAACACCCGGAGAAAATAACATAAGAAGCCAAATAAAATACTTATTAGCATATACTATATGATCTTTAAAGGCAAAGATCGACGATAAAATGACGCTAAACAATCTCTATTTGCAGTATTTTATGGTCCATGTTTAAAAGGTAGGTCTATAAACAATTAAAGCCTGTCTCACGACAAGCCCTAACCAAACTTTGTTAACCTTAAATCTAATACTATTATGAAAAAACCACGATGCAAATATACGGACTTTTCAATTCCTGTCAAGGGTTATAATGCTAAATTATGTTTTACGACATATAACAAAAACAAAAAGGCGCCTTTCTTTTAGAGAAAGACGCCTTTTCCATGATATACTAATCAAATATTAGTCTTGTAATTTAGCGCAAATGAACTCGCGGTTCAAACGAGCGATGTTGCTAACGGAGATATTCTTCGGACATTCCATCTCGCAAGCACGTGTGTTCGTACAGTTACCGAAGCCAAGCTCATCCATTTTAGCGACCATAGCTTTGGCACGGCGAGCAGCCTCGACTTTACCTTGAGGCAACAAAGCCAGCTGGCTAACCTTAGCGGATACGAATAACATAGCGGAACCATTCTTACAAGCGGCAGCACAAGCGCCACAACCGATACAAGCGGCAGCGTCCATGGCTAAGTCTGCGTCCTTCTTTGGGATAGGTATCGCATTAGCGTCGGGTACACCACCTGTGTTGACAGATGTGAAACCACCCGCTTGGATGATTTTGTCGTAAGCGTAGCGGTCTACCATCAAGTCGCGGATAACAGGGAAACCTGCGGAACGCCACGGTTCGATCGTGATCGTCTCTCCATCGTGGAAACGACGCATATATAACTGGCAAGTCGTAGCTCCAGTTGCCGGTCCGTGCGGGTGTCCGTTTACATACAATGAACACATGCCACAGATACCCTCGCGGCAGTCGTGATCGAATACGATCGGTTCCTTACCCTCGTTGACCAACTGCTCGTTCAAGATATCCAACATTTCCAAGAAAGAGACACTCTGATTGATCTTCTCAATTTTGTATGTCTCGAACTGTCCTTTCTCCTTCGGACCTCTCTGACGCCAAACCTTAAGTGTTACACTTATATCTTTATCCATGATTCTAATTTTTTCTGAGATTGATGATTATTACTTCTTGTAGTTACGTGTTTGAGGAACAACGAACTCATAGTTCAAATCCTCTTTCAACATGACAGGATCTTTGTCCTCGCCTTGGTACTCCCAGCAAGATACGTACATGAACTTATCGTCATGACGCAAGGCCTCACCTTCTTCTGTCTGGTGCTCCGTACGGAAGTGACCACCACAAGACTCAGCGCGGTCCAAAGCATCGTGTGCCATCAATGTACCGATCTCGATAAAGTCGGCTACACGTAATGCTTTCTCTAACTCGGTATTCAAGTTGTCTGCGTTGCCTGGGATGAATACGTTGCTCCAGAACTCTTTCTTCAAGTCTTTCAGCATCTGGATAGCTTCTTGCAAACCTTTTGCGTCGCGTGCCATACCGATATGTTCCCACATGATATGACCTAGTTTGCGGTGGATAGTGTCTACGGTTTCTTTACCCTTGACGTTCATCAATTTTTGGATACGATCCTTGATGGCCTTTTCTGCCTCGACGAACTCCGGCAGATCCGTGCTGAAGCGAGGAACTTGGATTTGGTCGGACAAATAGTTCTGGATCGTGTATGGTAATACGAAATAACCATCGGCCAATCCCTGCATCAAAGCGGAAGCACCTAAACGGTTCGCTCCGTGATCGGAGAAGTTTGCCTCACCGATAGCGAACAGACCCGGAATGGAGGTCATCAACTCATAGTCAACCCACAATCCACCCATTGAGTAGTGCAATGCCGGGTAGATCATCATCGGAGTCTCGTATGGATTATCGTTCGTGATCTCTTCGTACATATCGAACAAGTTACCGTATTTCTGCTTAACGACCTCTTTACCCAAGCGATTGATCGCGTCGGAGAAATCCAAGAATACGGCCAAGCCCGTGCTGTTCACGCCGAAACCTGCGTCGCAACGCTCTTTAGCGGCACGAGAAGCCACGTCGCGAGGAACCAAGTTTCCGAATGCCGGATAACGACGCTCCAAATAATAATCACGGTCTGCCTCGGGAATATCTTTACCTTTCTTCGTTCCGGCCTGTAGAGCTTTAGCGTCTTCCAGTTTCTTCGGAACCCAGATACGGCCGTCGTTACGCAAGGATTCGGACATCAAAGTCAATTTAGATTGGAAGTCACCTTTCACCGGTACGCAAGTCGGGTGGATCTGAACCATACAAGGATTAGCGAAGTAAGCGCCTTTCTTGTAGCATTGCCATGCGGCGGAACCGTTAGATGCCATAGCGTTGGTTGACAAGAAGAACGTATTAACGTAACCACCCGTAGCTACAACTACAGCGTGAGCGGCGTAACGCTCGATCTTACCTGTAATCAAGTTGCGGGCGATGATACCACGAGCACGACCGTCTACCTTAACTACATCCAACATCTCATGACGAGTGTACATCTTAACCTTACCCAAACCGATCTGACGGCTCAACGCTGAATAAGCACCTAACAAAAGCTGCTGGCCCGTCTGGCCACGGGCGTAGAACGTACGCGATACCTGAGCGCCACCGAATGAACGGTTATCCAACAAACCACCATATTCGCGAGCGAAAGGAACGCCTTGAGCCACGCACTGGTCGATGATTGAGTTAGAAACCTCAGCCAAACGATAAACGTTAGCCTCACGAGCACGGTAGTCACCACCTTTGATCGTATCGTAGAACAAACGGTAAACAGAGTCACCATCATTCTGGTAGTTCTTAGCGGCGTTGATACCACCTTGAGCGGCGATAGAGTGCGCACGGCGGGGAGAATCTTGGATACAGAAGTTCAATACGTTGAATCCCATCTCTGCCAAAGATGCGGCAGCGGAAGCTCCGGCCAAACCTGTACCGACTACGATAACATCCAAACGACGCTTGTTAGCGGGGTTCACCAATTTCTGGTGATTTTTATAATTAGTCCACTTCTCAGCCAACGGGCCTTGAGGTATTTTAGAATTTATTTCAGACATAATGATTTAATTTCAAAAGTTCTTAATTATAAAACCTGTAGCTTGCAATTAAGCACCTACTCCGTTTAGGAAGAAGATGATAGTAATGATCGCGAAAAGTCCGCAAATAACCGTAGCTACGATCTTAGAGATACATTCCCAACGGTTCATCCAGATCGTATTATTCCAACCAATTGTTTGGATAGCGCTCCAGAACCCGTGAGTCAAGTGGAACCACAAAGCCACGTACCAGATCAAATAAAGAACAGTGATCACGGCATTACCTTGGAAGTAATAGTTGATAAAAGCGGCTCCGTCTTGTGGAGATACCATAGCTGACCCCAATGCAACTTCGTGATGACCGATCAATTCGGCGAACATCATCTTATACCAGAACTGGCTGAAGTGCAACAGCATGAACAGGATAACAATCAAACCCAAAACGAACATGTTCTGAGATGCCCATTCCACGCCTTTCGGACGAGCGTTGATAGCGTAACGGTCGTTACCACGTGCCTTACGGTTTTGCAAGGTAAGAATGATAGCGTACACGAAGTGGATCACAACGCCTGCGGCCAATACGAGAGTAGCTGCCACAGCGTACCAATTAGAGCCCAACAGCGAACAAACCATGTTATAAGCCTCTCCGGAGAAAACGGCCGCCACGTTCATCGACAGGTGGAACAATAAGAACAGAACAAGAAAGAGGCCTGATATACTCATTATCAGCTTCTTCCCGATAGAAGAATTAAGTAACCACATAAGATAATAATTTAAGTTATTTAATTGTATTTAGAAATTTCTACTTAAACTATGTAATTATCACGCAAAGGTATGCTAAATCCATATATTGCGCAAACGATTAAAGAAATATTTCTGCATTAATGGGAGAGGTCAGGGCATGTGTCCCGACACATGGAATAATGCGGAAGGAAAAGGCTTTCCTTATGAATAATTTATATACATTTGCCTATATGCGTAAGGATTTGAATGGGTCACGGCATTTTTCCATAGGGATCAAGTTTACGATCTTATTATTTACGATCGTGATCTTGGTTCTTGTGCTTTTTTCATATAGGAGCGACAAGCATGGCAACCTGTTCTGGCAGGTAGAGAAATTGATTCCGCATCATCCGGACAGTGCTTTGGTGTTATTAGAGAAAGTGAGGGATATCAATGGATTATCGCTTCGAGAGAAAGCCCGTTATTGTCTGTTATGGACCGAATCACGGGATGAGGCGGGATTGAGGCATACATCGGATTCCATAATCTCTATCGCTACGGATTATTATAGGACGACACGAGGCTGTTACTGGCCTCCCAAAGCTTGGTTTTACCGGGGGAAAGTCTATGAGGATATGGATCAACCGTCCCTAGCTTTGGAATGCTATTTACGTGCGTTGGAATATGAGGGAGAGAATTGGGATTATGAATTCTGGGGAAGGTTATATAACCAAATGGGGATGCTGTACGCCGAGCAGGAATTATATGGCAAGGCTATGTCTTTTTTGAGAAAAGCGAGTGCTCAATATCAGTTATTGAACGATGCGGCCGGACAAGACCGGATACTGACCGAGGTCAAGAAATACGAGATGTTACGGGATTCTATCGGATCACTATCAGCGAGAGAATCGATTTATCAGATCACTTCCCGCTATGATGTAAGGCCGATCCGTGAGGACTTGTCTAAGAAAGAGTTGATGCTATTACAAAGGGGACAGGAGCGTTATCTGTACGCATTTATTATCGGCATAATCCTATTTATTTGCTTCCTCCTTTATCGGCGATGGAGAAATACGCAGGAAAACGCTCTTCGAAGGGAAGAAGCCTTGCGACGTTCGATTGCTAGCCAGCAACAACGTATGCGAGAAGAAAAAGAAGAGAATGAACGGCAAATCACCCTTTTGGAAAAAAGAATTACGAAAATAAAGGAAGAAAAGGATCAAGAGTTGATGTTGGTTTCCTTACAATTGGAAAAACAACGGCTGGAAATTTGTAACGAGTCGATTCTTAATAAGGAGAGTAAGCATTTATTATCTGTCGCGATCTTGCGGAAATCGGAGGTCTATGAGAAGTTTCACGATCGGGATGCCGGCAAGATTATCTCTGAGGATTGGGAGCTTTTGGAGGTTTTGTTGAATAAGGCTTATGATGACTTTACCTTACGGCTGAAAAAGCTATATCCTGTTATTTCCGATACGGAGTTGAAGGCCTGTATGCTCACGAAAATCGGTGTTCCCGCCAACCAGATCACACGGGTATTGAAATATAATAGTTCGGTACTTCGTCCTCGTCTATTCCGGAAGATTTTTAAGAAAGAAGGTTCTACGGAGGCATTTGTGGAGTTTATATCAAACTTTTGATTATTATATATTTATAGCGGTCTTGGCAGGTTTGTTCTCATTTTTGTTCTCATTTATTATGTGATTTGTGAGATATACGGGATATTTTTGGAGGCAAAAAAGCATGGTTATGAAAAGTGTAAAGTTAGCCTCTATCTTGTTTTATTTAAATAGTGTTTTTGTCGTTTCTTGTTTCGTGTCATGCGGTTCTTCGCCAACGGAAGCGTCCTCTCTTTTAACCGCGGATATAAGAGGGGGGATGGATAAACCGGGGCTATTGGAATTAGGCGATGAGATCAAGGGGGTTACTTTTGTCCCTTTAGAGGTGACCACGGATGATGCCTCGTTGATAGACGGAGTTTATGATTATGCCGTGACAGATCGATATATCTATGTGCTTCCCGTAAAAGAGCCCCGTATCGTCCTGTTCGATCGGCAAGGGCGTTTTATCCGGACGTTGGTAAAAGAAGGGCAGGGGCCGGGTGAATTTAGCGGTATTCTGCCATGTATCCAAGTGGACGAACGTAATGATCGCCTTTTTTTATTTAGTAATAATCGAGTTTGGGAATATACGTTAGAAGGTGAATTTATCGGACAATCCACCCATGAGTATTCGGTAATCTATATGCGTCATATCGGAAAGGATCGTTTCGCCGCCATATCATTCCCTTTTCAGCCTTTCAACGGAGGGGGATTCGGATTGGGCCTATTTTCGAGGAAAGGGGATACGATAGCGATCAAGAATGATTTTTATTCCTTTTTATTACCCCATGAGAAGAGCGGGTTCACGACAAGTATCGCCTCCGCTTATTCTGATGCGCAAAACTCCGTGTTGTTTAAGACCGGTAGTAATGATACGGTCTTCTGTATCTCGGCGGATCGAATAAGTGCGGCTTGTGTCCTTGATCTGAAAAACTCGGATGCGGAAGTGATTCGTTCGTTGGATGTTACGGACATGAGTAATTTGCGAATTGAAAAAAAAGACCCCAAGGATATCTTTGTGCAAGATATGATTGAGTTTCCGGCACATTATTATTTCCGTTTATTGTATAACCAAGGCTATTATATCGCCTCTGTGGATAAAAAGACGGGAAAGACACTCGTGGAAAAATGCGAGATGCCGGGGTCTATCTATGAACTGGCGGACGCGAACCTTCAACATGGCATGCAGGGTACGAGAAGTTATCGGAATTTCCCGGTCTGGGGGAGGGTCATAAAAGATGAGTTGGTACAAGTAGTGACCCCGTATGAGCTAAACTTATATAAGTCGCTTCACTCGATCACGATTCCGCAGGAGTTGGACTTAAAAGGAGAGGAGGGCAATCCGGTTTTTGTGTTCTATTCGCTTATTTGACTTCGATATGTATCGCTCGGTTGTACTTCTTGTAATAATCTAGCGATAGAAGCTATGTTCTTTTATCTTTTCTATGTCTTTGATGGCTATTAGTGTTATTTAACGTATTGTTTATATTTATATTACGAGTGTTTCGTATGTTTGCGAAACCGACGTAATATCCGGATATGCTTAGAGGTTGGTAAGTATGTGTAATAACGGTATAAATAACATTAAAACTGATTGAAAATGAAAAAGGCGATTATGAACACAATGATCATCCTGTTCGCTTTGGCGATGTGCGTAGGATGCGGACAGTCTTCGGAACAAAAAGAAGAAAGTGTTCCGACAGATGTAACAAAGGCAGAAAAACAAGAGCAAGTACAGGTGGAAGCGGAGGACGAAGATACGCTGGAAAATGGAGAGCAGGTATTTAGGGTAGTAGAGGTGATGCCGAAGTTTCCCGGCGGTGATGCGGAGCTTTTGAAATTTATAGCCAAGAATGTAAAGTATCCACAAGAAAGCCAAAACAAAGGAGAGCAAGGCCGTGTGATTTGTTCGTTTGTGGTAACGAAGGATGGAACACTTACGAATTACAAGGTCATTAGAGGAATCTCCCCGGCATTAGACCAAGAGGCGGTTCGAGTTTTGCAAATGATGCCTCGTTGGACACCGGGCACGCAAAGAGGCGAGCCGGTAGCCGTGAAATATACGGTGCCGATCACATTTAAGTTGCAATAATTCACGATTGCAGGTCTTGTGATTCTTATTTAATGTTAATTAACGTGCCTTCCGCATGCCGTTTACGACTATTTCGTAGCTTTGTGGATATACATTAATAAAAGGATAAGATTTATGGAGAAGCTAACGATGCAGGAAGAAGAGGCGATGCGCTGGATTTGGCGGATCGGTCCTTGTTTTGTGAAAGATGTGCTGGCCAAATACGAGGACCCGAAACCTCCTTATACGACGCTCGCTTCCGTGATCAAGAATCTGGAGCGAAAGAAGTACGTGAAGGCGAAACGTTATGGAAATACGTATGAATACCGTCCTTTGATAGAGGAAACGGAATATAAACGTACGTTCCTTGGCGGCGTGGTAACGAATTATTTCGCTAACTCGTATAAAGAAATGGTTTCTTTCTTTGCGAAAGATCAGAAAATCTCTACGGATGATCTAAAGGATATCATCGATTTGATTGAGAAAGGAAAAGAATAACCTAAATCCCACATACCATGACACCGGAATTTGCCTACTTATTGAAGGTAAATGTAGCCTTTGTACTCTTTTACGCCTTCTACCGGTTGTTCTTCTATAAGGACACGTTCTTCAAGCTACGTCGTGCGATATTGCTGGCGTTCTTTGGCTTGGCTCTGTTTTATCCTTTGCTGAACATCCAAGATTGGGTAAGGCAACAAGAGCCTATAGCAGATGTGATTTATATGTATTCCGCTATGTTGCCTGAGGCGACGGCGAAAGCGGATGCCGCGGCGTCCGTGGATTGGTATGGATGGTTGCTGGGATCTTTGGGGTTTATTTATTGGGGGATCGTAGCGTTCTTATGCGGACGTTTTCTCGTGCAATTAAGCAGTATCTTATGGTTGGCTCATACCAGTGAGCGTGTTGTTATTCATGAAACTCCGGTTTATGCGTTGCGGAAGGCCGCCGGGCCATTCTCCTTTTTCCGTATGGTCTTCTTGCATCCGGAGAGTCATTCGGATAAGGAAACGGATGAGATATTGACACATGAATGTACGCACGTATCCCAATGGCACTCGATTGACGTGATCTTGAGCGAGATGATGTGTATGGCTTGCTGGTTTAATCCTTTTGTATGGTTATTGAAGCGTGAGGTTAGGCATAATCTGGAGTATCTGGCGGATAACACGGTGATCCAGTCTGGTTACGATAGTAAGAGCTATCAATACCATTTATTGGGATTGGCTCATCATCAGTCCGTTACTACTTTGTATAATAGTTTCAATGTGCTGCATCTGAAGAACCGGATTATGATGATGAACAAGAAGCGGAGCCCGGGTATCGTACGTACGAAATATCTGATATTTATTCCATTGGTAGGGATCTTGATGCTGTTAAGTAATATCGAGGCGGTAGCCCGTTTGACTGTCCGTCTGGCGAATGAGGCTACGGTCTCGAACGCTATGGTGACGGCTACGGGCATTCTGGTTGATGAGACCGGGCAGCCTTTGATCGGGGCATCAGTTGTGGTGAAGGGCGGTAAAGAGAGGACTATCACGGATAAGAAAGGGGCTTTCTCTTTGGAGGTCCCTGCGAATGCGATTTTGCGATGCAGCTATCAAGGAAGGGAGTCTCAAGAGGTCTTGGCTGCTGATATGACAAATAATACCCATTTGTCCTTATCTTCCAAATCCCGTGAGATGAACGAGCAAGTATTTACCGTGGTAGAGAAGATGCCTAGTTTTCCGGGTGGGGATGCGGAGTTGTTGAAATACATAGCCACGAATATAAAGTATCCGAAAGAGAGTCAGGATAACGGGGAGCAAGGGCGTGTAATCTGCTCGTTTATCGTTGGGCGTGATGGTTCCGTCAATAATCCGGAGGTGCTTCGGGGAGTGACTCCTTTATTGAATGAGGAGGCCGTAAGGGTAATAAACACTATGCCTCGTTGGAATCCGGGAATGCAACGTGGAAAGGCGGTCGCCGTGAAATATACGGTCCCGATTACGTTCCGTTTGAAAAGTCCGGTAGAAGAAGCGAAGGAAGAGACTTTGACGGTAGTGGACGTGATGCCGCAATATCCCGGAGGGGATCGTGAATTATTGAAGTTTATCGCTCAAAGCATAAAGTATCCGACAGATGCGCAGGAAGCGGGAGTGCAAGGTCGTGTGATCTGTTCGTTTGTGGTAGATAAGAAAGGAAATATCGTGGAACCTAAAATCATACGGGGGATAGATCCCTCCTTGGATGCGGAAGCTTTGCGAGTCATCGGAATGATGCCCCGGTGGACTCCCGGTCGTCAGGACGGAAAGGCGGTCCGCGTCTTATATACGGTGCCTATTACTTTCCGGTTACAGTGAAATAAGAATAGAGGCTGTGTTGGTCGCTTAATCAGTAATCTTAAAAACATACAGATATGAATGAGAAATGTAATTTAGTTACAGTTCTGTTACTTTGTTGCCTTATTTTTCCCGGGAATGCTCAAGAGTTTAATTGGCAAGACTTGGTGAACCGTAAGCAATATGCGGCTGTGATCGCTCATGCTGATAGCCTTACATTAGCCGATTCTTCGAATTATGAGATTATGAACGCTATCGGGCAGGCTTATGAGGGTATGCTTCGGTATCAGAAGGCTTATGACTATTACCGTCTTTGCTTTTCTATGGATACGACGAACTTGGATATCTTAAACATCTTGGCTCGGACGGCGACGAACTTAGGCCGTGCGGAGGATGCCGAGCGATATTTTCATCAGGTCTTATCCGCCGATAGCTCGAACTTCTACGCTAATTATCAGTTGGCACGTCTGTATTTCCAATTGGGGGAGTATGAGAAAGCAGTTGATGCCTATGAGAAATTGCAAGCTCAGAATGAGGATAATACTGTCTTATACCGTGCGATTGGCGATTGCTATACTCGAATGGAACAATATCCTTCCGCTACGACCGCTTATTTTCAGGCGTATAACTTGAATCGTGAGAATGCGGGGTTGGCGGTTGCGTTAGTGAATTCATTGTATCGGATGGGGGCTAGTAGCCCGGATTATATATCGGAAGGAATAGCGATTTGCGATACCGCCTTGTTTTATAATCCCGGGAATCGTCAATTATTGCGTAGTAAAGGATTGGGGCTATATACCGTGAAACAATTTGTTCAGGCGGATTCTGTCTATTCCAGTTTGTTGGCTGATGGTGATTCTACTTACCTTACCTTGAAATATGGGGGAGCCTCGAAGTATTATGCCGGTCTGTATATGCCCTCGGTAGATATTCTGGATATGGCTTATGAGCAGGATACGACCTCGGTCGAGGTATGCCTCTTATTGGGTTCCGCCTTGGGTAAGACATATGACCGGAAGCGGGCTTACGACTTATTTGACCGGGCGGAAAAGGGATTGGAGCCCAATCGTTTCTTGGTAAATCAATTATTGGCCTTCCGTGCGGAGACTTACCAAAAAGACGGGAGATATAAGGAAGCGTCCCGTCTCTACTATGAGGCATGGAAGAAGAATCCGGAACGACTGGATTTCCTGGCGGCGATCTCGCATATGTATAGTGAGATTGACGTGTCTAAATTCCAGAGTGAGGAGGATCGCCAGCGAGGGCTTTTTATCTTGGTACTTTATATGAATGAGAGCTTAAAGAAAAAAGCGGACGAGAGGACGATGGTGTTTAGCCGGGCGCTTCTGCAATCCTTCTATGAAGATATGTTTTTCCGTAATGTGGCGGAGGAGACTATGATAGACCCGGATGGGAAAAAGAGCAAGATTTCTATCGTGGATTTGCGTAACCTGATCAATCAACTGCCGGAGACATCCGATGAGGTAAAAGAGATGATACGAATGATGGATCGGGAGAAAATGCTAAAGAGCAAGAAATGACATCGAACGAAAGACTTTAAACATCATAAAAAATGAGAAAATTAACTACGAACGCAGTGGCTATGCTACTCGCTTTAGTCGGATGTATGGGATGTGGCAATCGGTCCGCTTCCTCTGTCGATAACCTTATAAGGGTTGATGTCATGGCCGATTATCCGGAAAAGGAATTGATACTTCAAGATCTTATGGACGTGGAATACATTGCGTTGGAAACCACGGATGATTTTATAACTAAAGGTGCCGTGAAAGCGATCGGAAAGGATATCATGCTGGTGACGAATCGGGGCAGTGATGGGGATATTCTTGTTTTCGATAAAAACGGAAAGGGACTTAGGAAGATAAACCGTTTAGGGCAAAGCGGTGAGGAATACACGCAGCTTACAGGGCTTGTCTTGGATGAGGATAACGATGAGATATTCGTCAAGGATAATCCGGCGAGAAAAATAGGTGTCTATGACTTATTGGGAAACTATAAAAGGAGTTTTAAGTTCACGGATACCAGTTATTATAATTATATATTTAATTATGATCGTGATCATTTGATTTGCTATAAGAGTTATCCATCGGAAAAAGGCAAGCGGGAGTGCCATTTGATTATTTCCAAACAAGATGGCCGTATCACCCATGAGATCCAGATTCCCTCTAAGGGTATTGAGACTCCGGTTGTGACAGAAGGGGAGTTTGTCATTACGCCGGAATTTTATCTTACGTTCCCGGATCGGGATAAATGGATACTTGTCAATACATCGTCTGATACCATATTCCATTACTTGCCGGATGGTAATCTGAGTCCTTTTATCGTAAGAAGCCCTTCCATATCCTCCATGGATACGAAAGTCTTTCTTTTTCCAACCGTTATCACCGATCGCTACTGTTTTATGAGAACCATGAGAAAAGAGGTTGACTTTACGACGTTTAAAGGTTTCCTTGGTGAAGATCTGGTGTATGATAAACAAGAAAATGCCTTATTCAGCTATATTCTATACAATGATGATTTCATCAATAAGGAAGAAGTCTCTCTAACATCAGAGCCAAGAAACCCCGAAATAGCTATCTGCCAAACTCTAGATGCCCCGGACTTAGTTGAGGCTTACGAGAAAGGCCAGCTAAAAGGAAAGTTGAAGGAGATCGCCGCAAACTTGGATGAAGAGTCGAATCCTGTGGTCATGCTGCTGAAAAAGAAAAAGTAATATATTGCTCCGGCTGCTACCTTGCTGGAAAAAAGTAAGTTGATGGCTATATTATTTTTTGATAAACACGTACATACTTGATTCATAATACGTAAATCGATTTTAGCGAGAAATGCCTATTAATTTTAGGGAGGCCGTATCAAATACTATCGATTGCCCACTTATGTTCCGGAAATAAAATGTTCCTCTCTTGTTGAAATAGTTCTCCGATAACCTATACATTCCATAGCGAATAAGTATTTATTCTTAAATCAGCGCCGTGAACTGTATAAACCACGCCGTGGAATGTGCAGACCACGCCTTGGTTTATACAGTTCACGGCATGGTTTATAGAATAGATGAGATAGCGATAAACTTTATATATAGGTAAACATACGTTTTATTCTAGATGAATCCGTTTGCGTTTTCGAGTAAACCAGCTACATTTGCCGGAAAGAATATCTAGATGAGGAAGTTCCTTTTATTGTGGTTGGTTGGGTTGATGTTGGTGCCTTCTGTGATGGCTGAGCGGAAAAAGGTTGGCTTGGTGCTGGGAGGCGGTGGGGCGAAAGGTGTCGCTCATATCGGGGTGTTGAAGGTATTGGAGGAGGCCGGCATCCCGATTGATTATATTGCCGGCACTAGTATGGGAGCTATCGTGGGGGGCTTATATTCCGTTGGATATAATGCTGCGGAAATCGATAGCATGGTGAGATTGCAGGACTGGAGTATGTTATTGAGCGACCGGGTGAAACGTAGTAGCCTTACTTTTCCGGAGAAAGAGAATTCCGAGCGTTATGTATTCTCACTCCCTTTTGGGCGGAGTAAAAAAGAGATAGCGATCCAAGGGATGATAAAAGGGCAAAATCTCCAGAACCTGTTCTCGAATCTAACGATCGGCTATCATGATTCCGTGGACTTCAATCAATTGAATATACCTTTCGCTTGTGTGGCGTTGAATGTGGTGGACGGCCAAGAATATGTTTTCCATCATGGAAGTCTTCCGTTGGCTATGCGTGCCAGTATGGCGATTCCTGCCGTGTTTGCGCCGGTACGTTTGGATAGCATGGTGTTGGTAGATGGTGGGATCAAGAATAACTATCCGGCGGATGTCGCACGGGATATGGGGGCGGATATCATTATTGGCGTAGATCTAGGTACTAGCGACTTGAAACAGTTGGAGCGGATAAATACCCCTTGGGATATCGTAGGGCAGATCGTCGCCTTGCATGGTTATGAGAAATACGGACCGAATAAGGAACAGACCGATCTGTTGTTCCGCCCGAATACAGACCCTTATAATTCCGCTAGTTTTGGGGAGACGGCCTTGGATACCTTGATTGACCGGGGTGAGCAAGTCGCCCGCAAGCAATGGGATGAGATTCTTGCCTTAAAGAAGAAGATTGGTTTATCCGATAGTTCGGATATGCACCGAAAGAGATTAGTACATTCCTATCCGGTAGCCCCTACCGATACGTTTCATATCCGGCGTGTCTTGTTTGAAGGTATAGATCCTCGTGATGAGAAATGGTTGACGCAAATCAGCGGCTTGAAAGAGAATAGCTTGCTTACCGTGAAGAAATTGCAGGAAGCCATGTCTATCGTGATCGGTACAAACCTTTACTCGAATGTAAGCTATAAATTAGTCGGCGAGAGGCAGGAGGATTTGGTGCTTACGGTACAGGAAAAATCAAATAGCGCGATTAATGTGGGCCTGAATTTCAATAGCGAGGATATCGTCGCCCTATTGCTGAATGTGACTTTTGACAATCGGGCCCGTTACCATTCGAAGTTCTCCGTAACCGGGAGGATCGGGAAACGTATGTATGGGCGGGTGGACTATGCGATAGAGCGTAATCCATTGCGTAATATTAACCTGTCTTACATGTTCACGTACCATGACCTCGACGTGTATAACAGGGGAAATAAGATCGTAAATACGACGTATCGCCATCATTTCGTGGAACTCGGGTATTCGGATATGAACTGGCTGAATTTCAAGTTGAAGCTAGGAGCCCGTTATGAGTATTTCGATTATAACTCATTCCTTTATACGGCGGAAAACCAAAAGTATCAAGTAAAACCGGAAGGCTTTATCAGCTATTTCGCTCAAGCCCATCTGGAGACGTTGGATCGTCGTTACTTCCCGAGTAAAGGCGTTTCTCTGCAAGCGGATTATTCCATTTATACGGATAACTTCGTGACCTATAAAGGACATACATTCTTCTCCGCCTTGAAGCTCAGCTTCCTGTCGGTATTGCCGCTGACTTCCCATTTGAGCCTGTTGCCTTCCATCGATGGGCGTGTGTTGATCGGGAAAGATCCGGCTTATCCCTTTTTGAATGTGGTGGGAGGCGATATGCCGGAACGGTATCTTCCCCAGCAACTCCCTTTCGCCGGGATCAACCATATGGAGATATTCGATAATTCCGTGGCGATTGTCCGCTTAAACTTGCGTCAGCGTATCGGGCAACGGCATTATATCTCTTTGATCGCTAATTATGCGATCCATGAGAATAATTTCTTCGATCTCTTCAAGGGAGAAAGCGTTTGGGGAGGTAGCATCGGTTATGCTTATAACAGTATAGTCGGTCCGATGAATACGAACTTCGGATTGTCGAACCGGAATAATAACCTGCAATTTTATCTGAATCTGGGTTACAGTTTCTAATATTTCTTACATTTGTAAGGATTAAAAATAGAAAGTTATGAATGAACAGATCATAGAGTTCTTGACAGAGTTGAGGAGCCATAACAATCGGGAATGGTTCCAAGACAATAAAAGTCGTTACGATGCGCTACGTAAGGTTTTTATTGATGAGGTACAGGATTTAATCGGTCGTATCTCCTTATTCGATCCCGAGGTAGCCGGGTTGGAGGCGAAAGATTGTTTGTTCCGGATATACAGGGATATCCGTTTCTCTCCAGATAAGACTCCTTATAAATGTCATTTCGCCGCTTACATCTCCCAAGGTGGTCGTGCCAGCGAACGGGGTGGTTATTATATCCATCTGGAGCCGGGAGGTTGCTTGCTTTCCGGTGGTGTATGGTGCCCGCCACCTGCGCTATTAAAGAAACTTCGTCAGGATATATACGATCATATCGAGGAATTTACGGCTATTATCGAGGAACCTACATTTAAGAAAACATTCCCGGTGTTAGAGGGGGAGATGCTGAAACGCATGCCTGCCGGCTATCCAATGGATTCCCCTTATGGTTATATCATGAAGCATAAGGATTTCAGCGTGGTGTCTTATAAGCCGGATAATTTCTTTTACGCTAAGAATTGGATGGATAAGGCGGTGGATGACTTTAAATTGTTATTACCATTCAATCGTTTCTTAAACTATACGGTAGATGAATATCTAGGGAGAGTTTAAATCTCCCTAGCCTAAGGAAGTAAGGCTGTTAGTTTCTCCAGCTGCGTCTTTAACTCTTCTTGGGTTGCCTTATCGGTTTCTGTCCGGTAGGCCGCCTGTAAGTTGGGTAAGAATGGTAAGTAATGGGTATCCGCTATATACCGGGCTGCCCGGATACGGACGGCGGGTGAAGCGTCATAAAGCAATCCTTGTACCCATCGTTTGGCGTCCCATGAATGGTGTGCTTCCAGCCAATCCAAGGCGGCAACTTTTTGCTCGCTTTCTCCGCTTAAAAGGATTTGAAAGGCTTTTTCTTCCTGCTTTAAATCATCGGTAGCCATTAATGATTCATGATTGAACAGGTCTGGACGTACGGCGGAGGATTGATAAGGGATAAAAGGCTTATTCAAGGTCCAACGTACCATCCGGGGGATCATCCACATCATGCCGGGAGTACCTTCGGGGTGGGCGATGGAACTAAAAACACGCCCTTTCCCGTAGTTATTGGCTACGAAGAATGGCTTACCGTTTGTCATATTAGCCGGGGCGTTTCCTTCCTCATGCACATCGCTTTCCATGATGGCAAGCGTGTTGCTTTGGATCGTATCAGCCGGATTGTTTATAAATACCGGTCCCTCATAGTAAATGACGAAACTCGTATCGCGGTCGGCTAATTCGGGGAATATCTTCTTACCCTCCTCGCATAAGGTGAATTTCGCTAATCCATGCCCTCGGTTGTCATGCTCGATGTCGATCGCTTGCTGTCCATTTAGCTGTATGCAGGTGTAATCGGGAGTATTCGAGAATAGATAGGCTCCGGCACAGATCCCGACAGCCCCTTTACCTTTAGCGATGAAGTCCTTGATACGTTGTTGATTTAAGGTCCCTAGGTTTAAGTACTGACTTTTGCCACTTCCTCCCGGGATAATAATAGCGTCGATCGAATCGAGCACATTATTAGCTATATCTGCTGTAGTAATGGTACGTACCTCCATTTCCGGGTCCAGCCGGATAGCGGCGACAGTTTCCCAAATACAGGTCTGTGCTCCTCCATGCCCATCGAATACACCCACCTTTATCGGTTGAGTATTAATCTCTTTTTTCGTGCTCTTGTTTTCCGGCACTGAGCACTGAACGCATAAAGCCAGATAGGCAAGATATAAGATGGCGGTCGTTTTCATTTTACGGAGGATTTTAGGTTGTTATTGTTCTCGGGTATAAATCCACTTATCAACCGTATTCTTACTTTTATACCATTGTACATGTTTGCTATCTCCACTTACCCATTTCAATAGATCCGGATAGGCATCACCAATAAAAGCATGTTCCACAGGGTATTTGAAATCATCCGGTATCATTAAGGCCCATATGCAATTATCATTTGAGTAATAACGGTATCTGACCCCTTTGGGGGTATAGCTATAATTACGTTGGTGGATTTCCGTGCGTAAGACCTCTCCTTCCCGCTTTAATACGGTCGTGAAAAGATCGATGTCATCAATGGTCAAATCTTTTAAGGCACCGGCTGCGAACGAAAAGGTGATCAAACGTTCTTGCTTTCCCCTATATGGAAGGTCATTATCTGTATTAATCATTTCATGAAAAGAGAATAATCCATGTATATCATCCGATAGGGCATAAACCGGAGTCTCGGTTTCCGATTCTGGAGTCGTGGTCCAGCCATTTAACTCGGCTTTTTGGATGTCTTTGGACTTTATGCCGGGGAGATGGATGAAAGCTCCGGCCCGCTTAGTTCCACCTAATGCACGGAAAGTCAGTTTTATATTGGCGAATTGTACATAATCGTCTTTCATGGAAGTTTCCATCTGGACTTTTATCACGGCATCATTAAAATCATAATCTCCGTAATTAGGGAAAGAGTCTTCTATTATAAATGTATAGGTGGAAGACACGCTTCGGGTCGGGGTACGGCTAACCGGAGTAGCGGTTGTTTCCTGCGATACGGCTAACGAATCGAAAGCACAGACATTATCATTACCCGGTGTTAAGGTGACAGGAGCGGTAACTTGATATCCGGTAGGGGTCGTCAATTGTATGTAAACTTGATCCGACTCTCCCTTTGGATAGATAATTTTCTTATCGAAAAGCGTTTTCTTTGAGCAAACCCCGGTAGCGAGAAGATTCGCATCTTGATCTTCCGGACTTTTATCAAATACTTCTACCAGATAATTATAGGTGCCATCATAGGGGTCGAAAGATTGTACGGTAAGGTGGGATATTTGTATCATCGACCAATCGAAATTAGAGGAAATTGTTACCTTTGAGAATGGATTAGTACCTTCTCCCGGAATTTTATTGGAAGGATCATATACATCCTTTGTACATCCTGAGAATAGGATAAAAAGAAAGGATGTGATAAATAGTTTCATTATTTGTCGCATGTCAAGAAATCAATTTGCATTCTGCCTTTGCAAAAGTAAGAATATATTTATTAATCAATAGATTTTTAATTTATTAAAAAAGCAGTGTCTAAAGTTTTCTTTTGAAAGTTACATCCGGCTGGTGGTAAATAATAGATATTTAAAAATCGGGGGAACTTACGATTTGGTTTACAATATGTCAGTAAACATGGGAGAATCGAAGGGAATGAAGGTCTTGAATATGTTAAATATTGTGATATTACTAACGATTTGTCACTTTGCTTTTGGTGATTGTCGGGAAACTTCCTTACTTCGCGGTACAAAATGATAGTAACCTTATAAATTAAAATAGTATGAAGACATCAGTTTGGGGTAAAAGTATTCTTGCGCTTGTTTTTACTTTCATGTGTAGTTTAGCGATAAGCGCAGCGTCTCCTAAAGATTATCTATATGATACAAAAGAGGAGAATGGTAAGATTATCTCTAAAGTGGTATTCTTACAGGAAAACGGACTGTTGAACAAACAGGTAAGATATGAGTTCCAGTACAACGAGAACGGCAAGGTTTCCGAGAAGAAAGCGTTTCGTTGGGATCGGACAAACGATGAATGGGTTCCATTCTATCAGATCACTTATCAATATGATGATCAAAGTGGAGAGATAAAGACAAATTACGGTATGTGGGATAAGAAAAAGAAAAACTTTAGCTTAAATGTCCAGAACATGATTATCCCGAGTACTAATTACGAAGAAATTTTCTCATAATACATACTTTAAATTAAGACTTTCATAGACAAATAGGGGAAAGGGGCGATTTGGTATCGCCCCTTTTCTTGTTTTTATCAGATGATTTTCTCCAAATCTTTCAAATTGTTAGCTACTTCCTCATCCGTTACCTCATAGTTTGTTAGATCACCGGATAGATATTGGTCGTAGGCGGCCATATCGATCAAGCCGTGCCCCGATAAGTTGAACAAGATCGTACGAGGTTTACCTTCGATCTTGGCTTGCTCTGCCTCATGGATAGCTGCGGCGATAGCGTGGGATGATTCCGGGGCCGGTATGATTCCTTCCGCTTGTGCGAATAAGGTAGCGGCCTTGAAGGTATCCAATTGCTTGATATCCACGGCGCTCATCAATTCGTCTTTCATCAACTGGCTGACGATGGAGCCGGCGCCATGATAACGCAAACCTCCCGCATGGATATTCGCTGGAGAGAAATTATGTCCCAACGTAAACATCGGGATTAGCGGGGTATAGCCAGCCTCATCTCCGAAGTCATATTGGAATTGCCCTCTTGTAAGTTTTGGGCAAGATGCCGGTTCCGCCGCTATAACCCGGATATCCTTACCTTCCGTTAGTTTATGGCGCAGGAATGGGAATGTGATACCGGAGAAGTTGGAACCACCACCGAAACAACCGATAACGACATCGGGGTACTCGCCAGCCATTTCCATTTGTTTCTCAGCTTCCAGTCCGATAACGGTCTGATGCAGCATAACGTGGTTTAATACGCTACCTAATGTATATTTACAGTTCGGTGTCTGCATGGCCAGCTCTACCGCCTCGGAGATGGCGGTACCTAGACTACCTTGATAATTAGGATGGTCTGTCAAGATCTTACGTCCGGCTTTCGTACTCATACTCGGGGAGGCAACAACTTGTGCTCCGAAAGTCTGCATGATCGAACGACGGTAGGGCTTCTGGTGGTAACTAACCTTTACCATATAAACGGCAAGTTCCAAGCCGAAAGCTTTTGCCGCATAAGAAAGAGCGGCACCCCATTGTCCGGCGCCTGTCTCGGTCGTGATATTTGTCGTACCCTCTTGTTTACAATAATAAGCCTGAGCCAAGGCCGAATTCAACTTATGTGAACCGATCGGGCTTACACTCTCGTTCTTGAAATAGATATGAGCGGGCGTATCCAGCGCTTTTTCCAATCCAGTGGCACGAACCAACGGAGTCGGTCGCCATACCTTATAAAGCTCGCGTACTTCATCGGGGATCTCGATCCATGTGTCTGTCGTGTTCATTTCTTGATGAGAGACGCCTTTCGAGAATAGAGGATATAAATCTTCCTCCTTTAAGGGCTGTTTAGTTTGTGGATTTAAGATCGGCAGCGGTTTGTTCTTCATATCCGCTACGATATTATACCATGCCGTAGGTATATCTTTTTCTTCTAGCAAAAACTTTTTAGTACTCATTTTCTTTATCTGGTGTTTACAATATTAATCTAATTTGACCTTTAAGGCTTACAACTTGGAAGCAAAGGAACAAATAATATTTCGTTTCTTCAAATTGAATCCATAAAAATATATACATTCGCGGCTTATAAGGTAAGAAAAATAACAAACTGAATTATAATGAGACGGATTACCCTGTTGCTCGTGGGGATGCTAGCCTTATTTTCTACGACAGCGCAAAGAAAAAACTTCACTTACAAATTCTACGGCTTCGTCCGTGGAGATCTTTTCTACAATTCCCGGGCTAATATGGCTCCGATCGATGGGAACTTTTATCTCTATCCTTTGGATAAGAGTTTTGATGCGGATGGCAAGGATTTGAACGCCACGCCGAATGGCAGTTTCTATACGTTCACTTCCCGCTTGGGCTTGGACGTGACGGGTCCCGACATTGGCAAGGCTCGTTCCTCCGCTAAGATAGAGACGGACTTTGGCGGTTTTTCCGGTAGTAATACGATGTTACGTATCCGGCAGGCATACGTAAACTTGGATTGGGGAAAATCGGCGGTATTAGTAGGGATCACGTGGCATCCCTTGTTTGGCGCCGTGATGCCGGATGTCTTGAATCTTTCCACCGGAGCGCCGTTCCAGCCTTTCAACCGTAGCCCTCAGATCCGTTACCAGTATAAGGCGAATAGCCGGGTACAATTGACGGCTTCCGTGTTGTGGCAATTACAATACCTTTCCAGCGGACCGAAAGGCATGAGCGAGGATTATATTAAGAATAGCTGCATTCCGGAGATGTTCGTGGGGGCGGATTTTACCCCTGCGGATGGTTGGTTGATGGGGCTCGGCGCTCATATGATCTCCTTGAAACCCCGTACTTCCACGGAATGGAAGGAGCAAACTTTTAAGGTGAACGAGCGAATGACCGCATTCTCTTACGAGGCACATTTGAAGTATAGCGGAAGAAACTATACCTTTGCGGCGAAAACCTTGATGGCCTCAGCCTTGGATCATACCGCTTTATTGGGCGGTTACGGGGTGAGCTCGGTGGACTCCCGTACGGGCGAGCAGGGATATACGCCTTTTCGCCATTCTACGACATGGGTGAATTTCGCCTACGGAACGAAATGGAGACCGGGAGTTTTCGTCGGATATACGAAGAATTTGGGAACCGGGAAGTCCTTGGTCTCAGCGGATAAGGTGTATGGTATGGGATTGGATATCGATCAATTAATAACCGTCAGCTTAAACGTATCGTATAATTTACCGCATTGGAAGTTCGGTTTCGAGTATTGTCCGGCGACAGCTTATTATGGCACGACCGACTTAGAGAGCGGACGTATCGAGCAAACACATGCGATAACGAATCATCGTATATTAGGTTTGATGATGTATTATTTTTAAAGATAGATTGACCGGAATGGAAATGAAACGCAACTTGCTTCTTTTGATCGGCCTATGTATGGCGGTATGCGTACAGGCGCAAAAGAAAAACTTCTCTTACAAATTTTACGGACAGGTACGTGGAGACTTGTTCTATAATTCCCGTGCGAATGCCGAGATCGTGGATGGTTTGTTCCACCTATATCCGAAGGACGTGGCGTTGGATGCGGATGGCAAGGACTTGAACGCTAGTCCGAACGGTAGTTTTTACCTGCTTTACTCCCGTTTGGGAATCGATGTACAAGGACCGAAGGTTGGTTCGGCCAAGACTTCCTTGAAACTGGAGGCCGATTTCCGGGGTTCGGGTAGCAATTGGGCGGTGCTCCGTATCCGTCATGCCTATGTGAATCTGGATTGGGGCAAGTCCGCTGTCTTGATCGGACAGACATGGCATCCGCTATTTGGCGAGGTCTTTCCACAGATGTTGAATCTTTCTACCGGCGCCCCGTTCCAGCCCTTTAACCGCAGCCCGCAAATTCGTTATCGTTATACGGACAATGGGTGGCAATTGACCGGGTCGGTTCTATGGCAGTTGCAATATCTATCGGCTGGACCGAACGGAAAGAGCGAGGAATATATCAAGAATAGTTGCGTGCCGGAAGTCTATCTCGGGGTGGATTATAAGAAACCCGGTTGGCAGGTAGGAACCGGTATGGAAATCTTGTCGTTAGTGCCGAGAACGCAGAACGAGGTGGATGGCAAGATTTATAAAGTCAGCGAGCGGGTTTCTTCCGTATCCGGCGAGGCGCACGTGAAATATCAGGACGCGAATTGGTTGGTGATGGCGAAAACCTTGCTGGCTTCTAACTTGACGCAGACTTGTATGTTGGGGGGGTACGGCGTCACCTCTATCGACCCACGTACCGGCGAACAGGAATATTCGCCGTATCTCTTCTCTACTTCTTGGTTGAATATCGTGTACGGAAAGAAATGGAAACCGGGTTTGTTCTTAGGCTATTTGAAGAACTTGGGAGCGAATGAGGCACTGGTAGGCAAAACCTATGGCGTAGGTCTGGACGTAGATCAGGTATTTACGACCAACCTGCAACTTTCGTATAATCTTCCGCACTGGAAATTAGGTGTTGAATATAGCCCTTCCATCGCATGGTATGGCAATGTGGATTTGCAAGATGGCGGACGGATTCATGACACACATTCGATAACCAACCATCGGGTATTGGGCGTATTGATTTATACGTTTTGAGAAGGCATGGAGGAATTACGCTAAGCATAAAAAAGCGGGATAAGAGTATTCTCTTGATCCCGCTTCCACGTATATAGAATTTACAAAGTTGTCTGTTATTTGATATTACCCACCTTTAGCAAGTACTCGGCGATTTGTACGGCGTTCAAAGCGGCGCCTTTCTTGATCTGGTCGCTCACGGTCCAGAATGTCAAACCATTCGGGTTGCTGATATCCTTACGGATACGGCCTACGTAAACCGGATCGTGATCCGCTACGAACAACGGCATCGGATAATCCTTGTTTGCCGGTTCATCCTGCAATACCACACCCTCAGCCTCGGCGAAAGCCTTGCGAGCCTCTTCCACGCTGATCGGACGCTCTGTCTCTACCCAAGTAGATTCGCTATGCGCACGCATAACCGGTACGCGAACACAGGTAGCGCTCACCTCGATATCCGAGTGCATGATCTTACGGGTCTCGTTATACATCTTCATCTCCTCTTTCGTATAGCCATTTTCCGTGAATACGTCTACGTGAGGGATTACGTTATATGCCAATTGATAAGCAAATTTCTCTACTGTAGGCTCCTCGCCCTTTAATAGTTGCTCATATTGTTTTACCAACTCAGCCATAGCGGTAGCGCCCGCTCCACTGGCAGCTTGATAAGTAGATACGTGAACACGCTTGATATGAGATAAGTTCTCGATCGCCTTCAACGCTACAACCATCTGAATCGTGGTACAATTCGGGTTAGCGATCACGCCACGAGGACGATTCAAGGCATCCTCCGGGTTTACTTCCGGTACGACCAATGGAACATCCTCGTCCATACGGAACGCGCTGGAGTTATCGATCATCACCGTACCATGTTTCGTGATCGTCTTCTCAAATTCCTTGGAAGTACCACCTCCGGCTGAAACAAAAGCAACATCGATTCCCTTAAAGTCGTCGTTATGCTTCAGTTCCTTAACGGTATACTGTTTACCACGGAAGGTATAAACACGTCCGGCACTACGAGATGAGCCAAAAAGTACCAGCTCATCCATCGGGAAGTTTCTCTGGTCGAGTACACGCAGGAACTCCTGTCCTACGGCTCCACTTACACCAACAATTGCTACTTTCATTTTGAGCACTGATTTAATTTGAATAATGTAAAATAGTTATAACTTTGCTGTCTGTAAAGGGCTTTCATATTTTTGCCTTTTGCGCCCTATTATTTACAGTTGTAACTTATTAGGGTGCAAAGATAGAGAAATTTATAACTAAAACGATATAGCTATGAAACAATTATTATTAATTCTTGCGTTTTTACTTCCGCTTTGCGCTTATCCCCAGTTAAAAGAACCGTTTAATGGACTGGAGATTACATCGGATAACCCTTGGACGGGTGATTTAGATTGCTTTGTGATTGAGACCGGATGGCTGGTCTCACGTGCGGATCCTACCCGGAAAAGTGTTTCCATAGAAACTCCTCTCGTTTATTCCGCTACAATGGAATGGGAATTTGAGATTCGGATGGATTTCAAACCAAGCGATCAAAACCATATCCGGCTACATGTTTATTTAGATGATCAGAGGATGCTTGGATTAAAAAGCGATTATTATGTCCAAATCGGCAGTAATAAGAAAACGATAACTTTTCGGAAACATACCGCAACGGAGAAGAATCCAAAGATCTTAATAGAGAAAGCGCTCGATGTCTTGTTGGGAGCCGTGGATTTGAAAGTGAAACTTACTTTAGAAAATCATAAGATATGGAACTTATATGTGCTAGAGAAGGGTAGGTTTGTCTTGATAGGTAGTTGTGAGTCTGAAGTTTCTTCTTCATGTAAAGGGGGACAACTACGTTTTGAATGCCGCTATTCTAAAACTCGAGTAAATGATTTTGCGTGTAACTACATCATTATATCCGATAATATCTCGATCGAACCAGAGAAGCCGGATACTCCCGAAGAACCCAATGAGCCCGATGAGCCGTTGGTTCTTCCGCGGCTTCTTGCTATCCAACCGATCACCGAGTCTGTTTTCCAATTACAATATAATCTTCCGGTGGATATCCGTGAGGCGATATTCTCTATATCGGGTATCGGTAATGCCTCTCATATGACCTATGCGGATGATATGCGGATCCATGTGAATATCAGCTTTGATAAGGAGTTGAAGGTTGGTATGGGTTATGATTTGTTGTGCTCGGGGTTAATGGATCTTGAGGGAAATAAGATTCCGGAGAGTTCTACCGAGATTCGGTTAGAATATGAAGAAGAGCCCGACGCTCCGGAGGAACCAGAAGTGCCGGATACTCCTTCTTTCCCCGCCGGTAGTATCCGTATTAATGAGGTGATGGCTGATCCGAAAGGACAAAAGGCTTTTCCGGAAACGGAGTATGTGGAACTTTATAATACGACGGATAAGGCTATAGAGTTAAATGGTTGGTCATTCTTATATGGTAGTAAGCCAACGGTATTGACAGCTTTGCTTTTGGATGCGGATGGATATATCGTGCTTTATCGGTCTGGTAGGGATATACATATTGACGATTCGGGACAAGATATGCCCTTGGATAAATTCCCGGCGTCCTTGGCGAACACGGGGAAGGAGCTTGCTTTATTCGATCCTTCCGGTAAGGAGATCGACCGGATTGCCTATGAGAAAGCGAAAGCCGGTATCGCTTGGGAACGTTCTGAAATCGGTTTTTATTTATCAACGGATGAGCGAGGAGGCACGCCGGGTTCCGCAAACTCTTCTCCTGACGATGAACCAGAAGATTCGGATCGTCCGGACACTCCCCATAAACCGGGTATCCCCACGGACATTATAGTCTTACCCAATGAGATCGTTTTTAATGAGTTGTTGCCGAATCCTTATCCGGAAGGGAGTGAGTATATCGAGCTTTATAATCGTTCGGACCGAGCATTGCCTTTGGCTGGACTGTCTGTTGCTACTCGTAAATCCGATGGTACATTGAGTACGCATTATCCTTTATCTTCTATAGTCTCTCCGGTAGAACCACAAGATTATGCGTTGCTGACTAAAAGTATGGGAGGAGTGAGCGATTTTTATCTGATATCTTCGCCGGATGCTTTGCATGAATTAAAACTTCCGGTCTTGGCAAATACCTCTGCTACGCTAGTCCTGTTTCGTACAGAAGATGAGGTTATGATCGATGAGATTCGTTATACTTCTAAATGGCATGCCCCATCCGTGAAAAATGAGAAGGGGATTGCCTTGGAGCGGATTAATCCTGATAGCGATACGCAGGATGAGATGAATTGGACTTCGGCTTCGGCCACGGCGGGATACGGTACGCCCGGCTATCGGAATTCCCAATATGGAAAGCAAGATGAAGGCGAGGTCACGGGCATAGAGTCTCCCGTTTATTCTGAGGCAACGAAGGAATATACGATCTCCTACCATCTTGATGAATCCGGCTATACCTGTCGAGCCTGGATATTTGATATCTCCGGAAGGCATATCAGTGAGGTGGTAAATCATGACTTATTAGGGATAGAAGGTGAATTGGCTTGGAACGGCCTTGCGGTGAATGGTTCCAAGGTGAGAACCGGCGTTTATATTTTCTATGCGGAACTTGTTCATCCTCAAGGACAGGTAAAACGATATAAGGAAGTGTTTTTAGTGAAATAAGTTCATTTGTGAAATAATATTAGTATTTTTGCTATGAGTAACTATAACGGTAACATTGAAAAAAGAAAAGCGGCTCAGGATTTAATGAAGAACAGAAGAGAAAATACTTCAAAGTATTTCTTCGATTTGTCAAAATTAACTTTTGCCGCTCTTGTATTGGGAGTAGGAAGCGCATTATTAAAATAGAGAAATATGTTATTAGCAGTATTCTTTACGGTTATTTCTATAATGGCGGCAGGTTTCTTGATATTCCTGTATACCCCTCGTGGTAAACGCTGGCTAAGAGATGAGTTTTAATCATTGATATACATCTTTATACCACTCAAGATCCTTGTACCACTCATTTAGTTTGGGCAAGGCTTCTTGGGGGACGTAGATAGATAGGCCGCTATATTTATTGACCGGCAGATAGCTTCCATACGGATACGGATAAGCGTAAACCGCCTTGGGTGTAGTAGCCTTGTAAATAACCGCCTTTTCCATGCTCCGCTTGAATGCGTTATATTGCTCTTCCGTGGCCAGACGGCTCACGTAATCATCAAAATCATATAAGGCATGATAATTCGGCGTCAAATACTCCATGATCTGCAATTCGCTAACGGGTACGGCGAAAAGATCACTTTCCGTCTTATCATGGAATAGGGTACGGCAAGTAGCGGCCAATTCATCCAACTCATCGCTTTTCATGACCGAGATCGTTCCTGCCTCACTTTGATAATACGTATAAAACTTTGTCGCTATCCCCACCACATCAGCTTTTTTTTTGAACATATCCCCCATGATCGTTTGATAGGGGAAACCATTGGCCAGTATCTCCGTGGGCGAGCCGATAATATAATCCGCGCATCCCCGGAAAGCGTAAGCTACCTCGGCGCACGACATATAACAAGCGTCGAACAAAATAAAATCAAAATGATACTTCGATAAAGCGGAGGCCAAATCATTGATCTCCATGAAATTATTCTTCCCGTCTTGCCCGAAAGAACGCAGATAGCTATAGATATCCGAAGGTAGCCATCCCGTTCCGTGACTCCACAGCACCAACCCGTAACTATCCGCCGGATATTCCTTTTGTACCTTGTCGATTATTTGCGTCAGCGTCTCGGTAGAGGCCGAGTTCTGGTTCGAGGCGTAGGTCTCGAGCACGATCTGCCGGATGGTATCCGCTTCCAGTTTTAATTGGAAAAGCTGGGGAGCCTCGTTCTGCTTATCCGTATAGATCAACAAATTACCGTTGTTCAATCCATCTCGCTCAATCCCTTCCTTTATCGCCCTCAGGTTTTGGCTCACGTATCCACTCAAGCTATTATCTCCTGCGAAATAGATAAGAACCGTACGAGGGGCGGTAGTAGGGATAACGACCTCCTCTTTATCGCAAGCGACAAACGAAAGGAGTGACAGGAGAAAAATCACGATATATTTAGCCTTCATGAGTCATATTCTGGATTTATCTTGCAAAGATAACGTTTTCCGTTTGTAAATCGTGGATATTATATAAGTTAACGTACGAATGAACTGATAAATATTATCTATATTTGTACGGTTTTGTCTCTTAAATAAACAAACCTAATGAACCGGGAGATATGAATAAACTATATTTACTGTTAGTATTTCTTTTGTCAACCTTTATGGATATTCAAGGACAGGTCGTGGCCGTGAAGACCAATGTGCTTTATGACGCGATCACTACGCCGAACGTAGGGGCGGAGGTCGCATTCAACAAGCATTGGTCGGTTGAGGCATCGGGGTATTATAACGGTTGGACATTCTCGAGCGATAAGTCATTTAAGCATTGGATGATACAGCCCGAGGTGCGTTACTGGATACACGAGCGTTTCAACGGACATTTCTTCGGGGTTCATGCCCAGTATATAGATTACGATTTCGCCGGTTTGAAGCTCCTGTATGGGATGGAGAAAAAGAATAGTTATAACGGTAACGCTTATGGCGGCGGTATCTCTTATGGTTATCAGTTGTACGTGTCGCCCCGTTGGAACGTGGAGTTCACGGCGGGTTTCGGATACTTGCATTTTGAATATGATAAGTACGCTTTTCCTAGAGGAGATGCGCCTATCGGCAAGTTCCGCAACGAGTATTGGGGATTAACAAAGGCGGGTATCAGTATCGTTTACATCATCAAATAAAGAGATAAATCTATGAAGACATTCATTTATATATGTTTGCTTGTGATCGGCCTTGTTCTTCCGGCAGGAGCGCAGGTACCTATACAATCTTACCGGGGGCAAGTCTCCGTGAAGCAAAACCGCATCGAGCGGGAGGGCAACTCCTTGCGTCTAGACCTAACGATCAGTGTCTGCGGACTCTCCGTGGGACGATATCAAACCCTGTCCTTGATGCCGATGTTGCGTAGCGACAGAGATTCCGTAGTCATGGCCCCGGTAGTACTAAACGGGGTAAACAAGCAAAAAATGTTCGACCGTACCTTAGTTTTCGAAGGCAAGAAAGCCGCCGATGGCGACGCTTATACGGTAATCAAGAACACCCCGGAACTGATCCGTGAAATCCCCTATGAACTATCTATCCCATACCAGCCATGGATGAAGAACGCCGCGTTGATATTGGTTGGGGAGTTGGATAATTATGAAGGTGCGCCATTACGAACATTCGTAAACGTATTGACAGAACATTTGGACATTCCGTAAAATGGTTTTTAACGCATTCCGTTATCCTGTAAGTACTGTCGAATAAGCGTAGGCGGTAGACTTGGGTATGGGCTTGTGCCTGCAATGTGTTCTGTATCTTTCGCTATGTTTCAGTGTTGAAAAATAGGTCGATGCCATATTCGTACATTTCTTGTACTTCTGTGTCACTGGCTCTTTTCACGAAAGTTTCCCCATTCCTGAAGTCAACTAGGTAAATGGCAAGTTGGTCACTCGGTAATTCCAGAAAGTCGTTAACCACATAAGGACTGTGTGTCGTTATAAAAAACTGGTTTCTGTCCGATTGGATAATATCCTGCGTTACCTTTGATATGAAAGGAGGGTATGAGTGGGCTTCCGGTTCTTCAAAAACTAATGCGGACTCACTGTTACTTTCAATAGCCGCTTTGTAGAAAATCATACGCTGCAGGGTATCGGCTATGGAATGAAATGGAATTAAAAATATCTCTCCCGGTTTCTTTTCTTTCATTACTTTAATCTCCTGGCTATTGGTATCGAAGACATATTTCAAGCCATAGTCGTTGAAAATAGTTCTTAATTCTTCTTTCAACTTGGGCATCATGGAAACGATATTCATCAAATTGCTTCCTCCCGGAGGTAATAGGAAAGGGATCGGTAATTTCTCCTTATCGAATGCTGGTGGATAGAGATTGCATTTGAAAGGATTTGCAGGTTTTCATATTTTCGGATTATGTTAAAGATTCCATATTCTGAAAAACAATCTATCCATGTGTATGTTTTCTTTTAAAGAATATGAATCAATAATTTGATTATCATGAAGATTTTAATAATAGTTACTAGCACAGAGACTTTTGCCAATGGGAAACTCGCGACCGGATTATGGCTTAGTGAGTTTACTCATATCTATCATAGTGCAAAAGAAAGCGGCTATGACATAACGGTAGCCAATCCGAAAGGAGGTTATACTCCCATTGATCCCGAAAGTTTAAAACCAATTTTTTTAGATGAAATGTCCGAAAAGTATTGGGAAAAGCCAGAATTCAAAAAGCTGTTGGATCATGCAAACAGTTTGGATAACCTGTTGGAACAACAGTTTGATTGTGTCTATTTAGCCGGCGGACACGGTGCGATGTATGACTTTCCTGACAATGAAGCTTTAAAGACTATCGTAAGGAAACAGGATGAAAGTGGGAGGATAGTGTCGGCCATCTGCCACGGGGTCAGTGGGTTGTTGAATGTCAAACTATCCAATGGCGAATATATGATTAAAGGCAAAAAGCTGACGGGATTCAGTTGGTTTGAGGAAAGTCTTGCCAGAAGAAAAGAAGACGTGCCTTTTGATCTTGAAGCGTTGTTGAAAGAGAGAGGAGCGGATTATGAAAAAGCATTGATACCTATGACTTCAAAAGTAGTTGTAGATAATAATCTGATTACTGGGCAGGACCCGTTCAGTTCTAAAGAAATGGCGAAGGTCGTTATGCGGCAATTAAATAAAGCACAATAATAAATGGCTGAAGTAATCAGCTGGGAATAAATGTTTAATTCAAATCAGTATCATTATGAATTTAGATGAAGTCCTTCATCATCGTCGTTCTGTACGGGTGTATGATAAAGAAAAACCAATAGATACGGAAAAGGTAAAACATTGTTTGGAACTGGCTACATTGGCTCCTAACAGTTCTGATATGCAATTATGGGAATTTTACCATATTACAGAACCTGAATTATTGGCAAAAATTTCAAGGGACTGCCTTGGTCAGAAAGCGGCTTCTACCGCTTCACAAATTGTCATTTTTGTGGTTCGGCGTGACTGGTACAAGAAACATGCGCGATTCGTACTCAATTTTGAACGGGAGAACATTCGTCATTACAGTCCTAAAGAACGTCAGGCCAAACGTATTAAGGATCGGGAAATATATTACGGTATATTGATGCCCTTTGTTTATGCCCGGTTCTTCGGTATTCTCGGATTGCTTAGGAAATTGTTGGCTAATATAATCAGTATTTTCCGTCCTATGATGCTTGAAGTTTCCGAGAATGACATACGTGTGACAGCCCATAAATCCTGTGCGCTTGCCGCACAAACGTTTATGATTGCGATGGCAAACGAAGGCTATGACACGTGCCCCTTAGAAGGGCTGGACAGCCGTCGGCTAAAAAGGACATTGAAACTACCTCATGGTGCTGAAATAAACATGGCTATTCCTTGTGGGATACGGGATGGAAATAAAGGCATTTGGGGGGAACGTTGCAGAGTACCTTTTGAAGATGTTTATCGTAAACTTTAAGGCCTCCTTTTTTAAGGCTGGAATTTTCACTCACAAATAAAAAGTACAAATATCAAGTATAAGTGGTAGATGTTGTAGATGTTCGCATGAGCCGTTAATTCCCTATCTCGCAAAAATAAGTGACTTGTATCCATTGGCCATTCTGAAAGTGGATAAGTTGAAGGACGGCTCGATGGCTGTTGATGGTGAGGTTGGCGGTAATCTGCTCCGTGGTGAATGAGTGGTGAGCGTATTTGGCAGTGTGGTTGATGATCTTGTTGGCATACGTCTCTTTTCCTTCCTTTTCCCACGTGAAGATAGCGCGATCGAAATCTAGCGTGAAACGATCATGGAAGGTGTTTCCTTTCCATGTCTGACCCAAGGGCTTGACGCCTTGTGGAGTATCAACGCATTCTGTTATCCGGCAAGTGTTGTCGGATAAATGTAGGTGATAGACTTGGGCATTGGCTTGCGTGGCAAGCAGGAGCCATAGCGACAAGACGGGTAACAGGAGGATCGTCTTCATTTAATGGATAAGGGCAACCTGTCTCCATCGGTTGCCGGGCTAAAAATACAGAAGCGTGGAAACTATTGATATTACCGCATTGAGGCTCTCGACTGCCCTATCCATGTAATAAACAATAGCCCACGCCATGCTGTTATATCGTCCAGAGCGATTACTGGTAAATATAGCACCGACGTGAGCGTTCATTGTCTATTATCCATGGATATGAAATTGTCGAGATTTCAATGCGGGATAATATCTTTAAACGCTCTTCGTTAACTTATGTCCTCCTTCAGTGACCTACGCTTAGATATGAGGGATTATCGCAAATATAGGAAGAATAATTGATATCCGTATGCTATGTGGGGAGAAGTTTCCTTGCGGATTGACATTTTGACAAAATGTAAACGGAAGTCCGTGAGAGTCGATTATTTCGGGCGGATGTACGTCTCGCTTCCAAATACGCAAGAAAAAAACAGCAATTGTTTAGTAGACAGACAGATGTTGGAAAATGGCCTTTTATTCTAGCGAAATTAATTCATCGTAACTCATGGTTTGCCGGGTGTTTGGGCTATTCCATAAGGTTACGATAGGGTTATAATAAGGTTATAACGCCTTTCTCATTAGGTTATAACCCTATTCTTAGCTGCTTACGATGCCCAACGTAACCATATGTGTCGCCTAACGCGGCCTTTCGCGTTGGCTTTCGCGACCTATTGTGTGTGAAAAGGGGGGCTTTCGAGGGGTAAAAGGCGGTTTATGGGGATGCCTTTGGTGTTGTTTCGTGATTGTGGGGGGAAGGGATTGTTACGATATGTGGCTTATATTGGGCAAAAAGATAGATTATCGTTTGTTTGAGTGGCAGGAAGGTCTTTGTGGTTTGTCTTATTGTGGAACTCTTCTTATAGTTGCTTTTGAATGTCTTAGAAGTCTATATAAAATATAAGCCGGGAATTTTTCTCCCGGCTTATAGCATATCTTAAGCAAATCATATTAAGTTTTACTCTGTTGGTTCTGTCCAACCTGAAACTTCAGTGCTTACGCTTACATCAGTTAAGGAAATCTGTATAGTATATACATATTGTTGATTCATCTTCCATTCTGTTGTAGAAGTTATATCTGTAGTTATCGTGTTTGTAATAGTACTACTCCCTTCTGGAAGACTAGTGTCAGTTGTAACAACATCATAGGTGATAGTAATACTAGCTTTTTTGCCATCTTCCGTTGATAATGTTTGGGGAACCATCAAGAAACTTGTGATATCAATAGCAGTCGTCCCATCAGAGGCTAAACTAATATTAGTGGGAGTTATTTCATACTTCTGTCCATTGCTCGCAGTATCCCATCCCCAGCTAGGAGTTGATCCTGTATATTTTAATGTGTTTGTGTTGTATATATTATTTAAAGCGATGCTTTTTATATTTACAGTTGTTTCGCTATTTAGAGTTTCTTTCATTTGAGCCTTAATATTAACTTTCGATAGGGCATGAGCAAAGCTGAATTTGATCGCCGCATTAGTTTCTGGTTTTGTTTGGTTCACTAGAGTTGAATACATAAAGTCAACTTGCTCATCGGCTTTATCTTGAACCTCAAATTTGATATCGGGGAAACCTTTTGAGCTATTGCTATATGCCGTTGATGTTTCTGTTGTTTGGAATGTCATACCAGTCTTTCCGGCAGGGTAGTATGCAAAAAATGTGATTTGCTCTCCATTTGTATTAGGCCAATATTTTACAGGGCTGTATGTCCATTCTGCTTCTCCTGCGCCTTTTTTAATGGATTGTTCATACATGAAATTAGGAGTATCTTTAGTATTGTTATACCCCTCAGCTTTCGTATAGAATGCAAATACCCCAAATTGATCATTCTCTGCAAATGCTGATTTCTCTATAGCCTTTGTCTGTTTCCCCACATAAGTCCCGAAAGTAATCGCATTATCACTCTTAGACACTAATGTATCAATTTCATCTTCGCTTGAACAGCCAGCCAATACTACTAGGCTTAATGCTGCAATGAATAAATTTGTCTTCATAACGCTTAGTCTTTTAATGTTGTTTTATGTTGTTACTATTTATCATTCTATATCTATGCGGGGATTACGATATTCGTCTCATCTCCCCAATTGTCTACACTTGCGTCGAATCCCCCTTCGCCGCCATTAGTTGCCGGCTTTACGTTTGGCAATTCCAGCGGAATATCCTCGGGAGTTTCCTCCTCGTCCGGATCGGCTCCGGTACCCAGCACCACTTTCACCTCTTTCGTCTCATTATTGATCGCGGCACGTGGAGCTATATCATATTGCTTCGTAATGACCGTCTTGTTATCGACCAATAAGATGGAGAGCGTAAGCAAATTACTGATCTCGTCCGTGGCCTTCGATGTGACGTTCGGCCTGCCGAGTGTCAGGTAAGAGCCGGATAAGATACCGTCTGTCGTTGAGTTCTCGTGAAAGGTCTTTTCCGAGAAGTCCACGAGTTGCGTCGCTACGCTACTCCCGGTCTTTCTATCCGCTATCCAATATGTATCCGCCATCCCTTTAATCGATCCCCTCGCAGTCCGCACGTTGTGCAATCCTTTTATCTCTAAGGACAGATGGGTCGTGAAGATTACCTTCTCGGGCCGGCAAGCCAAGGAAAACTCCTTTCCCTCCTTAAGGTTCGCCCGTACCATCTCTTGCGTCACCTCAAAACCCTCCAATGTAGCTACCGCTAAAGGTTCCGGATCGTAGATCAGCCGCTCTCCCTCGGTGGGCGTGTACCAATCGCTATCCGTCGTCTTCATCACGATCCGCAGGGTGCTGTATTGATCTTGACCCTCGATCGTGAGATAACTGTATTCTTCGGCCGCTTGGTTAAATACCACTACGTTATAGATCCCTTTCCTCAATCGCACCTCGTCACCTGTGACCGTGTTGGTAAGGAAACGGCTTGGCTCCCCTCCATCGACCGGGTAAAAGAGTGCGGTCATACCATCCGGGTCGATACCGCAAGGACCCCAATCTATGTCGAGGCGCACGGCGCAACGGTCTACATACTCGCCGATCATAGTCTCTTTCGAGCATCCCGCCAATCCCATGACAAGCGAGATCAAGATGATAAATAACCGGCTCTCTCTCATCGGATACTCGTTTTCTTTAGCCCGTTGATATTGTTCGCGATCCATTTCCTTTCATTGCTTAGATTCAAGGAACTATCCTTCGATAGGAAAAACGGCGACAAGGTCAATTCCTTATGCTTCTCCGTATCCCCCTCAACCTCTACCGAACGGATCGTGGCGACATATAACGGGATCACCTCGTCTTGACATGCCTCCAGATCCTCTAGAGAGGAGATATATGCTTCCGCTTCCTCGAACTTCGACATATTACGAAAACCTATGTTTTTCGCGTCGTAATTGAAAACCAATACATTATATTTATCCGGTGGTAAGAACAGGGTGATGCCATTGGCGTTCCCATCCGTCTGTATCATCGGCCCGCCCTCCGACGGGTAGATACAATAGCGAAGTTTCTCCGGTACCGGGGAACCTGCTACCACGCTATCCCAACGAAGGGTGCAAGTGATGTAGCCCGTGCCTCTTTTCTCCGGTTCCTCGGATCTCTCGCAACTACATTCCAGCACCATGCCGATAATGAATAAAACTGCGATAGAGATCTTTAAGATAATACTTGTCTTATTGTACCTATACATTTTATTTATCTTTGAAAATCAATTATGATTGATCTTCTGGACGCAAATGTATAGGGAATGCTAAAGGGGAGAATTGTTATTTTTGTCCAAAGAGTTGCAAAAGTTGAGAGATTTTAAAAAAATCATTGAATATTATGTATTTTCATCCTTTAGAGAACGGACAGAGCGGGGAGATTGGCCGAAATTAGCCCTGCAGAAGTGCGAGAAGTTAGAAAGCGACTCAAAACCATACTTGTAACAAATCTCGGATATGGAAAGCTCGGTCATGATAAGGTCGTTGTGGATGTCTTGGCATTTGCGTTTCAGCATCCATTGGTAGGCGGGCTCTCCGAACGTATCCTTGAAGATACGGCGGAAGGTGGGTACACTGTAGCCTCCCAATTGGGCGAAGGTCTCCACGTCTTTCGCCTTCTGGTAGTTCTGCATCACGAAATACTGGAAACTGTGGCTATACCGGTAAATCGGGGCGTAAAAGGCGGCTAGCTCCTTGATGGGGTAGTAGTAGTTCAGCAAGTAGACCATCTCCGAGCGTTTGGCTTGCATCAGTCCGGAGCATCTTAAATCATCGTTGAGGTAGAGCTTCATGCCCTCGATGAAGAGTTGTATCGGCGGGACCATCGTCATTACGATGGGCTGCTGGCGTTCGTTCTCCACGATGGAGATGCCTTTGTTGAAACGATTGTCGCATATGTTTTGCGGACGCTCGAAGAGATAGATGATACATTCGGTGTAGTCGAGTACCTTGCACTCCACTTTCGAGCCGATCGGTTGCAATACGAACTGTCCGCCCCGGAACGTGGTGTCCGGGTGCTCCTCGCTGTTCAGCCAGATCTCTCCCTTGACTAGGAAAAAGACCATGTTCTGCATGCATCTTGTCTGAGGGATCACGTACCCTTTCGGATAAAGACGATACTTGAATATGTCCCTCTGGTAGAAACTACAAGAGGAACAGTCGGTATATTTGGTGCAGCGATGGTCGGTTAACATATATTGTTGTCTTTATAATTTTACTTTCTTTGTCTTGCCCTCGCTCTCGTTGTGAAAGCGATCTACGGCGGTCACTACATAGCGATATTTTACCTTTCCTTTCTCGTAAGGCATCAAGTAGCCGGTTTCCCGGGTGATAGCCACGATCTTCGAGGGATCGCTCGTGTCTATCGGCTCCTTGTCGTTAAAGCGATAGATCACGAAATAGGAGGCTAGCTCCGGATTCGTGGGGCTTTGCTCCGCTTGCCAATGTAACAAGAAGCCTTTAGGTGTCCATTCGGTCTTTAGCTTGCTTACGTCTTTTGGCGGACGGTTATGCATATGGGTATAGGCCGGGATAAGGGCCGGGTAACGGTGGTAGTTCCGTTTCAGGCTGTCGGCTACGCCCTTGTTGTTCCATAGAATCTCATTGGCGGGCCAGAAACAATTGCCGCGCACGTGAGGCAAGGCACGCTCGTAACGCATCTTGCGGGTTAATTGGTCCGCTTTCATGGTTCGGGCCACGTCTTGCCCGATATATAAATGACCTCCGTTGGCGTTTTTGTCCCACCATTTGATAAGCGTGATGTAATCCGCCGCCGGGTGTCCGATCTCCCAATAGATCTGGGGGATGTTATAATCGATCCAGCCTTGCTGTACCCAATAGGTGATATCGGCGTAGAGGTCGTCGTAGTTTTGCAGACCGTTGGTATTGCTACCCGATCCGTCCGCGGTGCTTTTCTTGTTGCGGTAGATGCCGAAGGGACTGATACCGAAGCGTACCCAAGGCTTGGTGAGCAGGATGGTACGTTTCAATTCCCGGATCAGGGTATTCACGTTCTCCCGGCGCCAATCGTTCCTTTGCGCCTCGCTGTATCCTTTTCGCAAGCCGTATTTCCGGAAGCTGTTATCATCAGGGAAAGGCATACCCGCCGCGGGATAGGGATAGAAATAATCGTCCATATGGATAGCGTCCACGTCGTAACGGCCGACGATATCACGCACTACCCGGCAGATAAACTGACGGCTTTCCGGCAATCCCGGGTCGAAAAGGATTTGTTTATTATAGGTGACAAACCATTCGGGATGCTTATGATAGATGTGGGAATCGGCGAAACGGGTGTTTCCCGCCGTGCTCGCCCGGTAAGGATTCAACCAAGCGTGAAACTCCATGTTTCGTTTATGGCATTCTTGGATCAGGAAGGCCATCGGGTCGAACTCACCTGCCGGGGCTACGCCTTGCTCTCCGGTGAAGAAGCGGCTCCACGGCTCGATATCGGATTTATAGAAAGCGTCCGCCTCGGGGCGCACCTGAAAGATGATGGCGTTGATGCCGCATGCTTGCAGGTAATTAAGCTTGCGGATGAAGTCTTTTTTCATCCGGGCGGGAGTCATATCCTTGTATTCGCCTTGAAAAGCGGTCTGTATCCATGCTCCCCTAAACTCTCGCTTGGCCTCCTTGCCCGTACTCGTAGCCGGACGAGGCTTCTCGCGAACCGTAGAACATGAGGTTATCGCACAAAAGAGAATCGCTACTAAGAAGCGAAAATATTTAATATACATGGGTGCCTTGCTGTGTTTGTCTATGAAATTTTCAACAAATGTAGAAGATTCCCTGTAAATATGAAATATTTCACCCTTGTTATTTTATTTACTTGGCAGTAGAGACGAGGCACACCCTGTCTAACTGTGTGAATTAGTTCGATGAAGATAGGGCAGAATCGGTTAGTTTTGGCTATCTTTGCGTTAAAGAAAAAGATAAAGGTAATATGTCTGAGAGCAATTCGATTTTCATCAAGGGGGCACGTGTCAACAACTTGAAAAATATAGATGTAGAGATTCCGAGGGACAAGCTGGTGGTGATAACCGGGCTGTCGGGGAGTGGAAAATCATCGTTGGCGTTCGATACCCTTTATGCGGAGGGACAGCGTCGGTATGTAGAGAGTTTATCCGCTTACGCCCGCCAGTTCTTGGGGAGGATGAGTAAGCCGGAATGCGACTATATTAAGGGAATACCGCCGGCTATCGCTATCGAGCAGAAGGTGAATACCCGTAATCCGCGTTCCACGGTCGGTACATCTACCGAGATTTATGAGTATTTACGCTTGTTATATGCTCGCGTCGGAAAGACGATATCGCCGGTTTCCGGCACCGAGGTGAAAAAACATCAGGTGAGCGATATTATCAAGGAGGTCATGCGATATCCCGAAGGAACTCGTTTTGCCGTATTCGCTCCGGTTGTCTTGCCGGAAGGCCGGGATATGAAGGAGCAGCTGGAGATCTTGCGGAAAGAAGGATATGCCCGTCTGTCGGTAAATGATACGGTATATCGTATCTCGGAGGTACTGGCGAGCGAGGAGTTGCTGTCTTACCCGATCGAGTTGTTGGTGGACCGCCTGACGGTATCGGACGATAAGACCTTGAAAAGCCGTTTGGCGGATTCGGCCGAGACCGCTTTCTTTGAGGGCCATGGTACCTGTTTGATTCGTATTTATACGGAGGAAGGGGTAGTCGTGAAGGAATTCTCGAAGAAGTTCGAGGCGGATGGCATGATATTCGAGGAGCCTACCGATATGATGTTTAGCTTTAATAATCCGTTGGGCGCATGTCCGACCTGTGAGGGATTCGGTAAGGTGCTGGGCATCGATGAGAATCTGGTGGTGCCCGATAAAAGCTTGTCTGTCTACCAAGGAGCCGTGGTTTGCTGGAAAGGTGAGGTGATGGGGGAATGGCTGAAAGACTTTATCGTGAAGAGCGAGAAATATAACTTTCCGATCCACCGTCCGTATTACGACTTGACACAGAAAGAGAAAGATTTGTTGTGGCATGGGGCGAGAGGTTTACACGGCATCGACGATTTTTTTAAGTTCGTGGAAGAGAATCTTTATAAGATACAATACAGGGTGATGCAAGCCCGCTATCGGGGAAAGACGACTTGCCCGGTTTGTAAGGGGAGCCGCTTGAGGCCGGAAGCGCTGTATGTGCAAGTGGGTGGTAAGAATATCGCCGAGCTGGTAACGATGCCGGTTTCGGAGGCAAAGGCTTTCTTTGATCAACTGGAACTGGACGAGACGGATGCGGCGATCGCTAAACGTTTGCTCACGGAAATCAATAATCGCTTGCAATTCCTGTTGGATGTGGGGTTGGGTTATCTGGCTTTAGATCGCCTCTCGGCCTCTTTATCCGGAGGAGAGAGCCAACGTATCAATTTGGCTACCTCGTTGGGTAGTAGCTTGGTGGGTTCGTTGTATATTTTGGATGAGCCGAGTATCGGTCTGCATTCCCGGGATACGGATTTGTTGATCAAGGTATTGCGACAGTTGCAAGCCTTGGGGAATACCGTGGTCGTGGTGGAGCATGATGAGGAGATTATCCGTGCGGCGGATTATATCATCGATATCGGTCCGAAAGCAGGGCGTTTGGGGGGCGAGGTCGTTTATCAAGGCGATGTGAATAACCTCCGGAAATGTACCGATAGCCATACGGTACGTTATTTGACGGGAGAGGATCAGATCGAGATCCCGCCTTATCGGCGTCCGTGGAATAATTATATAGAAGTGACAGGGGCCCGGAAGAATAACTTAAAGGGCGTGGACGTGAAGTTTCCTTTGAACGTGATGACGGTGGTTACCGGCGTGAGCGGTTCGGGTAAAAGTTCCTTGGTTCGTGATATTTTCTACGAGGGCGTGAAACGCCATTTGGATGATGCCGCCCGCCTGACCGTAGATTGCTCCGGTATCAGTGGAGATTTGAATATGATTCAGGCGATTGAGTTTGTAGACCAGAACTCGATCGGAAAGAGTTCTCGCTCGAACCCTGTGACGTATATCGGCGCTTACGATGAGATCCGTAAACTATTCGGTGAGCAGCCTCTAGCGAAGCAGATGGGATATAACGCCGCTTATTTTTCCTTTAATAAAGAAGGAGGTCGCTGCGAGGAATGTAAGGGCGAGGGCAAAATCACGGTAGAGATGCAGTTTATGGCGGATATCACCTTGGAATGCGAGGCTTGCCACGGCAAACGCTTCAAGCAGGATGTATTGGATGTAGAGTATCAAGGCGCTAACATATACGATGTGTTGGAAATGACCGTAAATCAAGCGATCGAGTTCTTCGAGAAAGGTTCCGGCTCCCAAGAGAAGAAGATTGTGAAACGCTTGAAACCGCTGCAAGACGTGGGCTTGGGCTATATCAAGCTGGGACAGACTTCCTCCACTTTATCCGGTGGTGAGAACCAACGTGTGAAACTGGCTTATTACTTAGGCCAAGAGAAGCAGCAACCTACCTTGTTCGTTTTCGACGAGCCTACAACCGGTTTACATTTTCATGATATCAAGACTTTGTTGAAAGCTTTCAATGCCTTGATCGAGAAAGGTCACTCCGTGGTAATTATCGAGCATAATATGGATGTGATCAAATGTGCGGATTATGTGATCGATTTAGGACCGGAAGGCGGAAAGGCCGGCGGGCAGTTGGTTTGTGCCGGTACACCGGAGGAGATAGCGGCTTGCGAGGCATCCTATACCGGAAGGTTTTTAAGGGATAAGTTATAAAGAGACGATATAAAGACAAATGTAAATAGCTCCTGCCCGAATATTCGGATAGGAGCTATTTCTTTTAAGAGGAATGGGAGCATTCCCATTAATATCCTGGGTTTTGCTCGATGATTCCATTTTTCGCAAGGTCTATAACCGCTTGCGGTATCGGGCCGTATTCGTGGGTCCCTTTGATGAAACGGGCATTTTGGAGATGAGAGCGGAATGTCTTCTCATGCTCGAAATAAGTGTTCATCACGTCTGAGGCGATTCCCCAACGGACTAGATCAAAGAAACGTTCACCTTCTAAGGCGAATTCCAGACGTCGTTCGGTACGTAAGGCTCGGATCGCCTCCTCTTTGTCGGAAAATGACGGATATAATCCGATCCGGTATTTGGCGGCATCCGCTGTCCCGTCAGCGGTTTTTACGGTCTGGCTGTTCATGGCACGCTCGCGAACTTGGTTGATGTATTTCAATCCGGTAGCCAAATCGCCTAGTTCGATAGCAGCTTCGGCACGCCACAATAACACGTCCGCATATCGAATAATATAAACATTCAATGCGTTTACGTATGGCCAGATAGCCAAATAGTAACTTGAGTTCTTGGAGACAATACGTTTTTTCGGGCTATACGGACCGTAAACCGTAGCCTCACGAGGAGTCCAGTCATAGAGTTGGACATCAAGGAACATGATTCCGGGGCGGGCTACCGTGTGGTCTAGGCGGGTGTCTACATAATCATTTTCCGAAACGTCTATGCCGTCTTCCAAAGGCAAGCCGTTGGAGTCGGTCTTATAAGCGTTTACTAGGTTTTGGGAAGGACGAAGGAAACCATAGTTGGGATAAGGGCCTCCCGGAGGTAACAAACGGTCGCCCGGATTTCCGTTGTAGTTGTTCGGGGAGCCATCGTTGATAGAGGCTTGGACTGAAAATAAAATTTCAGAGCAGTTGTCATTTTCTGGCAAGAAGATATTCCGGAAGTCGGGGAGTAGCTGGTATTTGCCGGAATTGATCACCTCATCCGTCGCTGTAGCGCATTCCTGCCATTTGCCTTGGAACAAGTAAACTTTAGCCATATAAGCCCGGGCCGTCATCTTACATGGACGTGCCACATCTGGCTGGGAATCCGGGAGACCTTCGTAGGCGGCCTTAAAATCATTCAGTATCTTCTCCCATAATTGATCGGATGTATACTCCTTATTCGAGATAGAGGCGAACGCGGAAGGATCGCTGACACTCTCGTCGAAATATGGGATCTGGTTATAGATGATCTTTAAGTTGAAATAGAAATGGGCACGCAGGAAACGCATCTCGGCGATACGGGTCTCCTTTTTATCATAATCGCTGCCTTTGAGGATACGGATCGCTTGGTTACAGCGGTTCACGCCCTCGTATAAGGCTAGCCATTTCCGATTGTAATCTTGGATAGTCGGGTCGATATGGAAGATTTCCATCAAGTGAACCGGGTTCTGGTCTCCCGTACCACCTCCGCCTTTGTAGGTATCGTCTGAGATCACATCGCCAAATTGCCAGTTGGAGCATCCTGAATTCAAGCCGGAGCTGGCATCGTCCATCTGGCCGTCTAGGATGGAATAGGCGGAGATAATCAATCCCTCGATGTTATTGGGATCTTGTGCTTGTTCGGGAGTCAGTTCGCCTACAGGTGTCTCTTCCAGAAAATCGCTGCATGATGTCAATGCGAATACGGTACAGGCCGCTATAATCATTTTCTTCATATTCTTGTTTGTTGTTGTTTGATGTTTAAAAACTTACGTTTACTCCAAAGGTGAAGGTGCGGGATAACGGATAGATGCCGCGGTCCACACCCATATCTAGGTTACGGTAGTCACTGGAGTAACTTTGCAATCCCACTTCCGGATCGATACCGTCGTATCCGGTGATCGTGAATAAGTTGGTTGCTTGCGCATAGATATACAAGCTATTGAACTTAATCTTGGATAGGATGGACTGAGGTACGGAATAACCGATTTTCATGTTCTTTAAGCGAACGAAAGAAGCGTCTTGCACATAGTAAGACGAGGGCCGGATGTTATTGTTCGGATCGTCCATGGTGACACGGGGTATGTCCGTATTCGTGTTGGTTGGTGTCCATGCATTAACGACACGGCTGTTTTTGTTGTATTGCGATTGATTGTAGAAATCACCCACATAACGGGTCAAGTCGTATACATCGTTTCCGAACATTCCCTGAAAGAATAGACTGAGGTCAAAATTATGGAAGTTGACTCCTAATGTAAGGCCTGCTGTGACATCGGGGAGTGGGTTACCGATATAGTCACGGTCGTTACCGTCTATTACGCCATCTCCGTTTACGTCTACGAACTTGATATCACCCGGTTTCGCGTTAGGTTGGAGTAGTTCGCCTTTATTATTGGTATATGATTTGATCTCCGCCTCGCTCTGGAATAAACCGTCTTCTTTATAAGCGTAGAAAGAGCCGATTGGTTGACCGATGGCGGAACGAGAAACCTCTTGATCGAAGTTGAGGGAGTGAATCACGCTGGTAGGCAGTCCGATATAGGAGACATCACCGTCTAATTCCGTCATTTTGTTCTTGATAGCGGACATATTGAAGGCGACATTGAACCCGAAATCTTTATTGATGCTCTTATTGTAGCTGACCTCAGCTTCGAAACCCCGGTTACGCATTTTCCCGACATTGTCCCATACCGTTTGGTTTGTACCCCCCACGGTACCGATCAAGGGACGCTCCCATAATAAGTCCTTGGTATCTTTGTTAAACCAATCCAGCACAACGGTTAGGCTGTTATCTAGGAAGCCTAGATCCAGCCCGACATTAGTTTGCGTGGTGGTCTCCCATTTCAAGTTTGCGTTACCGTAACGGGTTTGGGTGTATCCGGTTGTCACGGAACTTTGGCTACCGTTGATCGGATAGTTGGAGTGGTTCGGATTACTCATGTAAGAATCGATCGTGGAATAAGCCGGGATATCAGAGTTGCCGTTTTGTCCCCAACCTATGCGGACTTTCATGTTGCTGATAGCCGGAATATCATAAAACGGTTCGCTACTGATACGCCAGCCTGCGGAGACAGCCGGGAAATTACCCCATTTATTGTTACCAAGTTTAGAAGATCCGTCACGTCGGAACGTGGCTGCGAATAAGTAGCGGTTGTCGAAATTATAATCAATTTTACCGAAATAAGACATCATCTTGGAAGTAAAGGCAGAACCTGCGTTCTTCTGGGAGCCGCTATCGCCCGCATCGAGGAAATGGAAGTTATTGTCATCCGAGGCAAAGCCTTCACGGGAGGCGGAGAAGTATTCCTCTTGATAACGGTTTGTCTCGATACCTAATAAGGCTCCGATCGTATGTTTATCGAATGTCCGTAAATAGTTTAACGTGTTCGTGAATACCCAATTGAAGTTCCAACGGTTTTGCGTGCTCAACGTACTCAAGGGCTGCTGGGTGTTCAATTCGTTGTATTTGGCCTTGAAGCTTCGTTTATACAGGTTTTTGTAATCCGCTCCGAAGTTGGTCTTGAAATAAAGTCCCTCTAGGATATTCAGTTCGGCGAATAGATTACCGAATAGGCGGGTGGTACGATCTTTATTATCCTTATTACGGTATAATTCGCCTAACGGGTTGGAGATGTCGGCGATCGGGTTGCTGCCGAAATTCCCGTCCAGATCGTAAACAGGGGTAATGGATACGGTCTTATAGGCGTTGTATAACATACCTCCCAGTGCGGCGTTATTGGTGACCGAGGTTCCCCACGCATGTGATAATGTGGCGTTCTCACCGATTTTCAAACGATCGTTGAAGAGCTTGAACTCATTGTTGAAACGTCCGGATATACGTTCGAAACCAGTATATTTCATAAGACCGTCTTGGTTGAAATAGCCTAGGGAGAACAAGTGGCTGCTAACTTTATCTGCTTTCGCCAGAGAGAGGTTATAGGACTGGACCATGGCTTTTTGCATGATCTCGTCAACCCAATCCACGTCTCCCGAGGGAAGACGGTGATCTGCGTCAAGGAATTCCGGGATTACGGCGGTCTCGCCGGAGCCATACACGTCGCTTACTGGTGATTTCCCGTCGTTACGCTGTGCCTGCCATAATAAGTCGCCATATTCTTGGGCGTTTAGCATACGCATCTGTTTTGCCGAGGTTTGTACTCCCACGTAAGCGTCTAGGTTTACTCGGAAAGTACCTTCCTTCCCTTTTTTTGTACTGATGATAACCACGCCGTTTGCCGCACGTGCGCCATAGATGGAAGCGGAAGAAGCATCTTTCAATACCTGCATACTTTCGATATCATTCGGGTTGAGAAAATTGATGCCGCCCTCTACTGGTACGCCATCGATGATATAAAGCGGATCATTGTTACGGATCGTGCTGAAACCGCGTACACGTACCGCTACGCCTCCGCCGGGCATATTATCCGGGATTACGTTTACGCCGGACAATTTACCTTGCATCATTTGATCTACACTGGATACCGGGGTATCTTTCAGGTCGCCTACCTCCAGTACGGAAACAGCACCGGTAAGGTCTTTTTTCTTCTGTACACTATAACCTACCACGATAACCTCGTCTAGGTTCTGGGTGTCATCCTGCAATTGGATCGTGAGGGGAGAACCATTCCCGGCTGGAATCTCCTTGGTGTTATAACCGATATAAGTAACGACCAATATGCTTTGCTTGTTTTGCAGCGAGAGAGAAAATTTGCCGTCAAAATCGGTTACGGCTCCATTTGTAGTCCCTTTCTCAATCACGTTAGCCCCGATAATTGGTTCTCCGTTCGTATCGGTGACTACGCCACTTACCGTGAATGTCTGTTGGGTGATCGTCATTCGTCCAGTAACGTTTGGCAGATCCTCCGCTGGTGCCGCATTGATTGGCTGTAAGTATGCTACGCCTAGCAAAAGAGCGGGAATCGCCATCGTAAAGTAATTTCTGTTGTCCATCCTTTTGTCCTTAAAATATATTAGAATTAATCTATTTTTTCAGAACGCAAAGGACGTGTGATTGTATTACGATGATATGTCTATGTTATTAAAAATGTGTTCACGATTGTATTGCCTTTCAGTGATATGACGATTAGGCTACGATTACAAAAATGATGTCGGTTGTCTTTTGCGTATTGGTTAATGACGTTTTAGTACTAGTGAATAAAATGTAAGAATTATGAAAGTAACTCATTTTAAGAAAGTAAGCGAAACAAGTGGTGTGTGTGTCCTGTTAAGATTGTACTTATTTATAATCGAATAATTTATACTGTGCGTAGTCTTTACGAGACATTCAAGTAGCCTGTGAGGGCGAAAAAGCAGTAATATTAATACTAGTGTAATAAAATAAAGTTCATTCAGCCTGTTCTTCTGTGAAGAAAAACAGGCTGTGTTTTTATTGCTTGGCAGGATCTTCGTCTTTATTCCACTTATCTCGCATTCTCAGACGTTTGACTTGCAGATAGCGTAGAAGGATGATGATGACGAGCGTAGCGCCGATCATCAAGAAATATTCGGTATAATTATTCCCCGAATTGTTTCCCGGCCAGCCGATGATACTCATTACGATTAAGTAGACAAGTAAGGCAATTGTTGTGATGTTGATCTTCTTCATATTCGTTTTATTCTTAAAACAGGGCAAAGATATAAGATTGTTTCGGGCTTTAGGAGGTTAAAACGCATTTGTACTGTGCCCGATAATGTTCTGTTTGAATAATTAAGATATATAAACCTTGTGGGAGGGGAATCGGGAGGATAGGGTTCCCTGCCTGTACCGCTTGCGTAAATACCAATATGCCTGCCGGAGTAAGTAGTTTGACTTTACCGGGGGATGGAAGATTATTAATGAATAAAGTTTTGTTCTCTAGCTGATAGCTTAATTCCGGAAATGAAAAGGCTTGATTGGAAACAGGAGGATCTTGTCGGGCTTGAGGTTCCGATGTTGGGAAAGATATGGGTGCATTCGTTGATAATAATTTATAATTGGCTGGTTCGGATGTATTATATACAGATAGGCTGGTACTATTATTCGCTTTGACAAAGAAAGCGGAGAATGGAGGGATGGCGAAATCGCTACCGATCACGTAGGGTTGGTAGGTGGAGCCGTCATATATATAAATGTATCCGTCTAAGGCCGAGTTTGATTCTATTTGACTAAGAGATAAAGGAGCCGGCAGAGGATTACCGCATAGATACCAGCCGTTGTGATTCTGGTTCTGGCTTTGGTTGTTAATGCTTACCGGAATAGAGGCTTGACCGTTTTTTCCGAAATCTATAGGGATATCTTTTGCTTTCGAGGAGAAACGAAGGTTCTGACGATCGGCGGAAGCGTCAATAGCGATCAGGTACCCCTTGTTCTTCTTGAAGATGGGCTGGGATGTATTGATTATTGTTTGTGGTATGACTTCCCAGTTGTTGGAAGGGCTTTGTGAGTTGGCTCGCTTTTCTCCGTTATAGGTTTGTACGTAAAAGTAGTTACCGTTTGTATCGCTTTTGTCATCACCCAGTTGGAAATCCGGGTCTATGCCGGAAGCGAATACATCGAAGGGGAAGGAGATAAAATACCATTTGCCTTTTTGAGCGAAGGTCTTCTCGATTGTTATTTTGCCGGAGATGTTAATAGTTCCAGACGATCGCAAGGTGGAGGAAGACGCCAAGATACCATCATTAGGATAGATGGTAAGGTTATTTGCGGATAGATTTCCGGTTGGTAAAATATGGATATTTCCATTGCCAATAAAGATATCTTTACAGCTGATATTTGTATTTATGGAGATATTGCCGTTAATCAAGGCGTTGCGGTGACGGTAGGCGGGTAGGTGGCTCCAGCGATCCTCATGGTTCCAATCGCTGTTTCCGGTAAATAGGGAATAGGTAGGAATCATGCCGTGTGCGTAAACGCTGTCTACATAATAATAGCCGTTTTTGGTATTGGCGGCCGGTGTGGGGACGATAAGATCTAAGCCCGGAGGATTGTTTTTTATATCTGTGGTTTTGAAAGGATTGATGCCACTCTCTCCTATGGTTGGAACTAAGGAGGGATAACTTGTTTCCCCTTTTCGATAGGTTCTGGCTCTCATGCCTTCTCCTTCTACTAGAAGGATGCCCCCTTTCCGTATACTGATTTTTATATCTTGATGATTTGTTAACGTGAAATGCTCGAAAGCCACTTGCGTATTCATTGGCATTCGTAACCCGTAGTTTCCGTGGCTGTTAGGAATATCTTTCACGCCGGAGATATCTTCAATAAGGGCTTCACCTGTAATGGCATAATCCCAATTATCAGAAGCAAGTCCCTCAAATGTCTGCATCCGAAACGTATCCCGGATAGATATATTTGCGTTACTTTGCACAAAACTTTCCCATGTAGATGGATTTGAAACTTGTGACTGGATAAATTGTTGTACGAATAGGAATGCCGTACAAACGACAACGCATCTGGATAGATGCCAAATTCTCTTTTTCATAGCTAAGTTGATTTATATTTGTAAATATGTTCGCAAATATACGTAAATAATTGAAATAATATATCTTTGTGGCATGAAAGAATTTATCATATCTGAGGCACAGACCGAAAAGGCCGTTTTGGTGGGTTTGGTTACCCCCGAGCAAAATGAGCAAAAGGTTAAGGAATATCTGGACGAATTGGCTTTCTTGGCCGATACGGCAGGGGTGGATGCGGTAAAGCGTTTTACCCAGAAAATGGATTACCCGAATTCCGTCACTTTTGTCGGGACCGGTAAATTGCAGGAAATTAAGGAGTATGTGGTAGAGAATGAGATCGGCTTGGTGATCTTTGATGATGAGCTGAGTCCGAAGCAACTCCGTAATATTGAGAAAGAATTGCAGGTGAAAATCTTGGATCGTACGAGCTTGATCTTGGATATCTTCGCTAGCCGTGCACAGACCGCCCATGCGAAGACACAGGTGGAGCTTGCACAATATAAATATATGTTACCCCGCTTGACTCGTCTGTGGACACACTTGGAGCGTCAGCGAGGCGGCGTAGGTATGCGTGGTCCGGGTGAGACACAGTTGGAGACTGATAAACGTATTATCTTGGATAAGATCGCACGATTGAAGAAAGAGCTGGTGGATATTGACAAGCAAAAAAGCGTACAACGGAAAAACCGGGGTAAGATGGTACGTGTAGCGTTAGTCGGATATACGAACGTAGGTAAATCTACCTTGATGAACTTATTGAGCAAGAGTGAGGTCTTTGCCGAGAATAAGTTGTTCGCTACGTTAGATACGACCGTACGCAAGGTCATTATCGAGAACTTGCCGTTCTTGCTGTCTGATACGGTCGGATTTATCCGCAAGTTACCGACCGAGCTGGTGGAATCTTTTAAATCTACCTTGGATGAGGTACGGGAGGCGGATTTGCTGGTACATATCGTGGATATCTCACACCCGACTTTTGAAGAGCAAATAGAGGTCGTGAACCGTACGTTGGCGGAGATCGATAAGACCGAGAAACCGATGATCATGGTTTTCAATAAGGTGGATGCATTTACCTTTGTCCCGAAAGAGGAAGATGATTTGACCCCTCGTGGTCGTGAGAATATCGATCTGGATGAACTGAAACGTACGTGGATGGGAAAATTGCAAGATAATTGCATCTTTATCTCCGCCAAGGAACGTACGAATATAGAGGCGTTGAAAGAGATGTTGTATGAACGGGTTAAACAAATCCATATCACCCGTTTCCCCTACAATGACTTCCTTTTTCAGCAATATGATGAAGAGTAGAGTCTTACAAAATTAGTACCAATGAATCATTTGAGAAATTTGCGGCCGGATGAGATCGCCACCTTGCGATCTCAGGCTTGCCGGGCCGATGATTGGAATCAAGTTTGGGTTCCAGAAGTGTTTGATATTGAATATGTGAACCACGTACGTTTTTCAGGAGTGGTTAAGTTAGGAGCCTTTCGTAAGATTTTTACCCTGCCGGGAGGATTGGTAAAGCATAGCGGGCTTCGTCATGTTACCCTACATAATTGCACGTTGGGGGATAATGTGCTGATCGAGAACGTACAGAATTATATCGCTAATTACCAGATCGGTGATGACTGCTTTATCCAGAATATAAATGTTATGTTGGTGGAAGGCAAGGCTACGTTCGGGAATAATGTCGAGGTGTCGGTCTTGAATGAGACCGGCGGGCGTGAGGTTCCGATTTACGATGGCCTGTCGGCTTCATTGGCTTATATTATCGCATTGTACCGTCATCGTCCGGCCTTGATCGAACGCTTGCGGGATATGATTACCGCTTATACGGAGGGTATCGCCTCTACGGAGGGAACGGTTGGCGATAAGGTCAAGATTGTCAATACCGGTACGATCCGTAACGTGAAGATTGGTGATTACGCGACCATAGAGAATAGCGCACGTCTGGAAAATGGTTCCGTAAATAGTAAGAGAGAGGCCCCGGTATTTATCGGGGATAGTGTGATCGCGCAAGATTTCATTGTCTCTTCGGGAGCCAAGATCGCGGATGCCGCTAAGATTATCCGTTGCTTTATCGGACAGGCTTGCCAAGTGACGCATAACTTCTCGGCCCATGATTCCTTGTTGTTCAGCAACTGCGCTTTCGAGAATGGGGAGGCTTGCGCTATATTCGCCGGTCCGTTTACGGTGTCTATGCATAAGAGTAGTTTGTTGATAGCGGGAATGTATTCGTTCTTGAACGCGGGAAGTGGCTCTAACCAGAGTAATCATATGTATAAGCTGGGACCGATCCATCAAGGGATCGTGGAACGTGGCTCCAAGACTACCAGCGACTCGTATATTCTTTGGCCGGCCCGTATCGGCGCTTTCTCTTTGGTAATGGGTCGCCATCATCACCATAGCGATACTTCCGATATTCCCTTCTCCTATTTAATAGAGAAGGATGATGAGACTTACTTAGTCCCGGGAATTAATCTTCGCAGCGTAGGTACGATCCGTGATGCCCAGAAATGGCCGAAGCGTGATAAACGTACGGACCCGGATCGCTTGGATATGATTAACTATAATCTATTGAGTCCCTATACGATCCAGAAGATGCTGAAAGCGGTGGATATCTTGAAAAACCTGCAGGCATTGGTTGGAGAGACTTCCGAGATTTATTATTATCAGAATACTCGTATAAAAGGTTCCTCCCTCCGGAATGCGTTGAACTTTTATGGGATGGCAATTAATAAGTTCTTTGGTAACTCGTTAATCAAGCGTTTGGAAGGTACGACCTATTGTTCTATGGAAGAGGTCTGGGAGCAATTGCGTCCTACGGAATCCAAAGGCTCCGGAGAATGGCTGGACTTGGCGGGCTTGATCCTCCCGAGGGAACCGCTAGATGCCTTGTTGCAAGATATCGAACAGGGGGAAATCGCTTCCTTAGAGGATGTGGAATGTTTTTTCCGTTTGGTTCACGGACGTTATTATTCCTTGGAATGGACATGGGCCTACGAGATGATCGAACGTTATTATGGGGTGGATCTCCGTTCGATTTCCGCCGCAGAGATTATTGATCTGGTTCGTCGTTGGCAAGAATGTGTGATCCGCTTGGATGAGATGCTTTATGAGGATGCCCGTAAGGAATTCTCCTTGACTTCTATGATCGGTTTCGGTGTGGATGGTTCCAACAAGGAAAAACAACAGGATTTCGAGGGTGTTCGAGGAGATTTCGTGAATAATCCGTTTGTTACCGCCGTACAGGAACATATCGTGAATAAACGGGCGCTTGGGGATGAACTGATCGAGAGGTTGAAACCTTTAGTATAAAGCCTATGAAACCATTATTTCAAGAACTGCCATTCCCGATAGATAGTCACATTCATTTCTATGTGGAGGATCTACCGCATTTTATAGTGCCTTGGCACTACCATCCGGCTATTGAGATAATGTATATCACAAGTGGTACGGGTACTCGCTTTGTCGGGGATCATGTGGAAGGATATTTCGAGGGCGATGTTTGTATGATCGGCCCTCAACTGCCACATGAGTGGAGAAACGACCCTGTTTATTTCGATAAGAGCTCCGGCTTGCGGGCTACTTGTATTTGCTTGTTCTTCAAGCGTCAGATTTTTGAACCTAATTTAATCCGTCTTCCGGAGATGAATAATATCCGGGAATTGATAGAGCGTTCCCGTAGAGGAATTAAGTTTGTGGGTAAGTCCCGGAAGAAGATTGCCGAGCTGATCAGCCAATCCGCCAATGAGACGGGAGCGAGTAGGGTGATCAAATTGATTGCTTTACTGGAATTAATGGCGACTTCCGAAGAATATGAGATATTAGCCAGTACGGGGTTTACGGAAACGGTCAACTCGGACGATTTCGAGCGTTTCAATAAGGTCTATAAATATCTGGTGAAGAACTTCACGTCTCCAGTGAAGCTGGAGGAAGTCGCCGCTTTGGTAGGCTTGACTCCGACCGCTTTTTGTCGTTATTTCAAGAAACGGACCAAGAAGACTTTCGTGGAGTACCTGAATGACATGCGCATAGGACATGCGAAAAAACTATTGATAGAGGGAAACCTGAAGATATCCACGATTAGTTCCGAGGCCGGATTCAATAATCTATCCAACTTCATCGGCCAATTTAAGAAAACCACGAATATGCTTCCATCCGAGTACCAGAAAAAATATAAGGAGCGCCTGGATGGAGAATAAGGACAGGATTTCATAGTTGTTTGGAAAAATACTAAAATAAAGCCCAAGGTATTCGATCTATTTTTGCGATATAAGTTGTATCGTAAAATAGAATATCATGGAACATAAAAAGATTGTAATCCCATCCTTGTCATTTTTTCAAAATGAGTTAAAGGGGGAAGGTGTGGTAAAGAGCCGGAGAACTTTAGGTGAGCTTGCCGGAATTTTTGAGAATCAAGATGCTTATTCCCAATTACCATTAGATCAATTAGCATACGAGGTATATAGTTATTTACCGGAGCGGGAAGGCACTCCGGGAGGGCTTTATTTTGGTATTACTCAATTATATCCGGGAAAGGTGGGAGATGAGTATTTCATGACGAAAGGCCATTTTCATCAACAAGAGGATCGTTCGGAGTATTATTGGGGATTGGAAGGCGAAGGTATGTTGATCTTGATGGACCGGGAACGGAATACGTGGGCGGAAAGGATGATGCCGGGTAGCCTGCATTATATACCGGGCGGTGTAGCGCACCGGGTAGCTAATACTGGAAATAGCGTCTTGTCATTTGCCGCATGCTGGCCTTCGGATGCCGGGCATAATTATGAAGAGATAGCGAATAAGGGCTTCTCGGCCCGATTGGTAGAAGTGAACGGTACCCCTAAATTGCGATAGCTTATGTATACGATAGCGATAGATTTAGGGGGGACGGTCGTAAAGATCGGACTATTGTCTGATGGTGAGATCGTAGACTGTGTGAGATTACCTTCCCGTCTGGCTCTGGGATTAGCTCTGAACTTACCTAAGATAAAGGAGGCGATCGATCGGTTGTTGGCCGCTTGGCGTATTGATGTGGCGGCGCTTCGTTGTATCGGCCTGGCTTTTCCCGGGTTGGTAGATCCAATTCATAACCGGGTAATCTCTACGAATGAGAAGTATGATGATGCCTGTTCGATCAGTCTGGATAAATGGGCATGGGAGAATTGGGAAGTTCCTTTCTGCATGGATAATGACGCTCGTTTGGCCGTAGCCGGAGAATGGTGGCAGGGTGCGGCCCGGGGAAAGAACAATGTAGTCATGATGACAATCGGAACCGGTATCGGTACGGGAGTCGTGATCGATGGACGGCTTCTGTATGGACAGCATTTTCAAGCGGGTTCTTTGGGAGGACATTTTGTGTTGGATTATAAGGGCCGTCGATGTTCATGCGGGAATAAAGGCTGTGTAGAAGCTCTGTCTTCCTCTTTTTTCTTGCCGACCATTATCCGGGAGCATGCCCTTTTATCGGAATCATTTAAGCGAGATGCGGATATCTATGATTTCAAGCGCATTTTCAGGTTGGCGCAGGAGGGGAATACAGACGCTTTATTGATTAGAAACGAATGCATGGATATCTGGGCATCGGCGATAATAACCTATATACATGCTTATGATCCGGAAGTGGTGATTCTGGGAGGGGGGATTTTAAAAAGCCAAGAGGTAATCATTCCTTATATCAGTAAGCGAGTGGATGAATTAGCTTGGTGTCCTTCCGGGAAAGTCCCGGTTGTCCCGGCAATATTGGGCGATGACGCCGCTTTATTCGGCTTGGAGTATTTCATGGTAAAACAACAGCAAAATGAACGGATTTGTATTTGATAAAGGAATTGATATAACACCGGTTCAATCGCCTATGGGGTTTACCTATGGGGCGGGTGTATTTGGTCCGGAGGTCGAGATTCGCCGGCTGGAAGATATACGGGCTAGTTTGCGTGATCCTCAATGCAAGGGACCGGAGCAGGTTTACTCGATCGCTATGGATGTCGGCAAAGAAGAACATCGTGTGTTGCTGAATAAGTTACATTTGTTATTCGGGGTAGTGACATATAGCGCTGGTAAATTGGGGCAGGAGCCAGTCAGAAGTCAAGGGCATATTCATAAGATATCTCCTTATAGCGGTTGGTCTACGCCGGAAATCTATGAGATTTGGTCGGGAGAGGCGATTATTTATATGCAGGAGTATGCGGAGGATCAACCCGGTCGATGTTATGCGGTACATGCCTTTCCGGGGGATGTAGTGATCGTTCCTCCCTATTGGGTACATGCGACGATTAGTGCGAATCCGAGATTGCCTTTGACTTTCGGGGCGTGGTGCGATAGAGATTATGGTTTTGTGTATGAGGGGGTTCGTAAACACGGGGGAATCGCTTGGTTTCCTATATTTAATGGAAGCGATGAATTAGAATGGATTGCGAATCCGATGTACGATTCCTCTCATTTGATTTGTAAATCTCCTTCGGATTATATTTCTTTAGATATTCGGAAAGGGGTATCTATTTACAGACAATTCGAGGAAAATCCGGAGATTTTCTTATATGTGCCTAATCCCGCGTTGAAAGCGGAGGTCTGGCGTGATTTCGAGCCTTGAGTTTATAGATGGATTAAATACACAAGAAAAACATGAGAAACACGAGTTATAGATATTGGATGATTTATGTGATAGCGATTGTCGCCGCCATGGGAGGACTATTGTTTGGTTTTGATACCGGCGTGATTTCCGGGGCGATTCCTTTCTTCCAGAAAGATTTTGGCATAGACGATAGTATGGTGGAGGTCGTTACTTCCTCCGGTTTGCTGGGAGCTATTCTGGGAGCGCTGTGTTGTGGTAAGTTGACGGATCGCATAGGGCGTAGGAAAGTCATTTTGACTTCGGCTGTTATTTTCGCTATCGGTGCGTTATGGTCGGGATGGGCTCCGGGCATTTATCATTTGATCGCCGCCCGTTTATTCCTGGGGGTGGCTATCGGGATATCTTCTTTTGCGGTGCCTCTTTATATCGCAGAAGTTTCTCCGGCGAAATCACGGGGGATGTTTGTCGCCATGTTCCAATTGATGATTACGATCGGGCTTCTGGTATCTTATCTTTCGGATTTGTATTTTGCGGATGAGACGTCTGTTTCATGTTGGAGGCCGATGTTTTATGTGGGGGTGATTCCCGCTATTATTTTGTTCGTGGGTATGTTGCTGGTTCCACCATCTCCAAGGTGGTTGATGTCCGTTGGCAGGGAGGAGGAGAGTTTATCGGTCTTAAAGATGATCGAGCACCCGGATCAAGTAAATGTCTCATTTGAGCAGATGCGGAATGAGATGCGGAAAAATGATGAGCAACAAGGGCGTTTTAAGGATTTGGCTCAGCCTTGGTTGAGGAATGCGTTGGTTATCGCTATTGGTATCATGTTCTTCCAACAGTTCGTAGGTATCAATACGGTGATCTATTATAGTCCTAAAATATTCTTGATGGCCGGTTTCGATGGTGCGGTCTCTGCGATTGGGGCTTCTGTAGGGGTGGGAGTTGTCAATTTATTGTTCACGTTACTGTCTGTCTATTTCGTAGATCGGCTGGGAAGGCGTAAACTTTATTTTCTGGGGTTGAGCGGTATCGTGATTTCCTTGTCGCTACTCGCTACCTCTTTTATATTCGCCGCTCAATTAGGGGATTCCGGGAAATGGCTTTCCATTGTCCTTATTTTCTTATATGTGGGATTTTTCGCTATCAGCATCGGGCCTCTAGGTTGGTTGATTGTGTCGGAAGTGTTTCCACAAAAGTTAAGAGGGCTGGGGGCTTCTCTCGGTTCATTGTCCGTTTGGTTTTTCAATGCGATCGTATCGTTTACCTTTTTCAAGATACTGAAGGTATTCTCAATACCGGGAACCGATTTAACGATCAATGGCGAAAGCCAAGGGAATCCGGCAGGAGCGTTCTTATTTTATGCGTTTATTGGAATTGTGGCGATTATTTGGGGATATTTCTATGTACCGGAAACGAAAGGAGTTTCATTGGAGAATATCGAGGCTTTTTGGAGAAAAGGAGGACACCCGAAAGATAAAATAATATAATATGGATAGAAGAGTATTTATTAGACAAACAGCAGTTGCGGCATTAGGCGGCTTAGTGGCTTTTGATTTATCAAATGCATTAGCTAAAAGTGAAATGGCTTTTGCCGGGAAAGGAGAAATCTCGCCCCGGGCAATCACCATGTGGGATTTTTCTTGGTTGGAGAGGCGTTGGCCCGGAGCCGGTTATGAGGACTGGGACCAAGTATTGGACGAGCTCTCGGAACGGGGGTATAATGCGATACGTATTGATGCTTATCCTCATTTAATAGCGGAGAATCCAATGAAGAAATGGTTACTTAAAGAAGTTTGGAATCAGCAAGATTGGGGAAGTCCGGATATGAATGAGGTACAAGTTCAACCGAATTTGAACTTGTTCTTGTCGAAATGTAAGGAGCGGGATATTAAGGTCGGGCTTTCTTCTTGGTATCGTCTCGATGTGGATGAGGTTTGCCTGAAATTGGATACACCGGAGAAATTGGCGGATTGCTGGCTGACAACCCTTCGTTCGATCGAGGAGGATGGGTTATTGGATACGATCCTTTATGTAGATCTTTGCAATGAGTGGCCCGGTGATTCGTGGGCTCCTTTTTTCGCTAAGACATATCCGAATGTCGGTTGGGGGAATTGGTATAAGGAGGAATCCTTACGATGGATGAAAACCTCGTTGGAGAAGATGCGACAAGTATATCCGGATATGCCATTCTTATATTCTTTTGATCATGGGGATGTCAAGAAATATGAAGAGGTGGATTGCTCTTTTCTTGATTTGTATGAGCATCATATTTGGATGGCCCAACAGAATGGTGGAGAATTTTATAAGCTGGTGGGATATGGCTACAATCGTTTTTTACCGGATGATTATAAGAATGTGGTGAAAAACGCAGAACGGGTTTATCGGGAAAGACCTGGATATTGGCAGAAGTTGTTGACTGATAAGATAGAGCTTATGGCTTCTGTGGCCCGGAAGAATCGCCGTCCTCTTGTTACGACAGAGTGTTGGGGATTGGTGGATTATAAGGATTGGCCTTTATTGAAATGGGACTGGGTAAAAGATCTCTGCGAGTTGGGAACTATTACGGCAGCTCGTACGGGTATGTGGGTCGGCGTAGCGACCAGTAATTTTTGCGGGCCTCAGTTTGCTGGAATGTGGCGGGATGTGGAATGGCATAAACACTTGACTTCTATCATCCGTTCTTCCCCGCTGGATGAGTCTCTCACGAAGAATAATGAAGTAGCAGCCAAATTATTGAAACGACTTTAATCTTGGGATGGTATGTATTACGATGATTCTTATATTTTGATAAGATTCTAAAAGCAGGAGGTAAATTTCTAAAAAGTTTATGTTTCTAATAATTGTAACTTGCCTTCGTGAAAGAGTTAAATAAATCGGATGTCATGAAAAGAATAATTTTAATTATGTGTTGCTTCCTATCCGTATTCGCTTGGGCCGATGACGGGAGGACAACGATCTCATTAAATGGGGAATGGGATTTTGATCAGACGGAACATGCTTTTCCCCCACGGAAATATACCCGTAAGATACCGGTTCCGGGATTGGTGCATCTAGCTAGGCCGAAAATTTCTCAATACGAGAAATTCTTCAAGAAGCCTGACGGCGTGGAGTTGGTGGAACAGTTTAATTTCTTGGAGAGAGATTATACGCCAATGTATAATTGGTATAAGCGAAAAGTATTTATCGACGAGAAATTCAAGGATGAGCAATTATTCCTTACGATAAAGAAAAGCCAATACGTTACACGAGTCTTCGTGAATGGACATCAAGTAGGGTCTTCCATGGAATGCTATACTCCAATGGATTTTAATATTACGAGTGCCGTAAAATATGGCTCGGACAATGAGATCTTAATTCAGGTGGGCGACCGGGCGTGGTTGCCTAGCGAGGCTGCCGGTGGTACGGATAAGGAGAAAGTCCATTACCTACCCGGAATCTGGGACGACGTGTTCATCACGGCTACCGGTAAGATGCGGGTCGACAAGATTTTGTTCCTACCTTCTCTGGCTAAAGGATTGGTGACAGTTAAGACTTTGGTGAGAAGTTTGTATCCACCCCAAATGTTGTATGGGGATAAAATGAAGGACTCTTGTAAGATTGAGTTCTGTGTCAAGGAGAAGACCACAGGGCAGGTGGTTGGAAAGAAAGTGATTGAAGGTGAGGTTAAACGGGATAATAGGACTTATTTCGAAACGAGTATCTCTTTGGATAATCCGAAGGCTTGGACTCCGGATTCCCCTTTCTTGTACGAAGGCGAGGTCTCGGTGTATGACCAAGATGAGCTTGTAGATCGTTATTCGGTGAACTTCGGGATGCGTGATTTTTCGAGAAAAGGCAAATTCTTTACGCTTAATGGGGATAAATTCTACTTACGAGGCTCCAATATCACGCTTCAACGTTTCTTTGAGGACCCGGATTGTCAAGCGTTGGCTTGGGATCGGGAATGGGTGAAGAAGCTGATGATAGACTTGCCAAAGTCGATTGATTGGAACGCTATGCGAATATGTGTCGGTATTGTTCCGGACTTCTGGTATGATCTTTGCGATGAGTATGGCATCGTATTGCAAAATGAGTGGCTTTATTGGCAAAATCATGGATGGGATGAACAGGTACGTAAGGAGTATACGAATTGGGTATGGAGCGATGGCAATCATCCCAGTATCGTGATCTGGGATGCGATCAATGAGAATTGGGACAGTTATATAGGAAATACGCTGATTCCCGAACTAAAGGAATTAGACCCGACCCGGATCTGGGATGCCGGCTATATGACATCTGATCAGATGGGAACGAATGATGAGATGGATGAGCCACACCCATATCGCGCGCTAACGTTGATGCATTCCAGTGAACTGAACGACTACTTCAAAAACAATCCCTATAACTTAGGTGCATTGCATGAGAATTGGGTAGGTTTCTCTTCTATACTAGATGCGGGCGTTCCTCAGTTGGTCAATGAGTACGGATGGATTTGGTTATGGCGTGATGGACGGCCCTCGAAATTGACACTCAATAATTATAATTATTATCTCGGCGAGAACGCTACTCCGGCTCAATGCCGTGAATTGCAAGCCTATTGGTTACAGCTTGAGACCGAGTGGCTGCGTTCAGAACGCTCGGTGGGTGGAATCTTGGCCTTTTGCCATCTGACCAATAATTATGGTTTCACGGGAGATTGGTTTATCAATGATATTAAGGACTTGCAACCTTCGCCGGCTTTCCGGTGGTTCAAGCATTGCTTCGCTCCAACGGCGGTCTTTATCGACTTGACGGACCATCGTTATACAAAACATCTCCCTGCCTTGAAACCGGGTAGTGATTTAGTCTTCAACTTGGTTGGGGTGAACGACTTGAATAAAGACTCGTCAGGAAAAGTTCTCTTGAAACTACTAGACGAGAAAGGAACTATTATTTCGACACAAGAAGAGTCTATTGTGATTGAACCTTTTGGCAAGCGGCTTCAACCTTGCCTTCTGAAATTGCCCTCAAAAGCAGGAGGTTATCTTTTGATAGCCGAGTATCATGAGAAGGGGGGGGCGAAACCAGTACTTAGTCGCCGTTATCTAAAAGTAGGCGATGCGGTAACCTCTTTCAAGGATTACTTTGAGTATACATTAAATTAGTTAGGTTAGCTTTTATATCCAATTTCCTACGGCGGCACTCCTCGTGAGTGCTGTCGAGGGGAATGCTACCCCTTTTTTGAAAATACTCAGAGTCCGAATAACCAAAAAGTAATGTTAGGAATATTGTTTAAACCTTTAAATTCGAATAATTTATGAAAAAGAAAAGTAAGGATCAGCGATGGCGTTGGATATGTGCCGGGTCATTATTGCTCGCTTCCTTAAGTGGCAATCTGGAGGCAAGCGGCCTTTCCCATCCTGATGTAAATCCGATGGAAGTTTCTCAAACGGTAAGAAAATTGCGAGGAACGATCTTGGATACGAATGGAACTCCGGTTATCGGTGCGAGTATTTCCGTAAAAGGAACTACTACCGGTACGATCTCTGACATGAATGGTGTATTTACGCTAGATGTGAAAAATGGCGATATCTTGGAAATCTCGTTTATCGGCTATCTCTCCCATACGGTTAAGGTCGGTACGCAGACTGATTTGCAGGTTGTCTTGAAAGAGGACACGCAAGCCTTGGATGAGGTGGTCGTGGTTGGTTATGGCGTCCAGAAGAAGAGCGTGATGACAGCGGCCATAAGCCGGGTCACCTCCGATGATTTGGAGAAGCTGACACCTACCCGGGTAGAGGATGTGTTACGGGGAAAGGTTTCGGGAGTAAGCATTATGCAGAATTCCGGACAACCGGGAGCCGAGTCGAGAGTCCGTATCCGTGGTACAGGAACTATTAATGATAGTAACCCTTTATATATTGTGGATGGAATGCCACTTGAAGGAGGTGTCGATTATCTGAATCCGCAGGATATACAATCTATCGAGGTCTTAAAAGATGCCGCTTCAGCCGCTATCTACGGTTCGCGTGCGGCTAATGGTGTTATTTTGGTTACGACAAAGAGCGGGAAAAAAGGAAAAGCGGTTGTCAATTATGATTTCTCAATCGGTTGGCAAAATCCTTGGCGAAAAATGTCGGTCTTGAATGCCACCGAATATGAGACAATAATGAATGAGGCTTACGTGAATGCCGGGATGGACCCTATTTACGATGATCCTTCGAAAGCTGGTGTAGGGACGAACTGGCAGAATGAGATTTATAACGAGAATGCCCCGATCATGAATCATCAAGCGAGCATCAGTGGTGGTGGTGATAAGGGAAGCTATTTCCTTTCTTTTGGTTATTTAGATCAAGAAGGAATTGTTGGAGGAAAAGATAAGTCGGATTATAAACGATATAGCTTACGTTTCAACAATACCTATAATGTGTTTGAGAATAAGACGAATAAATTCTTCCGTAGTTTCAAGGTCGGTACGAACCTAGGATATACACGGATCATATCCAAAGGTATTTCGGAGAATGACAACTTCTCCGGCCCGTTGGCAAGTGCAGTGATGACTCCACCGAACGAATCGGTCTATCTGGAGAATCCTTCGGCGGAAGATCTCGCTTATTACGAAAAAAATTATCCCGGTTATGTCAAGGATGACGAAGGCCGTATTTATAACGTGATCGAAAATCAAGAGATCGTGAATCCGGTCGCTATGATGCAGACCTTAAACAATAACAAGGACTGGGATAAATTTGTAGGATCTGTTTGGGGTGAATTGGAAGTATTCGAGAATCTTACGTTTAAGACCTCTCTCTCTACGGATATGGCTTTTTGGGGCGAAAGGAATTGGTTCCCTGTTAGTTATTTGTGTTATATGGTCAAGAATGAGAAATCGAGGGTGGAGCAAACGATGAATCGTGGCATGAAACTTCTTTGGGAGAATACGTTGAGTTATAAACGTTCGATCGATAAACATAATTTCGCGGTTTTACTGGGAACCTCTATGGAACGGTATGATAGTAAAAAGGTAAAGGGAACGGCCTTGAACTTACGAGCGGAAGATGATCATAAAGCGTGGATCGATTTCACCAATAGTGCCTCTCCCGGCGATCAGCATTCGGAAGGTGGGGCGACGGAGCATCGGATGGCCTCCGTTTTCGGACGATTGAACTATAATTATGACGAAAGGTATATGCTTGAGTTAACCCTTCGTCGGGACGGTTCCTCTAACTTCGGCCGGAATAATCAATATGCCTATTTCCCGTCCGTCTCTGCGGGCTGGACGTTGACTAACGAGCCTTTCATGGAAAATAAACCGGGATGGTTCGACTTCTTGAAAGTGCGCGGAAGCTGGGGACAGAACGGAAATGAGAAAATCGGATCGTTTGGATATACTACGACAATGACCGGAGGAAATAACTATAGTTTCGGGGTAAGCTCGAACGGTGTCATTCATAGCGGAACAAAGCCTACTTCTTTGGCTAATCCTGATTTGCGTTGGGAAACATCGGAGCAATTGGACTTTGGATTTGATTCTCGCTTCTTTAATAACTCCCTTTCTTTTAGTTTTGATTGGTTCAAGAAAGATACAAAAGACATGTTGATGGAGCGTCCGATACCCCTATATGTGGGAAGTGGCTCGCCTTTATCGAATGTCGGGACATTGACAAACCAAGGTATCGAGCTTGAAGTCGGTTATAAATTAAGTGTAGATAAAGTGAATCTATCTTTCTTGGCGAATGCTTCTTATGTGAAGAATGAGATCAAGAATCTGGGAAATCAGACGGGATATATTGATAAAGAGAGTTTACCAACTTTAGGTACGGTATCAAGGAACGAAAATGGTTATCCAATCGGTTATTTCTTCGGATACAAGGCAATTGGGGTTTTCCAGACACAAGAGGAGATCGATAGCTATATCAGTCCTGCTACCGGTAAGCCTATACAACCGAATGCGGCACCCGGTGATACGAAATTTGAGGATTTGAACGGAGACGGTGTGATCAGCGATGATAACGAGGACCGTACGATGATAGGCAAGCCTAATCCGGATTGGATGGTTGGACTTACCGTTGCGGCTGATTGGAATGGCTTTGATTTAAGTGCCTTTTTCCAAGGTTCTTTTGGAGCGGATGTTTTCGATGCGTTACGCCGTTATGAGTTGGCGGCAGTCAATTATACGTCGGATGCTTTGGAGCGATGGACTGGACCGGGTACCTCCAATTCGATGCCAAGGATTGTGTTAGGTGATACGCCTAAGAACTTCCGTCCGTCTACTTTGTTGGTTCACGATGCTTCTTTCTTGCGCTTACGTAATTTACAGGTAGGTTATACGCTACCGGCTCAGTTGACCCGGAAAGCTTATATACAACGCTTGAGATTTTATGCGTCGTTCGATAATTTGTTGACTATTACGGGATATAAAGGGATGGACCCGGAAATTGGTTCAACAATGGGTATAGATAAGGGTGTATATCCTCAAGCCCGGGTTTATACATTTGGATTGAATTTGACATTTTAATCATTAAAATTAGTGTTATGAATAAATATATTTATCTGCTAGCCGTTGTATTCGGACTAAGTAGCTGCAATGATTTTTTGGAGTTGTCTCCGACGAATAAGGTTATCGAAACGGATTATTACAAGACACAGGAGGATTTGACCGAGGCATTGGTCGCTGCCTATGACCCGTTGAAATGGAACGCTTATAATGCGTATAGCTCTTATGAACTGGTTAGTAATATCATGTCGGATGATGCGGAGACCGGTGGATCGACGGTATCGGATCAACCGCAGTTGCAACGAGTGAATGATTTTACCAATTGGGTGACACCGACAAACTTACCCGAGGGTTTATGGGGGCGTTCGTATGAGGGTGTAAACCGTGCGAATATCGTGATAGAGAAATGCCCTCTTCTTCCGGAGGGGACGATGTCGGCGGAGCTTCGTGATCGTTATGTAGCTGAGGCTCATTTCTTACGTGTATTTTATTATTTCCAGTTGTGGCGTTTCTTTGGATACATACCGTATTACGAGACGAATTTGGGATTGGATGATATAACAACTGTCCCTCAATTGCAACCGGATGAGGTCTATGCGAAGTTAATAGAGGATTTAGATAATAACGTTATTGGGAAGTTACCCAAGGTAGTCCCGGCTAATGAGAAAGGACGAGCTACGAATGGTGCCGCTATCGCAATGAAAGCACGTATCGTTCTCTATCAGAATGATGATACTAAAATGAAGGAGATCGCCAGCCAATTGAAAGAGCTAATTACCGATCCTGCCTATCAATATGACTTGATCCCGGATTATAAAGTCCTTTTTGATGATGAGTATGAGTGGTGCAAAGAATCTGTTTTTGAAGTCAATTATACGGAAATCGGGAACTCGAATGACTGGGCAGGCAAGGCCAATCAAGGTAACTCCGATATAATAATGCTAGGAGCCAGAGGTTTGAAAGATCCCAATAATGTGTATGTGGAAGGTTGGGGGTTTGCGCCTGTAACAAAAGCATTGAATGATGCGTTTTTACCGGATGATCCTAGAAAGTGGACAACGATCATAGATCATGAGGAGTTTAGAGCGGAAGGCGGAACGATTAGCTCGGATGTGAATCAATATACGGGGTATAGCGTACGCAAATATCATCCTCGTGCAGGGTATTCTTCTACGGTTGGTACGGAAGCGTTGAATTATAAAAACAATTACCGTGTAATTCGTTTCTCGGACATACTATTAATGGCATCGGAAGCTTTATTGAGAAGTGGAGGTAGCGTTGGCGAGGCACAGGATTATTATGCGAGAGTCGTTAAACGTGCGATGGGTGATGATTATAAGGTTCCGACGGTTTCATTGGATAATATCTATAAGGAACGCCGTTATGAGTTTGCGATGGAAGGTATTCGTTATTGGGATTTAGTACGTACGAACCAAGCGAAAGATTTTATCAAAGGCTGGGATGATACAAAGAAATACTTGCCGATTCCTCAGTCGGAGATTGATAAGTCGGATGGCCATTTGGTACAGAATCCTCATTTCTAAGAATTGAGCTGTATTTACATTTGTTCATTTTAGGAGAACCTGATAGCTTTTAATTTGTTGATAATTAGATATGGATGTGTGATCATTTGTCCACATCCATGTTTTTTGTCTTTAAGTAAATAGTTTAAATCGATAAAATATGAGATTAAAATAGAGTAATAACGGTACACGAATACCCATTTGCGACCGCTTACGATTCCGTTCGTTGGCTATTCACTTACGGATCCAAAAAGAAGGACATTTCTTTTTAGATGGGATAAGCTTGTATTCCGGATCTTTTTATGTACATTTGAAGCCACCCAATAGTGGGATAACTAAAACATGATATGACTATGGAAAAGAAAACAGAAAAAGAGGAGAAGTATATGAAGGAATTACAAGATCGGTATATCCGTTTCGACTGGGCCATCAAACGCCTACTCCGGCAAAAAGCGAATTTCGGAGTGCTAGAAGGCTTTCTTACCGTGTTCTTGGGCGAGCAGATCAAGATTGAGGAGATATTGGAGAGTGAGGGGAACCAGCAGGACGCTGATGATAAATTCAATCGGGTGGATATCAAGGCTAAGAACACAAAGGGAGATATCATCCTTATCGAGATCCAGAATACCTGCGAGCTTTATTATTTGGAACGTGTGCTCTATGGCATGGCGAAGGCCGTCACCGAGCATCTTCATTTGGGGCAGGACTATTCCGGGGTGAAAAAGATCTATTCTATCAGTATCCTTTATTTTGATATAGGCGTAGGAACCGATTATCTGTATCACGGGCAGAACCAATTTGTCGGCGTGCATACCCATGATCATTTACAGGTAAATACCAAGGAGAGGGGTGTGATCGTCAAGCGTCTTCCTTCGGAGATCTTTCCGGAGTATATATTGGTTCGGGTGAATGAGTTTGATAAGGAGGCCGTGACCCCCTTGGAGGAATGGGTGCGATACTTGAAAGACGGGATCATAACTTCCGAAACGACAGCCCCCGGCTTGGAAGAGGCACGAGAGAAATTACGCTATTACTCAATGTCTCCCGAGGAACGTTATGCTTATGACGAACATCTGAATGCGATTATGATCCAGAATGACGTGTTGAGCACTGCTAAGTTTGAAGGACGGGAAGAAGGCCGTGCGGAAGAACGTCTAGAAACAGCTCGGCGTATGCGGTCTGATGGGCTTTCGATGGAAATGGTCGTGCGTTATACTGGTTTGTCAGAGGAGGAAATAAATAATTTATGATATCCTTGGGGCTTTGCTAGCGGAGCAGGATCGGTTCTTTTAAGTTCTTGGCCTGCTCCTCGGATGATGTTCCAGTATCTCTTTGCGAAGGAATTCCCGGTCGATATGTGTATATATCTCGGTGGTGGTGATTTTCTCATGCCCCAGCATCTCTTGGATAGCGCGTAAGTTGGCGCCGCCTTCCAGCAAGTGGGTGGCGAAAGAATGACGGAAGGTATGGGGACTTACGTTTTTATGGATACCGGCGGCCTCCGTCTGTTGCTTGATGATATGAAATACCATGATACGGGAGAGGGCCGTTCCTCGCCGGCTTAGAAATAAAATATCCTCGAAGCCTTTTTTAACCACGACCGAATTCCGGTCATACAGATAGTTTTTAATTTCCCGCAAAGCAACTTCGGAGATAGGAACAAGCCGTTGTTTGCTTCCTTTACCCTCTACCCGGATGAAACCTTCCTTGGGATATATATCCGAATAACGCAGGCCAGTAAGCTCCGATACGCGCAGTCCGCAACTATATAAAACCTCCAGCATCGCACGGTTCCGCTGTCCCTCGGGAAGCGTGAGGTCTATCGTGTCGAGAATGCTATTTATCTCGTTGACGGTTAATACTTCCGGCAGCTTCAATCCGATCTTGGGAGACTCTAACAATTCGGTCGGATCATTTGTTATATAATTGTCAAGCAATAAGAAACGATAGAACGATTTGATACCCGAGATGATGCGTGCTTGCGATCGGGGATGGATGCCGATGTCACGTAATTGGGCGATGAACTGTTGCAAGTCGTCGTAGCTGATCTCCTTAACGTCCTTTTTCTCATCCTCTGCGAAACGTAGCAATTTGTCAAGATCTGTCAAATAGGCGTCGATGGAGTTGGCTGAGAGCGATTTTTCTAATCGTAAATAGGTGTTATATCGGTTTATTATATCTTTTCCTTGTCGCATTGTCGGTATGTCGTTATGAATGTGTCAAATAAAATCCTTACCTTTGCCGGATAATTCCGGCCTCAACGGGCGGTACAAAGGTAATAAACTTACAATTAAGAATGAAGAAGATTCAGATCATCAATGGCCCTAATTTGAATCTGTTGGGCAAGCGAGAACCGACAGTATACGGAAATGCCTCGTTCGAGGACTATTTGAGCGAGTTACGTGCCCGCTTTCCTCAGTGTGAGATATCTTATTATCAAAGTAATGTGGAAGGAGAGATAATTAACAAGATCCATGAGGTGGGTTTTGAATATGACGGTATCGTGTTGAACGCCGGCGCTTATACGCATACTTCCATTGCGTTGCACGATGCTATCAAGGCGGTTACTACGCCAGTCGTGGAAGTGCATATCTCGAATGTGCATGCCCGTGAATCGTTTCGTCATGTGTCGATGATATCGGCGGCATGCAGGGGAGTGATTCTTGGGTTTGGGCTGGATTCGTATCGGTTGGCGATCGAATCGTTTATGTGATAGAAGGTTTAGAAGGTTATCAAATAGAATTAATAATTAGGTTATAATAATTTAAGGTATATGTTAAAGCATACGAAGATTGTTGCTACAGTTTCCGACCAGCGCTGCGACGTTGCGTTCGTTGAGGCGTTATATAAAGCGGGAATGAATGTGGTGCGCCTGAATACGGCTCACATGATGGAAGAGGGGTTGACCCGTGTGGTAAATAACGTCCGTACAGTATCCGACCGTATCGGTATCTTGATGGATACAAAGGGGCCGGAAGTACGTACCACGACGACGGTAAACAAGGAACCGATCCCTTTCAAGACTGGAGAGATCGTGAAGGTAATCGGTAATCCCGATCAGGAAACTTCGCATGATTGTATTTGTGTGTCATATAAGAATTTCGTGAACGACTTGGCGATTGGCAGCGACATCCTTATCGATGATGGTGATCTGGAAATGAAGGTTACCGGGAAATCCGGCGATTGTTTGCTTTGCGAGATCCAGAATGACGCTACGCTAGGTAGCCGCAAGAGCGTGAATGTGCCGGGCGTACGTATCAATTTGCCTTCGTTGACTGAGAAAGACCGTAATAATATCCTTTGGGCGATCGATCATGATCTCGATTTTATCGCTCACTCATTTGTTCGCAACAAACAGGACGTATTGGATATCCAACGTATCTTGGACGAGCGTAACAGCCCTATCAAGATTATCGCTAAGATCGAGAATCAAGAGGGTGTAGACAATATCGAGGAGATTTTGGAAGTGGCTTATGGCGTTATGATCGCTCGTGGTGACTTGGGTATCGAGGTTCCGGCCGAGAAGATCCCGGGTATCCAGCGTATGCTGATCCGTAAATGCGTGGAGGTGAAGAAGCCGGTTATCGTGGCTACGCAAATGCTTCATTCCATGATTAATAATCCTCGTCCTACTCGTGCCGAGGTTACGGATATCGCCAACGCTATTTATTATCGTACGGATGCTTTGATGTTAAGCGGTGAGACGGCTTATGGAAAATATCCGATCGAGGCGGTACAGACCATGACGAAAGTGGCTCGTGAAGCCGAGAAGACCAAGCTTTCCGCGAATGATATCCGTGTGCCGATCGAGGGGAATGATTTAGACGTGACTTCTTTCTTGGCGAAACAAGCCGTTAAGTCTTCTTCTAAATTACATGTGAAGGCGATTATCACGGATAGTTATACGGGTCGTACGGCACGTTATCTGGCCGCTTTCCGCGGAACCTCTACTGTGTTCGCTATATGCTATAATCCTCGTGTGATGCGTATGTTGGGTCTTTCTTATGGGGTATGGGCGGTTCATCAGCCGTACAACGACAGTCGTAGGGGATATTTCTATGATGCGTTGAACCAGCTGATCCATAGCGGACGTATCACTCGCAACGATATGGTAGCGTATTTGAGCGGTAGCTTCGGCGAAGGTGGCGGTACCAGCTTTTTGGAGATTAACAACGTAGGAAAGGTGCTGGATGCCGGCACGCAATATCAGTTGCCTACTTTTAAAGAGTAAGAGGAATGTTTACGGGCGAGATTGATGCGTATATTCTTTCTCATATAGATGAAGAAGGGGATTTGCTGTCGGCGCTGAATCGCGACGCCAATGTGAACCTTCTCCGTCCGCGTATGCTATCCGGGCATTTGCAGGGTAGGATATTGAAGATGTTTTGCCGGATGATTCGTCCGAGAAGAGTCTTGGAGATCGGGACTTATACGTCTTATGCCACTTTGTGTATGGCGGAAGGCATGGAAGAGGGGGCGTTGATCCATACGATTGAGATCAATGACGAGATGGAGGATTTTATCATGAAATATCTTTCCCGCTCGCTACATAAGGACAAGATAAAAGTCCATTTTGGGGATGCGATGGAGATTATCCCCCGTTTGGATGAGACGTTCGATATGGTTTTTATCGATGCCGACAAACGCCTGTATTCCGAGTATTATGATTTGGTATTCCCGATGGTCCGTCCGGGCGGCTTGATTCTCGCGGATAATACGCTTTGGGACGGTAAAGTGGTAGAAGAAGTGCATCCTTCCGATAAACAAACGAAGGGAATACTGGTTTTTAATGAAAAGGTTAAGCAAGACGATCGGGTAGAGAAGGTGATCCTCCCTTTACGTGACGGCTTGACGATGATCTGGAAAAAGTAAATAATAAAGCGTATGGAAAGTACTAGATTACAAAAGATCGAACGCCTTCTTCAGAAGGAGTTGAGTGATATATTTCAGAAGCAGACGCAAGGAATGCATGGCGTATTGGTCTCTGTCAGCGTAGTTCGTGTAAGTCCGGATTTAAGTGTGGCGAGAGCTTATTTAAGCATTTTCCCGTCGGATAAATCGCAAGAGCTATTGGAGGCTATACGGAGCAATACGAAAGCGATCCGTTTTGATTTGGGGCAACGTATTCGTTTGCAGGTTCGTAAGATTCCTGAATTGAGCTTCTTTATAGACGATTCATTGGATTATATCGAGAATATCGACAATCTTTTGCATAAGTAATCAGAGGAGCCTTGAATCTTCCGTTCTATATAGCCCGGCGATATCTCTTTTCGAAGAAGTCGCACAATGCCATAAATATCATATCGATGGTATCGGTATGCGGGGTTGTTGTCGCCACGATCGCCTTAGTATGCGCCTTGTCGGTCTATAATGGTTTCAACGATTTGGTCTCTTCTCTGTTCAGCAATTTTGATCCGGAGTTGAAGATCATGCCTCGGAAAGGGAAGGTTTTCGACCCGACCTCGGAAGAGATACGTAAGGTGCGGGAATTGCCCGGCATTGTTTGTTTTAGTGAGGTATTGCAGGACAATGCCTTGGTCCGTTATCGAGATCGTCAGGGTGTAGCTACCTTGAAAGGTGTAGACGAGCAATATGAGAAACTGGCGCAGATCGATAGTATCTTGATCGATGGAAAGTTCCTTCTGAATGACGAGGTGGCGAATTACGCGAATATGGGGATCGGATTGGCTTTCTCGCTAGGAATAAACGCAGGCTTTGTCTCTCCGCTGGAGATCTACGCTCCGAAGCGGGAGGAGAAGGTGAACATGGCGAATCCGGCTTCTTCTTTCAATTTGGAATATGCTTATATCGGTGCTGTCTTTCGTACGGACCAACAGGTTTACGATGATTCATATATGATCGTGCCTTTGTCATTGGCCCGTTCTTTATTTAATTATGATAAAGAAGTGACAGCGGTGGAATTGAAGGTGAAAGATAGCGGGGATATCGCTCCGGTAAAGAAAGAGATTCAACGTATCCTAGGTGATCAATATATCGTGCAAGACCGTTTTGAGCAACAAGAGGCTTCTTTCAAGATGATGCAAGTCGAGAAATGGATGACCTTCTTGATCCTTACTTTTATATTGGCGATCGCCTTATTCAACGTGGTGGGTTCTTTATCCATGTTGATGATCGAGAAACAGGAGGATGTGAGCACACTGCGTAATATGGGGGCTGATGACAGTCTGATCCGTCGGATTTTCTTGTTTGAAGGCTGGATGATCTCCGGTTTTGGAGCTTTGATCGGAGTCTTGATCGGGGTTGTGCTTTGCTTGCTACAACAAGAGTTTGGCTTTATAAAACTAGGGGAAGCTGCCGGAGCGTTTATTATAGAGGCTTATCCGGTACGTGTAGTCCCGGTCGATATAATAACAGTCTTTGTGACGGTATTAACGATAGGCTTTTTAGCTGCGTGGTATCCTGTACGATATCTTGCTAAGAAGTTGAAAATTGAGAATTGAGAATGAATACCGCTTGCCGATAATTCTCAATTCTCAATTCTTAATTAGTTGTATTCTTTTCCGTATTTGATTTTAGCGTCGGCTACGAATTGTTTGATACGTTGTTCGTCATCCTTCTTACAAATCAATAATACGTTTCCAGACTCGGCCACGATGCAATCTTTTAGCCCTTGGATAACGGCTAGACGTTTCGGGTTATTTAATGCGATCACATTGCCGGAGCATTCGTATAGCATTGCCTCGTTATTTTTCAATACTGCGTTCTCATTTTCGTCTTTATTCGCTAGGTCGAACAAAGATCCCCAGCTACCGAGGTCAGCCCAACCGAAATCTACACATAGCATATATACGTTGTGCGCTTTCTCCATGATACCGTAGTCGATGGATATATTTAGGCAATAAGGGAAATTCTCTTGGATGAACGCTTTTTCTTCCGAGGTATTAAATTTATCCTTACCTAGATCGAAACGGCTGCTGATATCCGGGAGATATTTAGAGAACGCTTCCAAGATCGTATTCACGTTCCAGACGAACAAGCCAGAATTCCAGAAGAATTCTCCACTTTCCATAAATACCTTTGCCAACTCGAGGTCCGGTTTTTCAGTAAAGGTCTTCACCTTGGTGAAATCATCTACTACCGTATCACTGCTTTGGATATATCCGTATCCTGTTTCCGGGCGGCTAGGCTTGATGCCCAAAGTGACCAACGCACGGTTTCTCTTCACGAAATCCAACGCCTTTTGAACGTCCCTCAAGAAAACATCCTCTTTTAAGATCAGATGGTCGGAAGGGGCTACGACAATATTGGCTTCCGGATTGCATGCCTTAATATGATAAGCCGCATAAGCGATACAAGGAGCCGTATTGCGACGAGCCGGTTCCAAAAGTATTTGTTCTTCCGCTAATTCCGGCAACTGCTCCTTGATTAAGTCCGCATAAGATTCGTTGGTAACGATGTATATATTTTCAGTAGGGATGATTTTTGCGAAGCGATCAAATGTCATTTGCAGTAAAGACCGTCCGCTTCCAAAAAAATCAAGGAATTGCTTTGGGTAACTTTCTCTACTGAAAGGCCAGAAACGGCTACCGATCCCGCCTCCCATGATGACGCAATAATTATCTTTCATGATATTGGCTGTTATTATGATTATACGTTTACAAATGTAACGAAATAATCTTTCTATGCGAAACAATCCCATACATATTCCCACTGTGAAAAAAATATTTGAAAATTTTTACCCAAACGCTTGCGGGTTTAAAAAAAAGCTGTACCTTTGCAACGCATTTGAGAAACAAACCTACTGCTAAAGCTAAAAGGTTAATCAAAAATGCCCAGATGGCGGAATTGGTAGACGCGCTGGTCTCAAACACCAGTGGATTCACTTCCATGCCGGTTCGATCCCGGCTCTGGGTACGAATAAACCCTGATAATCACCTGATTATCAGGGTTTTCTGCTTTTATAGGGCGTACTAAATGTGTACTGAATGACGAATACAAAGAAAAGGTGTACTTTAATAGTTTTCTTCCCCATATCTTTATAATTTCTTAACGCTTATCCTATCTTTTCTTCCTTATTATTGCCGATGTTTTCGGGAAAAGTGAGATTCTTACCTTATATTTGTAGTAAGAACGTTTAAAGGCACACGATTATGGAAAATCATATAGAAACCAATTTCAGAGAAATACAGAAGATATTAGATAGTTGTATAGCTCATGACTATAAAACTAAAGTAGATGCACTATTTTTAAAACGTGAATATTTGACGCAAGCCCAGCTAAAGGATTATTTGCGACAAGAAATTTTCCGTGTGACTGAAAATATTGTAGCCATCCAACAAAAATACCGTGTCGTGCGTAACATTGTATTGGACATGGATATTCCCGATTTTTTGTGGGAAAGTGGTTATTTTGAGGACTTGAATTCTGATGAAAGAAAAAAGTATATCGGTTTCCGCTGCTCTGATTTTGATATGGATGCATATTTGCATGAACCGTCCTGTTATGATGGGCGGCTTCCTTATTTGTCCATTATCGTTAATCTTGTCGTGCTTTCCAAATATTTGCGCTATCTGCAAGAACAGGAAAGCAATTACCATACAGATGCGGTTGCCATCCAAGAGCAAGCCTTGCCAAAAGAGAAAGAGGAAAGTGCAGATACTAATCCAACCAAGATTGTGGGCAAAAGCAATCCTTTCAAGTCCACGTTGAAAGCTAATGAAATCAAACTTCTGACCGACTGTGTGAATGAAGCGAATATGTTTACTACTACCGTCAGTGCCAAAATACTTACCGATTTTTTCAACTGCAAACTGAATGGGGTATTGAAAGTTAATAATACCCGTCTGTTAGCCTATCTTATGATGCAACTTAGCTGTTATAATTACATCGTTTATGAATGGCAGTCTGTCATAGCAAACAATAAACTGATATTGAAGAAGATAAAAGGTGAACCGCTTACACGTACTGACCTGTCGAGTGCGACAGACCAAGCGAAAAACATCTATCCGAAAGGATATGAAATCATAGACAAATACATCAAACAACTGCAAAAAGGTTGAGCATAGATTGAACGCTCAAACAAAGGTCAATTAGACTTCATTTTCAAGCTCTTAACTTTGCCCCCGTTAACAAAAAAACGAGGGTGCGCACCTTCATATTGTTTCACCTAAATTCCTAAACAATATGGAAAAAAATTTAGAGTTAAGAGTTTCCGAACTCGAAAAGATGTTGTTCCTTTCAAAGAACGTGCTTAGCTTCGATGAAGCGAGCAAGTTCTTGAACCTTTCTAAAAGTTACCTGTACAAGCTGACTTCGGGTAACTTGATACCCCATTACAAGCCGCAGGGCAAAATGCTTTATTTTGAGAAAGCGGAGTTGGAAGCATGGTTGCGTCAGAACCCGGTCAAGACGCAGGCGCAGATAGAGCAGGAAGCGCAGAAGTATATCCTTAACCGTCCTCTAAAGAAATAACGGCTATGGAAAATAGAAAAGCGACAGAAGCCGGGCAGGACATCACCATGCAGAAAGAGGATTTCGCAGCCCTTTGGAAAACCATTCATCTAAAGGTGACGGACACTTACGAAGTGCCGCCCGAAATACTCTGGGTGAACGGCTCTACCATTGGCACGTTGGGTAATTTCAGTGCATCCACGGGTAAAGCCAAGAGCAAAAAGACATTCAACATTTCCGCTATCGTTGCGGCAGCGTTGAAGAATGACGAGGTATTGAAGTATTCGGCATACCTGCCACCGAACAAACGGAAAATCCTCTATGTAGATACCGAGCAGAGCAAATACCATTGCCACAAGGTCATGGAGCGTATTTTGCGGCTTGCCGGACTGCCTACCGACAAGGACAGGGACGATTTTGTTTTCATCGTGCTAAGGGAGCAGACACCCGATAAGCGGAAACAGATTATCGGTTATATGCTTGAAAATATGCCCGATGTGGGGTTGCTCATCATTGACGGAATCCGTGACTTGATGTATGACATCAACAGCCCCAGCGAATCGACTGACCTAATCAACCTCTTGATGCGCTGGTCAAGCGGATATAACCTGCATATCCATACCGTACTGCATTTGAACAAGGGGGATGACAACACAAGGGGGCATATCGGTACGGAACTGAACAATAAGGCTGAAACCGTCCTGCAAATTACCAAAAGTACGCAGGACGGCAACATAAGCGAGGTAAAGGCGATGCACATACGTGACCGGGAGTTTGACCCGTTCGCATTCCGTATCAACGACAGCGCATTGCCCGAAGCCGTGGACGGTTATGTATTCAAGCAACCCAGCCAAGACAGGGGCTTTCCACTGGCAGAACTGACGGAGCAACAGCACAGGACAGCTTTGGAAAACGGTTTTGGCAAACAGGTCATATATGGTTACGAGAATGTCCTAAAGACCTTGAAACAGGGTTATGCAAGTATCGGCTACAAGCGTGGACGCAATATCCATGTGGATTTGAACAAGTTCCTTGTGAACAAGCGCATGATTGTGAAAGAGGGCAAGGGCTACCGCTATAATCCCGATTTCCATTATTAAAAGTCAGTTTGGTTTAGTCCGGGTGTATATATAAGAGGAACGGACTTACTATTTCCCTGTATCGGAACAGGCAGGTTTAGTATGGTACGGGTATATATATAACGGACTAAACAGGACTGGCGCACTTTTCAACTATTTTTTAATCCCCAAAAAAGAAAATGTTATGAACATCGAAGATGTGAAACAAATACCCATCGCAGACTATCTGCATAGTTTAGGTTACTCTCCTGTCAAGCAGCAGGGTAACGGCTTATGGTACAAATCACCGTTAAGGGAGGAACACGAACCGTCTTTCAAGGTGAACACTGACCGCAACCTTTGGTATGACTTTGGCGCAGGCAAGGGCGGCAACATCATCGCACTGGCAAAGGAACTCTATTGCTCCGACAGCCTGCCATACCTGTTAAACCGGATAGCGGAACAGACACCGCACGTCCGCCCGGTCAGTTTTTCTTTTCCCCAGCGTAGGACAGAACCGAGTTTCCAACATTTGGAAGTCCGTGACTTGACCCATCCGGCATTGCTCCGTTACTTGGAGGGACGGGGTATCAATATCGAACTGGCAAAAAGAGAATGTAAGGAACTCCATTTTACCAATAACGGCAGACCGTTCTTTGCTATCGGTTTCCCGAACATAGCAGGAGGTTACGAGGTTCGCAATTCCTTTTTCAAAGGCTGCATCGCCCCGAAAGACATCACCCATATACGGCAGCAGGGAGAGCCGAGAGAGAAGTGTTTGGTATTCGAGGGTTTTATGGACTATCTTTCTTTCCTCACGCTCCGGATGAAGAACTGCCCGACCATGCCCGACCTTGACAGGCAGGATTATGTCATACTCAACTCTACTGTCAATGTGCCGAAAGCTATTGACGTGCTGTACCCGTATGAACGCATCCACTGTATGCTTGACAATGACAAGGCAGGATATGAAGCGACACGGGCTATCGAATTGGAATACTCCTACCGTGTGCGTGACTTCTCGGGCAATTACAGGGGGTATTCGGACTTGAACGATTACCTGTGCGGCAGGAAGCAGGAACAGAAGAACAGCACCAGCCAAGCGCAGGAGATAAAGCAGGAAACCGGACAACGTGCCGCCCCAAGACAGAAAAGGGGCAGGGGCATTTAGTCCGGCAGGATTACCAGCGACAGGCGGTTTAATTTGGAGAGCAAGGTTATGTTTCGGTAAACCGAAACTACCTTGCTTTGCTTGACAGCAAAGAAAATTTCTCCCGTTGGTCGCAATTTTTAAGATACCATTTAAATGTAAAAACCTATGACGAATATAAAGGATAAGCCGGGGGGACGTCCGGCAAAGAAACGGATAGAGAAGCAGCAACGGGTAGTCAGCACGAAGCTGACCGAGTTGCAGTATTATGCCATCAGGAAGCGAGCCGGGGAAGCCGGGTTGCGTGTCAGTGAGTATGTCCGGCAGGCGGTTGTTTCGGCAGAGGTCATACCCCGGCTGAATAGGCAGGATGCGGACACCATCCGCAAGCTGGCAGGGGAAGCCAACAACATCAACCAACTGGCGCACCGAGCGAATGCCGGAGGTTTCGCACTGGTGGCGGTGGAACTGGTGAAACTCAAAAACAGGATTGTCGAAATTATAAATCAGTTGTCGGATGATTGGAAAAATAAAAAAGGGAAGCGGGTTTAAGGGCTGTGTGAACTATGTGCTTGGTAAGGAGCAGGCGGTTTTGCTTCATGCGGACGGGGTTCTGACTGAAAGCCGGGGCGATATAATCCGCAGCTTCTGTATGCAGACCGGGATGAATCCCGATTTGAAGAAGCCTGTCGGACATATTGCGTTAAGTTATTCGGCAGTGGATGCACCCAAATTGACAGACGAGAAGATGGTACAGCTTGCGCAGGAGTATATGCGTGAAATGAAAATCACCGATACGCAGTATATCATCGTGCGCCATCAAGACCGGGAACACCCACATGTGCATATCGTGTTCAACCGCATAGACAACAACGGCAAGACCATTTCGGACAGGAACGATATGTACCGTAACGAGCAGGTATGCAAGAAGCTGAAAACCAAACACGGGCTTTATTTTGCTGGTGGAAAAGAACAGGTAAAGCAGCACCGCTTGAAAGAGCCGGACAAGTCGAAATACGAGATTTACACGGCTGTAAAGAACGAAATCGGGAAGTTCAAGAACTGGCGGCAGTTACAGGAGCGGTTAGCGGAAAAGGGTATTACTGTCCGGTTCAAGTACAAGGGGCAGACGGGCGAGATACAGGGCGTTTCCTTTTCCAAAGGCGAATACACGTTCAAGGGTTCGGAGATAGACCGCAATTTTAGTTTCTCCAAACTGGATAAATGTTTCGGGGATGCAGGACTGAATACGGTCGGAAATCAACGGCAGACAGCTTTTACACCCGTTCGGGAGCCATTGCCGACACAGGGAAAGACTGACAGTCCGTTGATAACTGGCTCACTCGGTCTGTTCACCGCTTCATCACCCCCTGCGGATGAAGAACCAAACTTGAATTTAAGAAAGAAGAAGAAAAAGAAAAAACAACTTAATTTGTAAACACATGGAGAAAAATTTGATTTTAGAGGGGCTTCTCTCAATGGTTACTGAATTGAAAGAGAAGCAGGAAGCACAGGTAACGCCAGCCAGTCGGGAGGAAACTCTTGAAAGACTGAACGCAATCGAACAGGCATTGTCGGAATTGCACAGTAACCCGGCTGTTCCCGAAAAGGATTTGCAGGCTATCCGAAGCCAGCTTGACGAGATAAGGAATAGGATGCAAGGTCAGCAGAAACATATCGAGGACACCAAGAAAATAGTATTGGAAACCTACCGTTGTTTCAAGGTAATGCTTGATGCTTTGGGCTCTTGCAAGACGGATAAAGAGGAAGCTATACCCTTACCGCTCTATCAACGGATTTGCAACAAGGTCGCTTCTTGGATTCGTCCGGGATTGTTCCTTTTTTCGGCAGTGCTGGTTATCTGTTCCGTTTCCATATTCTTGAATATCCGTTTGGCTGAACGTATGCAGCAGTTACAGGACAACGATATGAAATACCGCTATTTGCTGATGCAAGGACAGGCAGACGGGGAAACTTTTGATATACTGGAAAACAAGTTCAAATGGCAACGGGATAACGGCTTTATCCGAAGTCTGACCGATTCAGTGATGGATTTTGAATACCGCATCCAAAAGCAGGCGGAAGCACTGGAACGTGCAAGGCTGTTGAACGAGCAAGCCGAACAGCTAAAGAAAGAAGCTGATAAGCTGGGTAAGCCATAAACGGGGAAAGCCGGGATGGATGAAGCACATTCACCGTTCCGGCTTTTCAGATTCACTTCTTTTTCTTCGTACAGTGTTCTTTCTCGAACTGGCGTAGCGTGGTGACGCTGAACCTTTCCTTGATGAACTCCCGGACATCGGAAGCCTTGTAATACACTTTTCCGCTGATAGTGAAGTATGGCAACGCACCGATAGCCCGGTAGCGTTGCAGGGTTTTGATGCTTACTTTGAACAGCAGGCACAAGTCTTGATTATCCAATAGGTTATCATCTTCGGGCAGTACCCTGTCTGCATTGCGTAGTACCCGTACATCTTTGCAGAGTTCTTCCAGTTTGGCATACAGCTTCTGCATCCATCCACCAAATTCGTCATTGTCTATATACATAATTGCTTCATTTTTCAGATTATACATTTTGTTTGTCAATCGATTGATGAAGCAAAGTTCTAAAAACGGATACAAAGAAATTACAGGAGAACTAATGGAGTCCCCTATAAATAAATCATAAGTTGCTGATTATCTATATCCTTTCTTATCATGTTCATTTTTGATTAGGTTTGCCAGTCCATTAAGAAATTCGGTGAGTTTGCCCGGCTTCCGTTTTATCACGTCCTCATGTTTTTGGTGGCAGTCGCTTATCTTAATGTTAAACAACCATTCAAAACCTTTGGATAAGTCCACTAAATAGGCAGGTTTACCGTTCTGATAAACGATGTCTTTGGAGAGGAATAAGCCGCTTACCACTTCCATGATATTGATAAGGGTTGTTTTGTCGGCGAGGTAGAGAGGGGAAAGGGGCTGTTTATTGATGCGTTGCTGTAGTTGTTCCGGGTATTTGATGCGCCATTCAATAAGGCGTATTTCAGTGTTCAAAAGTCCTATCGCTTCATCAATTAAATGCAAATAGGGCATTTTTTTCTTGCTCAAACCGTACACGATACGATTTAAGACGGTGTAAACCAAAGGAAAAATAGCGAAGTAAAATACTGTAATCCTGTTCGTTGATACCAAAATCGGCTACATGCGTAGCCAATTCCTCAATAGCTTCTGTAAACTCCGATGCAGAAACTTTACGTTGTGAATATTCCGACAATAAGCGGAAAAATCGCTGTTCTAAAATTAGATTCATGTATGTATTCATATAAAAAATAAGCCTTAGCGAGACTTAGGAAAAGGCTTATTTCAATTCATAATATTGTAATCCGCAAGTTGTTGTTTTGGGGGAATTTAGAAAAATAGTTTATAGCAAAGTAATCCCAATAAAAATAGCACTAAAAGGCATATTGTAAGAAATATATATATCCTAAACATATATATTTGGTCTGATTGCTCCTTTTCTATGGTTTTTTTACGGATTTCTTCTATCTTTTCAATGGAAACATTGGATAAATCAGCATTTTTACCTTTGCCTACAAGATATTTGTGATGTTCTTTCATCCTGTCTCTATTCAACTTGCGAAGCTCACGGTTCTCTTTGTCCCGTTGTAGCATATCATTTATGCAACCTAATGTTCCCATTTTCCAGTTAACATTTAATTTCCAAACCTTGATATATCAATTTCTTTTTGTAGTTCCCTAAAGATACGTTCCAAATCATATCCATGCGGATTGGAAATTTGGAAACATCCGCTTTCTATGGGGCTATTAACCTGAGGAGCAGTTATCACCGTGTCATTGAAAACGAAAGCGATGTACTTTCCTACACTCTTTGTTGTGGCTTCTCTCCATATAGGCAATTTATCTTGGAGGAAGACACCGGTAATGACCGAGTGTCCAAAAGCATCAGTTTCCAAACGTAAAGAATCGAAATCCATAACAGTAAGGAAAGGTGTTTGTGAAAGGCTGTCTGTAGTCTGTGATGTTACGTAGTACCAGCCGTTTGTCCGGTGAAAGGATTTTGTCTGCATACAAGCTGTCATTAGTAGGCAGAAAAAGAGAATTGTTGAAATCTTCATATCCGCTATTTTTAGGTTAATACATCTTCTCCAACGTCCACACCATCTTATTGGGATTATAGGCTTCCATTACGAGATGTGTTCCTGTGTATTCCATCACTGTCCACGGACCTGCTATGTTGTCGAACGTGATGATTTTTCCATTTACTTGATAAGTAAAATCTGTGTTCCACATATATCCGTCTTCTTCGTTCGTCCTTGTATAAATGCCTTCTGATTCGTTAGTAAACTGAAGAATGGATTGTTTTGTGTAGTCTATCTCATCTTCGATATTGTACACGGTCATTTGCGCTTGCCAAGTAGTTTGCTTCAGGGCTTCGGGGGTGAAGACAGAAGTAGGGGCATCATCGTTACTACAATTTGTCAGACATAACATGGCGCAAATAATGAATGTGGAAAGCACCATACATAAAGTAATTTTCTTTTTCATCTTATCTCTATTTTAAGTGATTGACAATAATTATATATTTCTCTTCATAGGGATACTAACAATACCTTTATTAATCTCTTTTTTACCCACTTTTTTGAAGCCTAAAGATGTATAAAAAGTTTCTGCATAGGTTGAAGAATTAACTGTTATATAAGTAAAATTACAATTGCTCATCATATAGTCAAATAACGATTTTCCTATTCCTTGCCGATGATAGTGTGGCAAGACAAAGAAGAGGGATATATGTTGCCTTTCCCGATGTACACCGATTATTCCTATCAATAAATGATTGTCAAAAGCCCCATATATGTCAAGCGTATTCATCAACGATGTGTCATACACGAAACTTTTAAAGGTTTCAATCCCTTCTTCCGTAAAATCGTTAATGCCACACTCTATACATACTTGATAGGATAAGTTTATAGCATTTTTATATTCTTCTTTCATTAATTTCCGTATCATACTAATAGTTTTTAATCAATGTGTGCAAAGTAATGAAAGGTGGAGGAAAAAGGTCTTGACAATTATCAAGACCCCAATATAACAATTGTTAAAAGGTGAGTTATATCTCTAACTTGCGGCGTATGCGGCTAATGGTTTCCGGTGTAACCCCTAAGAATGAAGCGATGCTTTTCAAAGGAACTACTTCTTTCAAGTTAGGACAACGTTCCATCAAGTTCCTGTATCGTATTTCAGGCGTACAATATGAATCAAGTAATCGTTCATATACCATTTCAAATAGACTCTCTGCCACATGCCTTCCGAATCGTTGAGTTTTCATATCCGTTTCCCAATATTCAATAATGTCATGACGGGATATTTCATATACAGAACACTCTGTTATGGCTTGAATATTTACTAACGATAAGCCACTTCTCATTAAAGAAGAATAGTCACATACAAACTCGTTGGTGAAAGCGTATCCAACAATGTGTTCTTCACCCTCTCCATCAATATATGTATATTGGAATGTACCGTTTTCTACCCATTCGGCAAAACGTGATATTTCATTCTGACGAATAAAGAAATCTTTTTTGTGGTATATACGTTGCTTCCCTTTTTCATGAAATAAATCTTTTACGAGGGAATAGTCTAAATTGTCGAGGTATGAATTAAAATCTTTCATTGTCGTAAGCTATTTATTCAGTCCACGGCGTATGCGACTGATTGTTTCCGGTGTGACTTGCAAGAAAGAGGCAATCTCCTTTAACGTAATGTACTCTTGAATATCGGGGCATCTATTCAATAAGTCAAGATACAGTTCTGCCGTAGTCTTGCAGTACATATCTATTAATCTATGATACATTAATAAGTATGATTGTTCAATAAGAGTACATTTTACTTGCATGGTTTCTACATTTGTGGCAAAGAATTCCTCTACTTTTAAATAGGGTATATAACAAATCTTTGTATCGCAAACGGCTTCAATTGTTACTAATGACGGTTGATTAGGCTCTATAAGTGTGCATAAACTTCCTGTAAACTCTCCGGAGAAAGTATATCCTACTATATGTATATTCCCTTTTTCATCCACACGAGTATATCTCAATAAGCCGTGTTCGATATAAGCTCCCCGATGATTCACTTTGCCTTGAATAGTGAATTGTTCACCCTTTTTGAGTTCGATATAAGTACCATGTTCCAAAATGAACTGCTTTAGCTGTTCTAATTTCGAATGGTTGGCATATTGTGAGTTAAAATCTTCCATACTATAAACTAATTGCAATTAAAATATAGAATAACCTCGTGAGTTGTTCTCTTAAAAAGGGAAAATAGATTCCTGACTTTATCAAAACATCTTCTCTTTTTTTTAATCTACTTTATTGTGAGTTTAGTTTGTGCTTTTGTATATATATCCAAAACGTACCAAACTAACTTTTGTAGCCTGCAAAATATATGTGCTGGCGAAAGAAGAAACAATCTTTTTTCTTTTCGCCAATTTTAAAGTTTGTAACTCTCATAGTTTGAGGAAGAAATGAATACTTTTATTTCTTCTTCTGTTGGAAGTTCTATCCTATACTTTTGCACAAAAATATTTGGGTCTAACCCGGCAGTGGCATACTTAACCAAGGTATCTCCCTTTTCGGTGCAGAGCAAAATGCCGATAGGTGGGTTATCATCCGGCTGCATCACTTCCGCTTTAAAATAGTTCAGATACATATTTAGTTGCGAAGCGTACTCATGGCGGAACTTATCTATCTTCAATTCTACAATAACATGGCATTTCAAAATGCGGTGATAGAACACAAGGTCGGCAAAGAAATAATCCTCGTCTATCAAGATACGTTTTTGCCGGGCTTCAAAACAGAAGCCATGTCCCATTTCTAACAGGAAGTGTTGCAGGTTGTCAAGAATGGCTTGTTCCAAATCAGTTTCTGTCACCAATGCACGTTCATTCAACTCTAAGAACTCCAAAGTAACAGGGGTGTTGATAACATCTTTAGGTTGTAATAAGGTTGCTTGTTGCTGGACTAAAGCGGAGAGGGCTTCTTTGTTTTTGGATAGTCCGCTACGTTCGTAATATAAAGATGCGATTTGTCGCTCCAACTCCTTTACAGACCAGCAGCCACGAATGGTTTCCATTTCATAGAAAGCACGTTTTACCGGGTTCTCAATTCCCGATATAGTGTTTAAATGGGTGGAAGATAATCTATTGAATAATCTATCAGCCGGAATCATCCATGTTTCGGTTTGTGGGTATTCTGTTGATAGTTTCCAAACTCCATTTTCAGATTCGGCGGTCACCAACCGCCGAATTGGTTCAGTGAATTCGGCGGTCAATGACTGCCGAATTTGAATTTGTGATGCAATGTATTGTGTAACAGGTTCTTTTAGTTGTGGATAAACAAGGTACAACCGTCTAAATTCCCTGAATCTACGTTCATTCAGACCTTTTGTTTTCAGTCGTTGTTCCAGCTTCTTCAACAGTTGTTCACCGTAGGCGGCACGGTCTTCTCCGTTCTGCTCAAATTCTACAATATAGCAACCCATAAGCCAGTTACGGGAAGTAAGGGCAAGGTTTACAGCATGTGCGGCTTGTGCCTGCAACGTGTTCTGTATCGTGCTGATATGTTTTACTAATGCTTCAAAGTTCATAGTTACAAAGATAAGTCTTTTATGGTTAAAACTTTAGTTCGGGCAAGCTGTTTATTGCTTCCTCTTTCAATTTATCCACCGCACGGGTGTACTTCTCCGTATGCTTCAATCCGCTATGCCCTAAAAGGCTGGCTACGGTTTTGATATTTGCCCCATTGTTCAGAATGTTCACGGCAAACGAATGCCGGGCACAATGCCAGCTTATATGTTTGTCTATCCCGGCTCTCTTTACCCAACGCTTTACTGATTTACAGCAACTTTCGTAAGTAGGTAAATCGAATATCAAACAGTTTTTATCTGCCGGGGCTTCACCAATGATAGACAATAGACCATCATTCAGGGGAATAACCACACCACTACTGGCAGAATGTCCCTTTGTCTTGCTTTGTTCAAATTTCAATAACCGATTAGCGTAATCCACATTCTTATAGGTAAGGTCTTTTACATCACAGAAACGCAAACCACTGTATAAACAGAAGATAAAAGCCCGTCTGACATTCGGGTTCTCGTTGTCATAATGGCAAGCCGCCAACTTTTGTATTTCTTCGGGAGAAAGAACATCTTTTCGAAGCATTTGGCTATCCACTTTACAGGTAACACTTTTACATGGGTCTTTCAACATTACATCGTGGTCAATCGCATATCGAATAACTTTCTTGAAACGCTGGTAAATGCTTTTAGCACCTTCACCCACACTTCGGGATTGCAAATAGGCTACAAACTGCTCCATCATTTCTTTGGTGATAAGTTCCGGTTTGATACTAAACTCATTCATGGGGTATTGCTCTTTTAAGAAGTCCTTAAAACGGCTAAGCGCAATTTGTACCATGCGAATATCTTTCTTGGTATAACTGTTGATATAGGCTTGGAAATAGTCTAAGAAATTGACCGTTCTATCTTTTTTCAACCGATAGCCCAACATACTTTCTTTAAATTCCTGCTCACGCTCCGCACGTATCTTTGTGGCAAGCTCCAATGTTTCTTTGTTCTGCTGGCGTTCCGCAGGGGTACGGGGCTTATCTATCAGATACAGACTAAGGTTTTCTTTTCGCCTGTTATGCTTTACTGCAAACTTGGGCTTACCTTGCATCTTTCCACTATCATAGTACACTTGATTGCCGTTTTCATCTAATACGGGCTTTTCCTCTCTACCTAAATAATACTCTAAGTAAAGGCTGATTCTACCATCCGAGAGCTTATTTTGCTCTAACTTGGGGTTTTCTTTCGTTTTATTTTCTAACTTTGCCATTGTTTAGAGGTTTTATCCCGATTTAGGTACCATAACCGGGTGATTACGCTAAATAGTTGATTTTCTTTTGTTTTCCAATATTGCAAAGGTACAAAAGAAAATGATATTTCAAAGTGTACTAAAAGTGTACTGAATAACGGAAAATGGGCAAAATATGGCAAAAATAGAGAAAATAGGAAATATTCAAATAGTTGATAATAAGGAAGATAAATTCTTTTATTTTCCTATGATTTCTATGGCTTGTACCGGGTCTGGGTACTGAAGTTGAAAAGCTTGATTGAGTAATCAGTCAAGCTTTTTTTGTATGTAATTATTCGGCAGGACTATCCACGGCTAGACAATTTTTGTATCTTTGCTCAACTCATGAATTTATAAACAACAAGGTGAAATATCCCATTAAAACAGAAAGATTAATCATACGGCTTGCTGAACCGGAAGATGCAGAAAGCATTTTTTCTTACCGTTCTGACTTTGCGGAAAATAAGTATCAGGGATGGTTTCCTGATTCAGTTGAAGAAGTCCGTGATTATATTAGCAATATGCCGGCGACAATGGATATTGCCAATATATGTTTTCAGTTTACCATTATTCTTGCAGATGAAAACAGGTTAATTGGTGATATGGGAATTAGCTTTACCAATCACAACAATATGCAGGCTGAACTTGGATGTACACTACATAAAGATTATCAGAAAAAAGGTTATGCTACAGAAGCATTGAAAGCAATAGTTGATTATCTTTTTGGAACGCTCGATAAACATCGGATTATAGCCTCAGTCGATCCGAGAAATACAGCTTCTATCCAGTTAATAGAGCGATTGGGGTTCAGAAAGGAAGCTCACTTTAAGGAGAGCTATTATTTGCGTGGGGATTGGGTAGATGATATAATTTATGCGCAGCTTAAAACCGAATGGGGTAATAATGATAAATATAGCAAAGAAGAGATAATGATAGACCCCCGAATTATTGCCTTGCAATTTAATGAATGTATCAGTAGGGCTGACATAAACGCACTATCCCATCCGGACACGAAAGAGAATAGAAATAAGTTTGGTATATAAACATGAAACAATGAATATTGGAGAATATAAATGAATATAGGTTACAAGGTTGGTGAGTTGATTTATGATGCAAATATATATGATGGATTAAATACCTTTCTATCTGATTTGCAATTCTACAAAAAGTGGCTACCGAAAAATAAGGAGGCTGAAATACTTGAACTGTGCTGTGGTACAGGCAGACTTACGATCCCCATTGCCAAAGATGGATACAACGAAAATTCGGAAAAACAGATATATGTTTTAACCCTTAATGATAATAAGGTATTATACGAAAAGATACAAAACCAAAGATGAAAATGGACTTTAAAATCAGAATAGCGCAACAATCTGATAGTGCTGAACTGAGAGATTTGTATAAGAATACCGTGCTTGTAGTAAACAGGCGTGATTATTCACAGGATGAAGTTGAAGATTGGGCATCATGCGGAGATGATCTTTCCAATATAGAGGAAATGATAAAGACTCACTATTTTATTGTGGCTGTTAATCAACTGTCTCAGATTGTAGGTTTTTCATCCATTACGCCGCAAGGCTATCTGTACTCTATGTTCATTCACGCAGACTTTCAAGGCAAAGGCATTGCAACTATGCTTTTGGAAGAAATAGAACGATATGCTATTACAAAAGGTATTATACAAATCACATCAGAAGTGAGTCTAACTGCTCGTCCATTCTTTGAGAAGCAAAAATACGTGGTGAAGAAGGAACAAAAACGACAGGCAAATAAATTGAATTTGACTAATTTTTGGATGGCAAAAACCTTATCTGTAATAAAACCATATCATGGTCGTATTCCTGCTTGTGGTGTGTTCTGTGGCGGTTGTCCAAGCTACACACGAGATGAAAAAATTTGTCAGGGAGCAGAGGAAAACAAAACCCGCTGTGAAAAATGTAGAACATTTTACCTGTGTTGCGTTGAGAAAGGAATAACACACTGCTACCAATGTCATCTATTTCCTTGTACTAAGTTCAAAGGTTTTACAAAACGTTGGTTAAAGTATGGACAAGACTTTATTGAAAATCAGAAATTTTTAAAGCAGGTGGGTGAAATGGAATTTTTGAGGTTTTATAATGAAAAGGTTACAGATTAAGTTTAGTCCATTTCTCTTGTATATCTAAAATGAACTAAACCTTTGTTTTTATTGAAAGTTGTTAGCCTATCTCCTTTGAAAGAAATCTCTTGAATTCTTCCTCACTGGGCAACTGGATTTTATACTTTTGTACAAAAATATTTGGGTCTAATCCTGCTGTGGCATAACGAACTAAAGTATCTCCTTTTTCAGTACAAAGCAAAATACCGATTGGTGGATTATCATCGGGCTGCATTACTTCTGCTTTGAAGTAGTTTAGATACATATTCAGTTGGGATGCATATTCATGGTGGAATTTGTCAATTTTTAAATCCACTATGACATGGCATTTCAATATGCGGTGATAGAAAACGAGGTCAGCAAAGAAGTAATCTTCATCTATCAGTATGCGTTTTTGGCGAGCTTCAAAGCAGAAGCCGTGTCCCATTTCCAGAAGGAACTTTTGTAAATTATCAAGGATGGCTTGCTCTAAATCATTCTCTGTAACTAATGCCCGTTCATTTAACCCTAAGAACTCTAAGGTCAAGGGAGTATTTATTACATCCGCAGGCTGTAGTTGTGTGGTTTGTTGTTGTACTAATGCTGAAAGTGCTTCTTTGTTTTTGGATAGTCCGCTACGCTCATAATATAATGAGTTGATTTGACGTTCCAGTTCTCTAAAAGACCAGCATCCCCTAATTGCTTCGAATTCATAAAAAGCACGTTTAGTCGGATTGTCTAATTGAGATATACTTTTTAAATGAGAATAGGGTAACTTGTTAAAGACCTTTTTAGGTGATAGCGTCAATGCATTGTTTTGTCTATCAGTTAGTTGCAATTTGGCGGATGGTGTGTGCCGAATTGGTGCAATGAATTCGGCAGACGGTGTGTGCCGAATTTTCGAACCTGACATAACGTAGTGAAGAACCTCATCTTTCAACTGTGGATACACAAGATATAAACGTCTGAAATCCCGGAATCTACGTTCGTTAAGCCCTTTGGTATTCAGTCGTTTTTCCAGCTTCTTCAAGAGTTGCTCACCATAGGCTGCACGGTCTTCTCCGTTTTGTTCAAATTCCACGATATAACAGCCCATAAGCCAGTTACGGGAAGTTAGTGCAAGGTTTACAGAGTGTGCTGCTTGTGCTTGCAGCGTGTCTTGAATGGCACTTCTCCGTATGTTTCAGCCCGCTATGTCCGAGCAAACTGGCTACTGTTTTAATATTAGCACCATTGTTAAGGATATTCACTGCAAATGAGTGACGGCCGCAATGCCAGCTTATGTGCTTGTCTATTCCGGCTCTTTTCACCCAACGCTTCACTGATTTACAGCAGCTTTCATAGGATGGTAGATTAAATATAAGCACATCTTTGTTGCCATCCGCAAGAGGTTCACCAATAATAGAGACCAAACCGTCATTCAAAGGAATGACTACTCCACTAGCAGAAGAATGCCCTTTGGTCTTATTCTGTTCAAACTTCAATAGCTTGTTTGAGTAGTCTACATTCTTATATGTAAGGTCTTTCAGTATCACATCGTGTTCGATGGCATAGCGTATCACTTTCTTGAAACGCTGATAGATACTTTTTGCTCCCTCGCCAACGCTACGGGATTGCAAATAGTCTACAAACAGAACCATCATATCTTTAGTAATAAGTTCGGGCTTGATGTTACATTCATATAATGGCTACTGTTCTTTCAGAAAATCCTTAAAACGACTGAAGGCAATTTGCATCATACGCAGGTCTTTCTTAATATTTATGGCTAATCAGTTAAAGAAATCCCTTTCTTTGGAGATTGAACGGTTCAATGCTTCGCAGAAGAAAGGATTTAGCTTTATGTTTTGATGTAAAATGCTTTTTCATAGTTCCTCTATAATAGAAGCTCACGCTAGTAGCCAAGAGGTAGTGTGGCATGTTTAGAACATGTATTCCCAAAAAGAAGAAGGAATCAGCTCTTTTGTCGAAAAAAAGTCTTATGTTTACGCACGATATGAAAAACAGGGTTTATATAGGCCCTGATATCAGTAAACAACCAACCTTGACATGTGTACAAACAGAGATAAGGCTATCTCTTTTGGGCGGGACGGCGGAGATGTCTGCCGTTTCGTTTTTTGTCTATGAGCCAGTGACGTGGTTGCTGACGAATCGTTGCCTCAAGATATTTTTCTGCAGATTCATCGTTCATATATTACCAATATTAATCAAGTAAACGCTCACCCGATATTTATTGGGGACAGACTTAATTCAAAGGAATAAAACAAGAATCTCGGATGTCAGCTTAATGCGATGAATGGTATCTTTTTGATTGAAATACCTTCTTTTTCACGACACGGCTCTCTGGCTATAAAAGCCAACGAGCGTAAACGGGGAGCGCGAACAAGCTGCCACAACCGCTTTTTAACACGATAAGCGTCGCTTTTTAACGAATATATACGTATCAACCTACACATATGGCTGTATCAACTCACACATATAGCAGTGTCAACCCACGCATATAGCCGCGTCAAGCTACACATATAGTGGCGTAAGCCTACACATATATAGGCATCGGCCCTCACATACGGTAGCGTTGGGCATTATTACCGCCTAACGACCGTAAAACATGAACTAGGGTGAATTATTTCGGCTGGAACGAAAGGCCGTTTTTTAGCAAATAGCTATCAAACAGAGAATTGCTGTTTTTTTCTCTCGAATTTGGAAGCGAGACGCACTTGGGTACGGAATAATCGTTTCTCCGGGACTTCAGATTACAAGTTGTCAAAAAGACAAATGGGCCACTTGTATCTATAGTTCCTCTGCCATTTCCCGATAACCATCGGGGGAGAGACGCTTAATGTATAATTTATGCCTTGTCAGGTGAATAACTTACGGCTGGGGGTAGCTGTAAGCTTACGAGTCTGGAAGTGGTTAGTTATTCACTTGGGAAACCTTTCTCAAGTGAGTTGGCCTGTTGATTAACAGGATATAAGACAGCGATTTATATGGCAATGGTTATCCCATGATCTCATCTGTTGGCCGACTTCTATATTTCTGTAGGTCGACTTGTCTTAGGCTGCCGGCTGAAATATAGATGAGCCTGAAGATACCCCCAATGATTATCGGGTGAACCTATAAAATACCTATAACCCGAAGCTAGCGGTACTATCAGTACTTTTGTGTCAAAGAGGAAGCTTGATTCAGATCTTATGCTTTGATAGGTTTACATTATTTTAATGTACGCCTGTACATTATATATAGTTAAAAACCTTGATGCTTGACAATCTTTTATGGGATATAAACGACTAGTTTAAACGATCGATTCTTTTAGTCATTTGCAAAGGTACGCGTTTCTTCGATACTTGCAACCCTTCTGAGCTATTTTTTTTACCCCTTATCCTCTTTCTTATCAATCAAATAGGCTATCCGTTACGAAACTGCCGATTCCTTTCACGAACCATTCTTTTTACCCCCTTAAAAAACGCAAGATCTAGACGATCGTTTAGACTAGTCGTTTTCGGGTAAAACAAGGGTGCTAAACGACGGGATGGACTTTAATTAACACTATTATTAATATTAAATTTTGAATTTATGAACAAAAGGATTTTTACCTTGTTAACAGCTGGTTTACTGCTAGGTGGACCTGCTTTTAATGCTGCGTATGCCGCTACTGATCTTACGACTAAGACCGTAATTTCCTATAGCGAGAATAAGACGGCTCTTGCTAATGGAATGAGCTTTTATCTAGGTGCGTCTGAGAATACGTTGTTGAAGGTTACAGATGTTCTTACGACGAAGGACAAAAAGAAGGTTATTTCTTTTGGTGATGCTAACGGTGATGTGACTACAGGAGTCGTATTTACTATCCGTAATTATTCATCTAACTCTTTTGAGTTGTGGGCTAATGTTGGTGGTGTGGCTTATCAGGTAGTTACCGATAAAGACGGTAATGCGTTGACTGCCGCTACCGGCAACAATCTTTCTGAGTTGAATGCTAAGTTCGCTGTATCAGAGGGCAAGTTGAAATTCTCAGGTTTGTATACAGTAACTGTACCTACAAAAGAAGTAAAGAATGGCTTGAAAGCATTCTCTTGCTCAGAGGGTATTGATGCCGCTTATTTGAATGACTATAATTCAAATGGCACAACATTGTCATTCGATTATACAACGAATGAACTGGTTGGAAATTTGTTTGATAAGGTTGTTCCCGTATCATTTACGGATGAGGTTGTGGCAACTCAACCTTCTGATGAGAATAAGTTGGCTGCCGGTACTTATTTCGTGAAAGGTGATTCGAAGAAAGTTAAGGCATTTGTTAGTGCGGTAAATGCAGAGACTCCAGATAATGACGCAATCTTGACAGCGGCTCAAGAAATTACATTCTTAGCTTTAGATCCCTCTAATCGTTATGACATCAATGGTAAGCAAGACAATGAGGGATATGCTTTGTATTGGATGAAGGGATCGGTTGCTACGGCCAACGCTGACTCTTGCTCTAACGCAAACTTTACGATTACGGCGAAAGACGTATTGAATGAGGATGGTAAATTGACGTTGACTGTTGATTATAAGAAAAAAGATCAAACAACAGCCGCGACGAAGGTTTACGTAGCTGCTGTTAAGCCATCTGTTTCTGATACGAAAACTTATGTTACTTCTGTTCTAATGTCAGGAACGAAATATTCCGCTATCCATCCTCAACTAGGTGAAAACTCTTACCTTGACGCTTCAGTATTGTTGAAGAAGAACATTGAGAATGTGGTTAATATCTACTTCACTAGCTCAACCAAGAGTGAGAATGATGAGGCTGATTCACAAACTGAGTACCATAAGTATTTGACAATAGATCCTGCTGATGGTTCAAGCTTAAGTGTCGCCGCTTATAATAGCGTAGATTTCACTATGCCGGTATCACAATGGATCGTTTCTGGCTTCAACGGCAAATATGAATTTACATTGACAAACCGTGAGACTGGTGATGATTTAGTATTACGTTTACAACCTAATGGCGCTGAAGGTGGCTATAAGGTAGTTAACGCTAAGTACAACGGCACTGATGTAACAATCGCCGCAAATAAGGGTGTAACAACAGCGTTAGCTTTAGCAAACAATACTTCCGTTAAGTTCAACACGATCGCTACGACTCGTACGGACGGATATAAGGTATTCACGGATACTCAGATCGCAGAAGGCTTTAAGATGACATTCAATGGTAAGGACGCGTTATTTGGAGAGAAAGCTCTTTACGCTATTGATGACAATGCTACTAAAACAATGAAGGCTTCAACCAAAGAGGAGAATTTAATTGTTCTTTATCCGGAAAGAATAAAGGGAGCGAAAGATCATTCTACTAAATCTCTGCAAGGTGTTGAGGATTATGTGATAAGCACAAATGCTTTCGCTTATTTGAATGATAAGGGAGAGGTTGTCATGAAGGCTGATGGCGATACATTGGTTGTTCCGACTTATGTTTTACGCTATACGGAAGCCAAAGGTGATGATGCTAAATATCTTGGCGCTGCCGCATCTAGAGATAAGGCTGCTGATGCCGCTACAGAGTTCGCTGTTGTTAAGAATGCCGCTGGCGCTTATTCTTTAGTTGCGGTGAGCGCTGTAACAGACGGTAAGCTTAGCTATGATGGCTCAACTGGTAGTAGTGCAAAAATGGCTAGCGTAAATACTACTTCTATGGCTATTACTTATGCGGCCAATCGTTACCAATCTGCTGATGATATTAATAAGACTTACGCTAACGTTGAGGTTTTGGACGCTAATCCGTTCAACCCGTCATTGGCCGCTAAACCTCGTCACGCTTCTTTCGACAATATGTTAGGTTCTATCAATTATCAGTTGAATAAGAATGGCTTCAACGAGGGCATCTTGTCCGCTGAAAGCATGATCTTCTGGTTGGATACAGCGGATAGCAAGGCTAAGACTCCGTCATTCTATATCTCTAAGGGTATTGAGGTGGCTGAAGGTGAAGAAAAACCGGCTGAAAGAATGTTCATGTTCAATCCGACAGATTCTTTGCATTATTTCGTGGAAGGTTCTGCTCAGGAATATACGGACGAGAAATATTATTTGGAAGGTTCAGGCAAGTCTGAGACGAAGGTTATCTTCCGCCCGGCTATCCTTACGGGGGTTGATACAATCACTACTACCGTGAAAGGTGAGACCGTTAAGGTTGTTAAGGAGCTTAACGATGACAAGAGCGTGAAATCAACAGATCGATTGGATGCGTTCAAGTTTAATATCACACTTGCGGAGGGAGATGATGAATATTTCGTTTCTTCTCAAAGAAAGGTCAAAGAGGGTGATGTTTATAAGACAGCTTATGTATATGCTTTGAATGGTATGTTAGGTTTAACAACAAATCCAGAAAAGGCAATGGTCTTCACGCTTGGCACAGAGGTTCCGACAGCCAACGAATCTATCGACGCAAAAGAATCTTCTATCGTAGTTGTAGCCGGTAACGGTGTCGTAACTATCCAAGGTGCCGCAGGCGAGACTGCTTACGTTCGTACTGTATTAGGCCAGACAGTTGCTGAGACAGTTCTTACTTCCGACAACGCTACTATCGCCGCTCCTGCTGGTGTAGTATTCGTAACGGTAGGTAACGAGACCGTGAAAGTAGCTGTAAAATAAGGATATTCAATAAAGGAATAATGAAATAAGATAATCAACAATTCCCGTGAGGGTTTCGATCCCAAGTAATCCGTGACGGATGAACAGGCGGGAGTTGGATTAATATTAATACTAAAGTAATAAATTAAGAGGTCCGTAAGTACCTCCGTGAGGATGGAGTACGGATAAAGAAACAAGTCTCCGGCAGGCGTAAGCTTTGCTGGGGACTTCGTATTTTGCGACCTTATTTATGTGTAACTAATGAAAAAAGAACTGTCTAATAACGTGAAAGATGGGGCCTTTTTGTATTTTTGCGGAAATTAGGAGTAATAGTAGTATCAAAAATAAGCTCAAACAATTAATGTCAAACTCAAAAATCTCAGCGGCCGCATTTGCGGACACAAAACCTCATTATGACCTTCTTGATGGATTGAGAGGTGTCGCAGCGTTAATGGTTATATTTTATCATGTATTCGAAGCCTTTGCTACGAGTCCCATTGATCAACAATTTAATCACGGTTATTTAGCCGTTGATTTCTTCTTTATCCTGTCCGGGTTCGTGATTGGTTATGCTTATGACGACCGGTGGAAAACCATGACGACAAAGGATTTTATCAAACGTCGGTTGATCCGTTTGCATCCGATGGTTGTCCTTGGAGCCGTTTTGGGAGTTATCGCGTTTTGTATACAAGGGTGTGAGAAGTGGGATGGTACGCATGTCTCTATATCCATGGTGATGCTAGCTTTGCTTATCAACCTTTTTTTGATACCGGCTGTACCCGGTTCCGGGCCTGAGATCCGTGGAAATGGTGAGATGTTTCCTTTAAATGGCCCTAGTTGGTCTTTGTTCTTCGAGTATATCGGGAATATTATGTATGCCTTGTTTATTCGTCGGATGTCAACGAAGGCGCTTATGGCACTTATTGTCTTGGCGGGAATCGGATTGGCTTCGTTCGCTATATTCAATTTTTCCGGTGCGGGGCACCTAGGTGTGGGGTGGACGATGGAAGAGTACAATTTGATCGGTGGCTTTTTACGAGTGTTATTTTCTTTCTCGATGGGATTGTTGATGTCGCGCGTCTTTAAGCCCATTCATGTCAAAGGTGCTTTTTGGATTTGTAGCTTGGCGATCGTTGTTTTACTTTCCATGCCCTATGTCGGTGACGGTGAGGCTTTATGGATGAACGGTATCTATGATTCTGTATGCGCGATCCTAATATTCCCTATGCTTGTCTATCTGGGGGCTTCCGGGAAGACAACCGATAAACATTCCGCCCGTATTTGTAAATTCTTGGGAGATATCTCTTATCCTTTGTATATGGTACATTACCCTCTTATATACTTGTATTTTGGGTGGGTGAAGAAGGAGAACCTTACATTTGCCGAGGCGTGGCCGGAAGCATTGGCCTTGGTTCTCGGAAGTATTGCGCTGGCTTATATCAGTTTGAGGATATACGACGAGCCTGTCCGCAGGTACCTGACCAAACGTTTCTTGCGGGTACGTAAATAAGCCCGATTGGATAGCCTATAGACTTGCCCCAGTACTTCGTAAGGAGTACTGGAATACTTTGATGAAAGTACCGAAGTACTTCCTACGTGGTACTGGGGTACTCCCGCCGGGAGTACTGGGCTGACTGTCGGGGGTGTCTCGCTGTTTTATCAATCTTTATCCGCTATACGATCTAAGAGGATAGACACATGTCTGCCGTCCATCAAGCCATGATGAGCCGTTACGGAGATAGGGAGCATCCGATGCCCGTTCTGCTCGATCAGCTTTCCGGTGGAGATACGGGTAGCGGAATCGCCTGTACGGAAAGAGGAAGCGTGTTTCATCTCCGTGAAGGCGATCCACGGAACCGGGGAGAAACGGACTAAGTCTTGCCGGTCTGATTCCCTATCTTTGCAAAGGCCTGTGAGAGCTTGCACACGTTCGATCTCTTTCTGTGCGTTTTGAAGGAACAGTTGCCTGTCCGGTGTATATTTGAAGAAGCCGAAGCCGAATGTTCCGTCTTCCCGCCCAATCGTTGTTCCCACGTGGATTCGGTCGAAGCAGACAGGGATGTTGTCGATGATCCGGTACCGGAACTCTTTCACCTCATTAACGGCTGTCATAATCTTATGTAAGGAGTAGAGGAAAAAAGAGGCATGATCCGCTTTCGCCTCTTTATAGATGGAGGTCACGTCTATCTGGGTGGTCAGCCCAAAGAAAGGGTCGTCCATAGAACCGAAAAACAGGAAATGTTCTTTCCGGTTCCAATGCTCTAGGTCAATAGGATGCTTCATGATTCTTTATTTGTTGGGTTTACTATTTTGTGGAAAGCGATGCGTTCCGTACCATTTGCGATGTAAATGATACCGCATTGCTTGAAGCCATGCTTTTTCAATAAGTTTTGCATGACAATATTATCCCGGTGTGTATCGATACGGATATTATCGCAATGAGCGAATGCCCATTTTAGACATTCGGTCGAGATCCCCTTTTGCTTACCGTTGGAGGCCATGCGATGGATCACGGCATAAGGTTCATCGTTCAGCCATTCGCCTTCATAGATCTTTAGGTAAGTAGGGTCGATTCCCTCGATGTAACAAAAGGTCCCCACTAACTCGCCCTGCTCATTTTCGCATACGAAACTATGGCTGGCCTTGATCTCGTTGGAGATCAATTCCTCGGAAGGATATCCATTGATCCATTGATTGCCGTTGCCATGCTCTTGCATGAATCTGCGTGCATAATCGTACATAGCCATTACCTCGGCCAGATCTTCTTGTCGTGTTCGTCTGATATTCATGATCGGTAGAAAAAGTTATCTCGCAAAAGTAGTATATTATTGTTATCTTTGCGAATCTAGTCGAAAAATATATAAACCAATTAAATCAAAATATCATGGAACCATTAAAAATTGCTACCGTGCAGTTCGAGACACGGGATAACGATAAAGTGTATAATCTTTCTATCATCCGGGAGATGTGCCGGAAAGCGTCGGTAGAGGGAGCGGATGTAGTGGCTTTTCACGAATGCTCGGTTTGTGGATATACGTTTGCCAAGGACTTGTCTCGCAAGGAATTGTTGGCTATTGCCGAACCGATCCCCACGGGGGAGAGTACGCAAGCCTTGATCGCCATCGCCAAAGAGTTTGGCGTCACGCTACTGGCCGGATTCTTTGAGCGGGATGGGGATCGCATCTATAAAGCGCAAGTTTGCGTGGATGGCAATGGCTTGAAGGCAAAGTACCGCAAGCTACATCCGTTTATTAATCCGAATATCTTGCCGGGCGATCAATATGTGGTTTTTGAGATCAAGGGATGGAAATGTGGCATATTGATTTGCTACGATAATAATATCATAGAGAATGTCCGTGCCACGGCCTTATTAGGGGCGGATATCATTTTCATGCCTCACGTGACGATGTGTACCCCTTCCCCTCGCCCCGGGGCTGGTTTGATAAATCCTATGTTATGGGAGAACCGGGCAAACGACCCGACTTCCTTGCGACAGGAGTTCGATGGCCTGAAGGGACGTGCTTGGCTTATGAAATGGCTTCCCGCTAGGGCGTACGACAATGCGGTATATGTGGTATTCTCCAATCCGATCGGGCGTGATTATAATGAGATCAAGAACGGTTGCTCGATGATTCTGGATCCTTTCGGCGATATCGTGGCGGAATGCCGTAAACTGGGTGATGATTTCGTGATCGCTACGGCTATCCCTGAGAAATTGAGACAGGCTGGAGGATATCGTTACCGAAATGCCCGTCGTCCGGAACTTTATGCGGATATTATCGGCCAACCGCATGAGTCCAATCAAAAGGTAGCATGGTTAACAGAAACAACAAATAGCAAATAAATAGTATGCAACAAACAACAATCTCTAAGTCACCTCGTGTAGAGGTGGTAGATGCGCTACGTGGTTTCGCTGTCTTGGCAATCTTATTAGTGCATAATGTGGAACATTTTATCTATCCGGTCTATCCGGACCCGGCTACGCTGCCGGGATGGTTGAACGTATTGAATGAAGGCGTGTTTACGGTGGTATTCGCTTTGTTTGCCGGGAAATCGTATTCTATCTTTGCCTTGTTATTTGGTTTTACCTTTTATATACAGTATTCGAACCAGCAGGCGAAGGGAAAAGACTTCGGTTACCGCTTCCTTTGGAGATTACTGCTGTTGACGATCTTCGCTACGTTGAACGCCGCTTTTTATCCGGCAGGCGATGTTTTGCTGCTGTATGCGATCGTGGGCGTTGTTTTGTTTATCGTGCGTAAATGGAGCGATAAGGCTGTCTTGATAACGGCTATTATCTTTTTATTGCAGCCGGTGGAGTGGTATCATTATATCGCTAGCCTGTTTAATCCGGATTACCAATTACCCAATTTAGGAGTAGGGGAGATGTACTCAGAGATGGCGGAGCATACCAAGCGGGGGGATTTATGGAATTTCATCTGGCAGAACGTGACGTTAGGACAAAAGGCTAGTTTGCTCTGGGCTGTTGGTGCCGGCCGGTATGTACAGACCTGCGGGTTATTTATGCTGGGAATGTTGATCGGGCGCAAAAAGTTATTTATCCCCTCGGAGGAGAATTCCCGTTTTTGGATAAAGACCTTGATCATTACTGCGATCGCTTTCGGTCCTTTATACCAACTGAAAGTATTGTTGATGGATACGGCGGACAGCGCTATCGTGCGCCAGACGGCAGGTGTTGTGTTTGATATGTGGCAGAAATTCGCTTTTACGTTCGTATTGGTGGCTTCCTTTGTGTTACTGTATCAGCGCGAGGCCTTTAAGCGTTTTACCTCTATCTTGCGCTCTTATGGAAAGATGAGCTTGACGAATTATGTGACACAATCTTTTGCTGGTGCGTTGATCTATTTCCCGATCGGCTTGAATCTGGCTCCTTACTGCGGTTATACGGTCAGCATGTTCATCGGTATCGCCTTTTTCTTTTTGCAAGTACGCTTCTGTAAATGGTGGGCTGAAAGACATAAACACGGACCGTTGGAAGGTCTTTGGCATAAGTGGACATGGGTAGGTTCTAAATAAGGATCAGATTATCTGGTGAAATGAGATGGGGTATGTCCCGTCTCATTTCATTACAGACAGTTCTCACTCCATAAAAGGTTTGGCATATTTAATCATTCCATGCACGTTCTTGAGTCCTTCCGGTGCCAACTCGACAACCATGCAATATTCGCTGGGGACATCGAATGGGAACTCAATGCCGAAATCAATCGCCCTTTTATATCCGAATCTCGGATAATAATCCTTATGTCCTAATAAGACGGCCGATTTATAGCCTAGCTCTCCCGCTCGCTTATGCGCTTCACGGATCAAAGCGCTACCAACGCCAATCCTTTGGTACTTCGGTACCACCGAAACCGGTGCTAGCCCAAGAGAGATCACGCTTTGGTCTTCTGATACGATTTCCACCTTACTCATCATGAGATGCCCTATGATTTCGCCGTTTAATTCAGCGACAAAGGAGAGCTCCGGAATATAAGCGTCCGTTTTTCGTAAACGTTCTACAAGGTACGGTTCGCTTTGATCACTGTCCTCCACGTCACGGAAAGCAAGTTCCACGACTTCCCTTACTGCTTGGAAATCGTTCTCTTGCTCTGGTCTAATCTTGATTTCTTTATTCATATGTTGCGTATTTCCGGTTATCGCTCAGACCCGTATCGTGAGTCCGTTTTTATCTTCTGCGTCGAACACTGCGTACCGGAGCGGATTTTTCTGCTTTCGGAGCCTTGACAGTGGGAGCTTTCTTTTCGGAGGCAGGCTCTTTGGTTGTAGTACCTTTTCCTCTTGCGGCGCTCTTTCTGGCCTTCTTCGCAGCTTTGCTGTCTACCGCTACTTGAGTCGTATCCGGTTGATACCAGAGTGATTTCTCAAAGCCCGTCAGTTGACCTTCGATACGAGCTTGCTCGTTCTTTAAGGAATCCGGTGTCGGGCAATACGCCTGCAATGGCAGATTCATCAAGTTTTGGGTCTTGATGATATCCCCCTCGAACATCCGGCGACGGAAATAGTCATCCATCGTAAAAGTCATGGCGTTATTCATATTAGACGTCATGATGTATGAATTGCTGATATACGGACGTATATTCTCGTAAGGAAGCCAGAACATAGGCATGGTTGTCTCTCCCATATCACCTGTAGAGGTAAGGATCGGGCAAATCGCCAATATCTTGACATCAAAAGCGGAATTATTCTGGTCGAAATACCATGCTTCTTTTACATAGTAAGACCGTACGTCGGCTGCAGGTATATCGCTTTCATTGATTACGAAAGTCGGTTCCTCACCCGCTCTCCCCGGTATCTCCTCATAAAGGATGTAGAAGCGATCCAGCAAATCCTTGAAGTTGATCAAATGGGCTTCGTCAAACTCCTCGTATCCGTCCAGATATTCATAGGCCTTGATCTTGTTCTCACCTAAAAGCTGGAAGATTACGGAGAAAAGATTCATCTGTCCGTTCATCGGGCGGGTCGGGTAATAAAGCGGAGCGTTCTGTTCTTTCATCAAGTCCACCTGCCGGTAGATAATACGCATCCAGCGAGCGTTCCCGATCTCTTGCGTCAAACGCTCGTTCATATCTTGGGCCCGTACGGTCAGTTCGGGTAAACCGGTATCTTTCTTATCGTTTCTTTCCCCACGGCTGGCTTGAGGCGAACGGCGACGCGTTTGTTGTTGCTGCGTAGCATCGTTCTCTGCTTCTTCTTGCGCATGAAGAGGCATCGCTGTTAAAAAAGTGGCGGCCAAAGCGGCTATGTAATACAGATGTTTCATACTGCGAATCTTAATTTACGATTACTTCGATAGTCGGTATGGTACGTTCGATACCGTCCGGACCTTTTGCGACTACACGGGTGATATAAAAACGTTTACCCTTACTTAAATTGCGGATATAGTTTTTCTGACGTTGCGAGAAGTTGGTTCCTTCGGCCACTTCCGGGATAGCGTTACCCATGGAGTCGAAGAAAGTCAGCTCAAAACGTAATACCGTATATTTTACATTTAGCAAATCATCGTCGATAGCGGCCAGAATACCGTCAGCCTCTACCAAGCTACGTTTGGCGATCATACCTCCCTTGAACTTACGGACGTTACCGTTTTGATCCTTATACTCGATATAAGGTAGGGGATCGGGGAGGGCACGCACGCGGAAGGTAGTCTTTGCCATCTCTATGTTCCGGCCATCCGCCATACGAGCGTTTACCGTGATCACGGCTTCCGTTCCTACTTTAGACGGGCGGGCTTCCCAACCATCCTTGCTGCGGGTTAATGTGCCGTTCGTCATGGTAGCTGTCACATTACCGCTCGGTACACCCGGGACGGCGATACGCATCGGGTTGGCGATACCGGCATATAATACGTTCATCAATGTCGGGGCCACGGTAGCTGTCGGCTCGGTCACGAAATACTCGCTCTCGAAATCCCGGCGCATGATGCTGCCGTCGCTATTCGGCATCTCGATATAACCTTTGATCGGGAATGTCCCGGCAGCTCCGGTATTCACCGTGAAGACTCCTTTATTCTCGTAAGGTAATTCTTTTCCGTTTACATAGATCGTAGGACGTTTCGTAGAGTCTACCGCCGATAATACGATATTCGCCTTGTACTGGCTTCCTCGCATTACGATCTGGCTTTCCGGGATTACCTGCGCCGTGATCTGGTTCACACGGTAATCGCCAACGTCTACGCTATTCAATAAGTTCGATAAGACCTCACCTTCGGCGTAGCGAACGTCACTTTGCATTTTTGTTAACAGGGTAACAGCCGCCGCTACCGGCATATTCTCGAACAAGGCCTCTTCCCAAGTACGGGTATTGATCCCCGCTTTATGAGGGGGAGTCGTGCTTAGGTTCGCCTCCAATACGGCAGTCTTCGCCGAATCTTCGATAAAGCCGCCCATCCAGATACGATACTTATCAATTTCCGCTCTCAGCTTTTTACCTTCTCCGCTTACAGGAGAGAGCATTACACGGGAGGCGGCTTCCAAATCATCCTTATGCTCGATGCTGTTTACGTTGGCATTCTCGCCATCAGCTACCTTAGCGATACGGATCTTTAAATCTTGTATATACGTATAGAGGCTATCTGAGGCTCTTTTCACCTCACGGGCCTTCAATGCCCACTCACCCACTTTCTGGGGATTCTCTTGGTAATAAGCTTCCATCTCGTCCGCTACGATCTTGTTTCGGCGGGAGGAGTTATCGATAGAGGTTCGCAAGCTACCTTCCACCAACTCAAAACCATCCAGCACCTCCGACGACACATTCAGTGCCATCATGGCGATGAACACCAGATACATCAGGTTGATCATCCGCTGACGGGGAGAATTGGGATTATTTGATATTCCTGCCATATTTCTTTACTTCATTGGGTTGTTTGTATACGGAGCCTGTTGTGGCTGTTGGTAACCATAGGGTTGCTGATATTGCTGTTGGTAACCGGGCTGTTGTGGCTGCTGATACATCGGTTGTTGAGGTTGTTGTTGCGGCTGCGCCGGTTGTTGGTAGCCCATATTCACGGTCATCGCTTGCAATAAACGACTGTATACTTGGTTCAATTCGGCCAGTTGGCGAGTCATCTTTTCCGTCTCGTTACGGAATACGGAACTATCTACCACTGATCCGTCATACATCTCACGGATACGATTCAAGCCACTATTGATGTGTTCGATAGATTCGATCTGCGAGCTGATGCTCTTCAACTGGATCTCATAGATCGTATTCAATCCGGACACATTACGATTCAATTGTTCCATCTGGTGTACGTAACCACGGGAGTTCTGGCTGATGCCATCGGAATTATCCGTGATACTCTTATAAGAGTTCAACAGCGTATCGGATACGTTCGTAAGCGAATGAGTCACTTGGCTGAAACGCTCCATGTTCTCAGACATGCCAGATAATTGCTCCAGATATTTTTGGGTAGCTTCCGTCAATTCCGCCATTTTGGAGATTTGCTCGGCCGCTCCGCTTAATTTCTTGATGCTCTCGGATAAGTTCTTGGTATCTTCTTCCGTCACGTCCAGATTACCTGCGATATTCAAGGAACCACCTCTTTGCGCGTTCGCCTTAGACGCTGCCGAACCGATATTTATTCCCCCGGCTATCTCATCGTCTTCTACATTATCCGTAGAATTGATCATGGTTGAGATCGGCGTACCGGTAAAATCCGGACGATCCATCGGGTTCTTTGATTTCAATACGGGGAAAACATCTTCCCAATGATATTCCTTGTTCGGATGCTCGAACGCCGAGATAAAGAATACGATAGATTCGGTGATCATCGCCACGAACAGGATCTGGTTAGCGTATGGTATATGTAATAACTTAAACAACGCACCGAGGATTACGATGGACGCACCCCAACTATACAGGAAGTTCAATACTCGTTTTCCTCTTTCGCTGGATAGGAACATCTCCAGTCTGTTTTTATATCTTCTATATTTTCCCATCGTTGTATTATTGTCTTAAATGATTCAAAACTTTAAATTTATAATTCCCGCTTATTTCTTTCCCTTGGAGCGAGAGAATCCTATTTGGGTACGTGCGCAACGGAAACCGATGTAAGAACGGCTCTCGTTCTGGAACTCGAAAGTACGCATGTCCGAACGGATAAATTGTGAGACATCTTTCCATGAACCCCCTCGCACTACTTTCTTTTTCATGGCGTAGGGATCGTTCTTGGCGGCGTTGTAACGCAGATCCGGGTTCATGTCGCTCATTTGGCTCGGGCCAGACTCGGAGTAAGACGTTGAGGTCCATTCCGCCACGTTTCCTGCCATATCGTATAGCCCGAACTCATTCGGGGCGAAAGAGCCTACACGAGACGTAATCAAATGGCCATCTTCCGTATAATTACCTTTACCCGGCTTGAAGTTACCCAAGAAACAACCCTTACTGTCTTGAAGCTCGTCGGTAGACCAAGGGAACTTATTCTCGTTCTTACCTGTACGGGCGGCATATTCCCATTCTCCTTCGGACGGAAGACGGAATGGCTCTACCAATTGTCCCGGTGGCAAGCTCAAGGATTCTTTGTATAAATTCGTACGCCATACGCAGAAGGCAGTCGCTTGTTCCCAAGAAACACCGACTACGGGATAATCATCGTAACCCGGATGAGAGAAATACATACGGGTATATGGCTCGTTGTACGCATTCTTGAAATCGTTCACCCAGCAATTCTCGTCCGGGTAGATATTGACGATACGGGTATTCAAGAAATCCCATTCGCTGCTTAACGGGCGGGTGATCGTCTCGTTGATTACACGTCCTTCATCATCGATGTAAGCGGTGTCCTTGGAGATCATGACTACCTCGTTCGGATCTACCTGAATATCCGTATTACGAACCCGGTCCGCCGGGTTCAATTGATTCTTGCGGAGAGCGGCGGCGGTATAGTCGTACCACTCGTATTTATAGATCATTTGTTTAGGGTCCAAACCTTTCTCTCCGGTAACGGGATTCGTGTAATAGACACTTTCTATCGCACGTTGCTCATCCTCGTTCGCCCGTCTCCAAGGAATCGGACGGTTCCAGTCCAAATGCGGAGTGACAGGTTCCCCGTAACGGTCTTCCGTGATCTTGAACAGATCGTTGCCTCCATAAGCCGGGTCCGCCAAGCGTTCACGGATAATAGAGTCTCTCACATAATAAACGAACTGGCGATATTTGGCGTTCGTTACCTCTGTCTGATCCATCCAGAACGCGTCGAAAGAGACCCCTTTCGTCTCCGGCATGATTCCCCACAAGGAATCCTTGTCGGCGGGACCCATCTCGAACGAACCTCTTTTAACCAAGACCATTCCATACGGCGCTGGTTCATTGAACGCTACCGATCTGACACCTGTCACCTCACCGCCGGCACTCCGGAGAGATTTACCGCAGGAGGTAAGCAAGGCTACCGTTACAAGTACTAATAATACTTTTTTCATATACTATAATATACGTACACTTTTATGTCTATTTTTCCCTGTCTTCGTCTTGTTCAGCTTTAAGGCATACTTGACACATAGCTCGTGGCTACCGCTACTTGCCCGGCCTAAGGCCGTGGTCGGGAAATCAAAGGCGTAACCCGCATGGAAACGACCTAGCTTTACGCCGAACATGATGCCCACCGATTCATTCACCCGATAGGAAAAACCACCATTAAACATCTTATTATATTCCAGCCTAGCGGTAATATCCGCGTGAAAGCTTTGCATGTCTGTCAGCAAGAACACCGAGGGCTGTAATTCTATCAACGGATTCTTTAATTGAATATTGTATCCACCCATTAAATTAAGTGAACGACCTATATAGGTATAGGCGTTCTCGTCCAGTTGAAGCTCCGGTTGGGTGATATGCGTCATGCCAAACCCGGCGTAAAACCGTTTATGGGTATAGTAAATACCGAAGTTCATATCCAACCCCATGCCGCTGACCTGCTCTACGGGGATGGCTGCGTCGGTCTCTTGATGGTACTCGGACTCAACCTTTATCACCTTGGTTCCGTCGAACGACTGGTTGACTAAGCCGATTTGCAGACCTCCGCTCAAGACTCCCCCGAATAATTTATACTTATAGGCGTATTGCGCCCCTACATGTGTATTCTGGAAAAGTCCGATCGCCTCGGTAAATACAACCAATCCGACACCATGATTCGTCTTGCCTAAAGTGAGTGGCATATCTGCGGTAATGAAGAACGACTTGGGTGCCCCATGTACGCCGATCATTTCCAAGCGGGCGAGAGCCAATATATTCAAGTCCTCCGTAGCTCCGGCCACGGCCGGGTTATAATACGGTTTCGCCATGAAGTATTGACTTAAGCGTGCGTCATATTGCGCCCGTACGATTCCCGCACAAGTACACAAAAGGATCAAGATCGAAAGAAGACGTCTTCTCATTTAAACATTCACTTCACGTTGTAACTACAAACGCAGCAAATCCGGATAAATTGTATTTTCACAAAAAAACAACGAGGCAGGGGAGCTCGATCGTCCGCCACCTCGTTCTTCTATTTCTTAATTTTCAATTTTCAATTCTCAATTGAACTAGTATTCTTCCTCGTTGAAGAAGAAGTCTTCTTTACTTGGATAATCCGGCCAGATGTCTTCCATGCATTCGTAAATCTCGCCTTCATCTTCCATTTCCTGCAAATTCTCAATCACTTCTAATGGCGCACCAGAACGTTGTGCATAGTCAATAAGTTCATCCTTAGTCGCAGGCCAGGGTGCGTCTTCCAATTTTGAAGCTAACTCTAATGTCCAATACATAGCTGTCAAGTATTAATAACCGCCGAAGCGATTTGGTTCTCTATTTTTCCGCGAAAATATGACTTTATTTATTATACGCAAGTATAATCCCAAATAATTTCTTTACCGTTATTATTTATGCATTCTTTTCGTGCCAGAACGAAGAAATAATCCGATAAACGGTTCATAAATATCAATACAGGCTCCTCAACGGGGCAATTCTCGGCCAAGCGATAGATTTGTCGCTCGGCACGACGGCAAACGGTGCGGCAAACGTGTGCGAGGGCGGCCGAGCGGCATCCTCCCGGTAGGATGAACGCATGCATTTTCGGCAGCTCGTTATCCAGACGGTCTATCTCCCGCTCGATACGCTCGATGCTCTCGGGCGTTACCTTGCTCTCGATTTTCAATTCCGTGGTCGCTTGATCCGTGGCTAGGTAAGAACCGATCGTGAATAGCTTATGCTGGATGAATGATAAGAAATCAGTATCTTTCTCATCATTCAAGGCCGTGATTAATAATCCGATAAAGGAGTTCAGCTCATCTACGGTGCCATAGCTCTCGATCCGATCGTGCGCTTTCGACACGCGTTGTCCACCTACCAGTGAAGTGGTTCCTTTATCGCCTGTTCTGGTATAGATAATACTCTTCTTCATATCTGACTTGTTTTGAATCCTAAAAATAAACAATATAATCTCGTTTGTGCAATTTCTTGTTGAACAAGACAATCCCTAGCGAGTAAAGATCTAAGGTGACCGTCACTTCCGGACATGCGCAGATCTCTTCCCAAAGTTCACGCATCTTACGGCTCGCCTTGATTCCCTCAAAAACGAATACCGTGTCGTTGTGCGCGTATTTCATACATTCATTAAACAGCCAGAGGTTGTTATGTTGTTCATATAAAGTGTTGAAAAAAACAAAATCTAAGCTATTTATGTCATTTAAGGCTTGGGGAAGCAAGTCCTTATAATTACCGATACGCAAATCGACGGGATTACGTCCCTCTTTAGCGAATGCTTGACGGGCGATCGTGGCGAATTCCGGTACATTTTCCAAGGCGATACATCTCAATCCCGTGGCATAGGAGGTTAGATATAAGGTAGACAACCCCATCGTGGTTCCTATCTGGAGGATATTCTTGGACTTGAAATAGTTTGTCAAACGGAATAATAAGGCGCCATGCTTGGGCCGGATGGATTCCCGTTTCACGATCTCGCCGATGGAACGGGTCTTTCGTTTCCCCTTGTTCTGCCGGTCCGGATAGGTGATCTCTCCTTCCCGGAATAATAACTGCTTACGTAAAAGCTCTATATCATAGAAACTATAATAGGAGCATTTTTCCTCGATGACCTTCGTGATGAGGTTAAAAACGAAAGGCGAATGTACTCCGAATCCTTTACGGTAGCGGATGCCGCGGTACAAGAGCGATCCTTTTCGTAATGTATTAACCTTTGGTAGTATTTGCATTTCTTTTTGTCATTGGGCAATGAGACCTTGCCATTTACCGCGAACTTACATAAAAAAACGCAATTAGCATAAGCCTCTAGTCATTAAACGGGGTTATAATGACTTGTGCCATGCGGATGGCACAGCCGTGCCATAACGGTGGCACCAGCGTGCCATCGCAGTGGCACAGTCATGCCATCAGCGTGGCACTGGCTTTATCTTAGAAACTGGCTTTCTCCGGCTCGGGACGGATATAGGTTAATATCTGTCCGCTTAACTGAAGCAGCGAGATCTCACAGATCTTGGTGGAATATTCCGCCACGGAAAGACGCTCCTCCGCTTCCAGTAGACTGTTTTGCGCCTCACGCAATTCGATACCAGACAACTCGCCGAGTTTATAGCGGTCGATGGCGATCCGGTAGTTCTCTTGGGCGGCTACGAGGTTCTCTTTCTCTAGGCTCCATAGGTCGAGGTTGTTTTTATAGGCCATCCAGAAGTTGCTCATGTCCGCACGCAGGGCAAGTTCCAGTTCTTGGATGCGCAATTGCTGGTTCTCGATTTGGATGCGGGCGTTGCGTTGCTCACGTTTCCGGTTGAAACCATCGAAGAGGCTCATACCGATGGTCACGCCGTAATTAAGCCCCAGCCGTTGTTGGAGGTCGTAATTGCCCACTTCCGTCCAGTTCGCCGTGTAGCCGTAGCCTGCGTTTAGCTTGACATAGGGATAATAGCGGCTTTTTACCTTTTTATAATCAAGCTCGGACAATGTCTGGTTCTTTTGGGCGATCAGGAGCGAGGCGTTGGCTTCGAGGGTATTCTTCCATAGATCTACCTCGTCGAGGAACGGGTTCGGGTAGATCAAGGAGTCCTTGATCTGGATTTCCTCCTCCACATTATTTAATGCCATTAACTCGTTCAGGCGGATACGGGAGGTATGCACGACCTCCAATTGGTTTAATACCTTGGAGCTATCCGAGTTGAAGTCCACTTGAGCCTGTTGCAAGTCCAGACGGGACATGGAGCCGATATAATACCTTTCCTCCACGATCCGTAGACGCTCCTTGGAAAGGTCCAAGGTGGAACGGAGGTTACGCAAACGGATTTTCTGCCGGATCAGGTTGTAGTACTCGCTGGAAAGGTTGGCTACGAAATCCTCGATGGTCATGCGGGTGTTCAATTCTCCCATTCGCTGTAATTCTTTCAAGCGAGAGTATTCGGCTTGGATACCGAAACCGTCGAAAACCGTCCAGTTAACGTTTAGTCCGACGTTACCCGTCTCGCTGTTTATACCATTCGCCTTCTCGATCGATCCGTCTTGCAGGCTGTTACGGTTGTTATTGAAATTTCCGCTGAATCCGCCGCTCATATCTACGGTAGGCAGATAACCGGCGTTTCCCGGGGTGGCGTTATTGTCGCTGATCTGTTGCTCGTTACGAATGATACGGATGGAGTAGTTCTGCTCTAATCCGGTTTCGATACACCGTTTCAGATCGAATAGTTGCTGCGCCTCCGCCATAAAGAGGGAAGAGAAGGCCAATAGTAATGTATATAGGTACTTATTCATGTGTTTATTTATTATTCAGTAATGTTCTTTTTTCGGTTGGTGGATATAAACGAATACATGGCCGGTACGATAAACAGGGTCAAGAAGGTCGATACCAACATTCCGCCTACTACCGCTACACCCATGGCGATACGCCCTTGGGCACCCTCGCCCGTAGCGTATACCAATGGCACCAAACCGAGGATGGTGGATACGCTAGTCATCAAGATCGGGCGCAGACGCTGGGTCGCGGACGATCGGATCGCTTCCGGCAAACTAAGTCCCGACTCTTGCCGTTGATTGGCGAACTCTACGATCAAGATACCGTTCTTCGCCACCAAACCAATCAACATAATGATACCGATCTGGCTGAATATATTCATCGTGATACCCGAATAACTCATGAACATTAGCGCGCCGGCGATAGCCAAAGGTACGGTGAACATCACTACCAACGGGTCCTTGAAACTCTCGAACTGGGCGGCCAACACCAAATAAATCATCAACAAGGCCAAGATCATGGCGAACATCAAACTGGAAGAACTCTCGCGGAACTCTTTCGACTCGCCGGAAAGAGCGGTGCGGAAGCTACCATCCAGCACCTCCGAGGCGATACGATCCATCTCGTCCAGACCATCGCCGATCGTGTATCCTTTATTCAATCCACTGGAAACCGTTGCCGATACGAAACGGTTATAGCGATACAATTGGGGCGGCGCCACATTTTCCGTAACCTTAACCAAGTTATCCAGCTGGATCATTTCCCCATTGTTACTACGTACATAGATCGATTTTAAATCGACAGGGGTATTTCGTTGCTGGCGGTTGATCTCGCCCAATATCTGGTATTGCTTACCATTCATATAGAAGTAGCCCATACGCTGTCCGCTCAACGCATATTGCAAGGTTTGGGCGATGTTGCGGGTGCTGACGCCCAATAAGGAAGCCTTATCCCGGTCGATCTCGATACGTGCCTCCGGCTTGGTGAAGCGCAAGTTCACGTCCGCCATCTGGAAGACCGGGCTCTCGTTCACCTTTTGCATAAACGTGGGCAGGAACTCTTGCAGTTTATCCAAGGTCGGGGCCTGCAATACGTATTGGATAGGCATACCGCCCCGGCGTCCGCCGAAGGTGGATTGCTGTTGTACGAAGGCGCGGGCCAAGGTCTCTTTGCGGACTTCTTTCGACAAGGTCTCGGCGATCTCCATTTGCGAGCGTTCCCGTTCCTTGATATCGCTTAATATGAGGTTTAGCGAACCTCCTCCTTCCCACGAGCGGGTCATGATGGATTGCTTCTCGGGAGCGATGGAGTCGGCTATTTGCTCGATACGGTCCGCGTAGTCGCGGATAAACTCGAAGGTAGCCCCTTCCGGCCCGCGCATATTCACGGAGATCATGGAACGGTCCTCCAAAGGCGATAACTCGGAACGAATGTTCTTCCAGAAGTACCCGATCGATCCGAAAAGAAGGATAACGATAGGGATCGACCATATCTTATGGTTCAAGAACGCGTTCAACGACTTGGCGTAGATCGTGTTCAATCCCTCGAAGAACGGCTCGGTCTTCCGATAGAACCAGTTTTTCTTCTCTCTCCTCTTCAATAGCTTGGTAGCCAACATTGGTGTAAACGTAAGGGCCACGAACGAGGAGATAGCGACCGAACCGGCGATCACGATACTGAACTCCTTGAATAAGCGCCCCGTCATACCTTCCATAAACACGATCGGCAAGAATACGGAGATCAGGGTGATCGTGGTAGATACCACGGCGAAGAAGATCTCTTTCGATCCTTCGATACCCGCCTCTTTCGGGGACATGCCTTGCTCGATACGTACATATATATTCTCCGCCACCACGATTGCGTCGTCTACCACCAGACCGACCGAGAGCACGACCGCCAACATCGTCAATACGTTGATGGAGAATCCGGAGATATACATCACGAAGAAAGCTCCTACCAACGATACGGGGATAACGACGACAGGAACCAGCGTGACCCGCCAGTCGCGGAGGAACAAGAAGATAATCAATACGACCAAGAGGAAAGCCTCGTAGATCGTCTGTTGTACTTCACTGATAGAGGCCCGGATAAAGCGAGTGTTGTCATACATCATCTCGATCGTGACATCTTCCGGCAGGTCTTTTTGTAATTGCTCGATACGCTTGTAGGCTTCGTCGGCGATCTCGATATGGTTGGCTCCCGGTTGGGGGATGATAACGGTCATAACCATTGGCTCGCCGTTCTTCTTCAGTAAGCTCCGCAAGTCCTCGGGAGCTACCTCCGCACGTCCGATATCGCTGAAGCGCACGATGTTGTTGTTGTCTTCCTTGATAATTAAATCGTTGAACTCCTTGGCGGTATGCATCAATCCTAAGGTACGTATGGATAAGGAGATCGTATTTCCCTCGATACTACCGGAAGGAAGCTCCACGTTCTCGTTATCGACGGCGTTTTTCACGTCCATCGGGGTCACTCCGTAACCCGCCATCTTGATTGGGTCCAGCCATAGACGCATGGAATACCGTTTTTGTCCCCAGATATCCACGCCACTCACGTTCTCGATGGTCTGCAAACGCTCTTTTACCGTTAGCTCGGCGATCTCGCTCAACTCCATCAACGAGCGTTTGTTGCTTCGGATGGCGATCTGCATGATCGGGGAGGCATCGGCATCCGCTTTCGATACCGTAGGCGGGTCGCAGTCACGGGGAAGGTAGCGTTGGGCACGAGATACCTTATCACGTACATCGTTCGCCGCCGTCTCCATATCCACGGACAACTCGAACTCTACCGTGATGCGGCTGCTGCCTTGGCTACTCACGCTACTCAATGAACGGATACCCGGGATACCGTTGATATTCTGCTCCAACGGCTCGGTGATCTGATTCATGATCACGTCGGCGTTCGCTCCGGGATAAGATACGTTGACCGAGATAATCGGCTGGTCTACGCTCGGGAACTCCCGGACGCCAAGGAACCGGTAACCGATAAAGCCGAACAGGAGGATGACCAGCATCATCACTGTCGAGAGTACGGGCCGGTTTATACTGGTTTCTGAAATATTTGCCATCGTTCTTCTCCTTATTCAGTCAAGTTATCAATAGAAACTTTCATGCCGGTACGTAACTGCATCACGCCGGACGTGATCAGCGTATCGCCCACATTCAACCCTTGCAATACCTGTACACGGCTCTCGGTTCGTATACCGATCGTGATCTCTTGAGGCTCGGCCACGCCGTTCTTATATAAGTAAACGATGTCTTTTCCCATCTCGGGGATAACGGCCTCGCTGGGGATGGCTAAAGCGTCCTTGATCTCCCGCTTGCTGATCTCGACGGAGGTATAACGGCCGGGTAAGATATTCTCGCCCGGATTCGGGTAAGTGGCACGTACTTTCAAGGTACGGGTTGCCATATCTACCTTGCTTTCCACGGCGTAAACGGTCGCCTTATAGTTCTGCATCATACCGTCTTTCTCCATGCGGAATAGGATCGGGGTTCCGTCTTGTACCTCGGCTGCGTAGCTCTCGGGGATGGAGAACTCGATTTTTAACGGGGATATCTTGGTCAACTTGGCGATTACGGAAGAGGAGGAAGTAACGTATGCGCCCTCGCTCACGGAGCGAAGTCCGATGATCCCGTCGAAAGGAGCCCGAAGCTCTGTCTGGGCGATATTCGCTTTGACCAACTCGATATCTGCCATTAGCTTCTCGTATTCGGTGGCTACTTGCTCGTAGGCTTCTTGGCTGACGGCGTCTTTCTCCAGCAAGGTGCGTTGGCGATAGACACGATCCTTGGCTAAAGGAACTTGGGCTTCCAGCTTCTTTAGCTGGGCTTGCAGCGGCTTGTCATTGATTTTAGCCAACAGATCGCCCGCCTTTACGTGGCTACCTTCCGTGAAATAGATGGCTACCACCTTACCGGAAGACTCGAAAGCCAAATCCACCTCTTCGTCCGGAAGGGTACTTCCGGTACTCATGATCTTATCGGTTAATGATTGGTATTTCAATACCTCGGCGTTGATGTTAAGTGTCTGGTTTCGCAGGCTCGTGCCCGGTGTGGGTACGACGGAAGCGGCATCTTGGGATGCCTTGAACTTGTTTTTCAATTGAGGGTAAGCGATCATTCCCGCTATCATTAATAAGATAGCCGCCGTAACTCCCCATTTCGCTCTCTTTGTCATCATGTTCTCGTATGGTATTTACTGATAATTTACACTCGTTACTCCAAAATATATAACTAAACGCAAGTTTAGACTCCCCTTTCGTAAAAAGGTTTAATCAAAGATATTATTTTTTTGAGAGATGAATCCCCGATTGGGAAGAACGGGAAAAATAAGGGAATTAAAACGAATCTAGGGAGGAAGTCTGATCGGTTTGTGGTAGAAGAAATGAGTGTCTCCTGTCGTATAGATCTTTTCACCTATGTGAAAAGAACGTTTCACAGCCGTGATCCGATCGTTTCACATGGGTGAAAAGATCAGATCACACTTGTGAAACGATCTGTTATAGCTTATGTATGACTTTCATTAACTGCTCGCCCAAGCCAATTGTATAGCCTTGAGAGACAAATACGACACGATTGAACGTATCGGCGATCAAGAAGATCGGCAAGGTATTGGCGTTTTGCAATTTCATCGCTGTAGCCATCTCCTTTTGGATCGCCCCGTCGATATCCAGACCGTATGTGATCGTGCCCGGTAAATCGCCGAACTCTTTCGGATCGAAGTTCTTATAGCCTTTCTCGTCCGGGAAGAGAAGCACGATGCCTCGTCCCCAATCCTCCAGTTCCTTCTTCACGGCGGCGATATCACGCATCGCATGGTTTGTCGGTTCTTGGCGGGAGCCTAGAAGCGCTACGATATAGTAGCCACGTCCGGTAGTAGCTAGCAGGCTGGTCTCCTCACCGTTGTCCGCACGTTTGAACTTATTCTCGGAGTTGAAATTACCGATCACCTGTATCTCGTCCTTGCTTTCACGCATTTCCAATTGGATCGGGGTGGTCTTGTCCGCCTCCACATTGAAAAACTCGATCTCGGCCAATACGCTACCGTTTGCCATACGAGTACCGGTCACTAACATATAATTACCTTCATCCATGGATAACGGTTTCTTCAGTAATCCGCTCCAAGTATCTCCCAAGCCCATATCCACATTACCGCCTCTCTCGAAATTCAAGGTCTGTAAAGTACCGTTCGGCAAAACCTTGGCGATCGTGAAGTGACTGTAATATTTCGGGTCTTGCAGCGCCTTGATCGGTTGGTAAGAAGCGATTACCTTGCCTTGTTTAGCGGTCGTCTGTACGGCAGCCTCGAAATCGACGTCTACCCAAGCGTTGTCTTTGAAGTACTGGATCTTGCGGGCTACCGGCTCGATACGTGCCGGAATACCTAAGCTACGAGCCACGGCCACGAAGAAGATATTACGGGAGCCCTTATCAGCGATACGGGATTTCCATACACCCATCGGCATGATCGGAATACGTTGTGCGTTTAGTGCGTCGTTAATGGAGACGTTATTCTTCACCCAATCCACCAATGCCTGTGGATTCTCTATGGCTTGTTTCGCAAGGGAAGGCTCAATATTCGCGGCGAAGAAACTCTTATAAGGAGTCAGGAACTCATTGGCCACACGAGGATTCATGATATATTCATTGAACCATTCGCTTTGAACGGCCGGCGTATTATTCAAATGATCTGCGAGGACAGACGCAGGTGTATCACGTAGATCCTTAGTGGACACGACATCCAATAATGCCATCGCTTGCGCACGCTTCTCGGCGGGAGTCTCCCGTAAGAACTTCTCGATCTCCATCCAGTTACCACGGCTACCAATCATGAAATCCTCCGTCTTCATCGGGTCGATACCCAATTCTTTCGCTAAAGCCTCCGCTTTCTCTTCCGTATAGAAAGTGGCTACATATTTATTACGGATAGCGTCTTCCTCCAATAAGCGTTTGGCGTTCGCTTCCTTTTGCTCCGGTGTAACTTCCGCTGGGATAGAGCCGTCCACCGGTGGTATGATATCTAGGGCGATCGTCTCCACATCTCCCGGTTTCTTGTTCAAGGCGATCGTAACCTCTCCGTCTTTGCCGAAAGAGACCTTGCTGTAGCCGAACTTGCCGTCCTTGCTGGCCCATACCAACATATCCCCTTTTCCGGCGGATAATGAGCATTTGCCATCCGCATCCGTCTTCTTGCGGGCTACACTGTTAAACTCGGCATAATTATAAATCTTGAATTCAACCAGAGCGTCCTTCACTGGCTTGCCATTGGCATCCGTAACCGTGATAACAGCTTTAGCCGAAGGCGCGTAATTATCGATCACGTTGATCTCGGTATACCCATCGGTACGTTCCATGACATCCTCCGGGCCATTGTATTTACCGAATACTTTCGTATGCATCAACATACCCCGGTAAGCAGGGCCGTTGAACCAACCCAGATTCAATACCGGTTCGGGCTCGCAAGCGCCGAGGAAATACCATTTACCATTCACCCAAGCTTCTACCCATGCGTGGTTATCATCCGTATGCGCCCAGCGAGGCGTATATACCTGACGTGCGGGAATACCCACGGAACGTAAAGCGGCTACCGTGAAGGTAGACTCCTCGCCGCAACGACCGTAAGCGGTCTTTACGGATGCCAAAGGGGAACTTGTGCGCCCATCGGAAGGGGTATAGATAACCTTCTCATGACACCAGTGATTCACTTCCAGTACGGCATCGTACAACGAGAGACCCTTCACCCGGTCTTTCAACTCATCAAAGAAAACCATGCGGCTTTCATCCAGATTCTCATTGTTGATTCGTACCGGCAATACGAAATGGCGGAAGATATCCTCTGGGATGCTATCGCCCCAAGGCATCTCATTCCGTGCTTGGAAAGAGGAACGGATGTTTTTCAAATAGAAATCGCCACTATAGTCCGTGATGTCTCCAATCGGCATATAGGCGTACATGAAGGTTAACGCCTCCCTCTCTTCGGGAGTCATTTGATCGTTAAATACTGCGAAAAGGTCTCCGTTAGGCAGGGCGGCCTGTTTCGCTTGGAAATCGTTCTCGACCTCAGCTCGGTAAGCGGCGTCGGTAATAAAATGTTGTTGGTTGTTACAGCTCGTCCATACGAGTAATGTGAACAACAGCGCAAATAGATGTTTTTTGTTCATAAAGCGGATATGTATGTTTGCCAAAAGTAATGATTCTATGCGAGATAGAAAAATTCTCGAACAATTTGTAAGAAAGATTTGTTTTTCTATAGAAAGAATAAATCTGGTCTTCCCGTAAATTTGGGACCGGATTTCTTCTTTTTGTGTGATTATAATTGCAAAAAGTTTACGAACTTTGTGACAAAGTATCAAATCACTAATCATAAAACCCGTTTTGCGTATGTTTCAAAATCCTGAGCAAGTGCTATTAATAGCCTCGGTGATCCTGTTTTTTAGTATATTCGCAGGTAAGGCCGGTTATCGTTTCGGCTTACCCGCTTTGTTGTTGTTCCTTGGTGTGGGAATGTTGTTTGGCAGCGATGGTCTGGGCATCCAGTTCAGCGATCCGAATGTAGCCCAGTTTATCGGCATGTTGGCGTTGAGTATCATCTTGTTCTCGGGTGGTATGGACACGAAAGTTGCGGAGGTCAAACCTATCGCCTCGCAAGGTGTGGTATTGGCTACGCTCGGGGTGTTGGCTACGACCTTTATCACGGGCGGGTTTATCTATTGGTTATTTGGTTTATTTGGCAAATATGTTACGTTGACTTTCCCGGAATCTTTATTGCTGGCGGCGGTCATGTCCTCTACGGACTCAGCCTCGGTTTTCTCCATCTTGCGCAGTAAAGGGGTTTATTTGAAAGAGCGTCTGCGTCCTACCTTGGAGCTGGAGAGTGGTAGTAATGACCCGATGGCTTATATGCTTACCTTGCTTCTGATCGCTTACATACAAAGCGGAGGTATGAATATTTGGGAGGCCGGGCTATCCTTGGTCATTCAATTATCGGTGGGAGCTATCGCCGGTTTCTTATTGGGGAGACTGGCTGTGTTGATTATCAATAAGATCGATATAGATAACGAGTCTTTATATCCGATCCTTTTATTGGCTACGGCTTTCTTCACCTTCGCCGCTACGACCTTATGTAAAGGTAATGGCTATTTAGCGGTTTATATCGCTGGTTTGGTGGTTGGTAACGCTAAGATTGTTCACAAGAAAAGTATGGGGACGTTCTTTGACGGTTTCGCTTGGTTGTGGCAGATCGTGATGTTCCTTACGTTAGGCTTGCTAGTGAACCCGCATGAGTTATTACCGGTGACGGGTGTAGGTGTTATGGTGGGAGTCTTTATGATCTTGATCGCCCGTCCGATTAGCGTGTTCCTTTGCTTGATACCTTATAAGAATTTCTCCTTCAAAGGTAAACTGTATATCTCATGGGTGGGATTACGCGGGGCGGTTCCAATTATTTTTGCTACCTATCCGATGATCGCCGGGATCGAGCATGCCGGTATGTTCTTTAATATCGTATTCTTTATCACGATTCTTTCTTTACTTATTCAAGGAACCACGGTTACTCAAGCCGCAAAATGGCTGGATATGGTGGATGAGCCGGAACGAAAGGATGAGTTTGGCATCGAGCTTCCCGAGGAGATCAAGAGCGCTATGAGCGAGATCGATATTACCCCGGCGGTATTATCCCATGGAAATAAATTGATGCAGCTGACTTTACCCGATCATACCTTGGCGGTAATGGTGAAACGGGAAGGCCGCTATTTCATCCCGAAAGGAAATACGGAATTAAAGGAGAACGACAAGTTGTTAATGATCTCCGATAATGACGAGGCGCTTTTGCAGGCGTATGATTCCTTGGGGGTGAAGGATTATACGATGAAGAAGAATTGAAATAATGTGCCAATGCGAATACTCTTTGTGTAGAATAAGCATTGGCACATTATTTTATCGTACCGGGAACTCGGTTATACGTAAAGTGGTACAGCCATAAGGAATTAACTCGATCGTCTCTTCATCACCCATCGGTTCGTTGGCTTGCATGAAGAAATTTACGGGGCCGGCGGAACCTTTGAACATTTTCCATGAAGGTAAGATCCGTCCCTTTGTTTTGATCGTGATAGGGGCATTCTCTAGGTTCCATGGGTAAGGGGCTATGTTCTCTGCCTTTCTAACGACGAAATTTTTCTCTAGTTCTTCTTCTTTCAGATATTTGCGAATCAGGGAATAATTCCATGCTGAAGTAGAGGTGACCTCATAATACCATTCTCCTTTATGTGAAGACTCCGGGCGTTGATCAACCTTGCGTTCCCATTTCTCATCCATCTTTAGGGAATACAATAATGGGCCTCGTTCGATAACAACCGCATCGTCATACCAATTGCTTGTGGATATACGCATGGGTAGCTCTAGCTGGATATGATCGCCATCTTTCCATTCTCGGTTGATTCGTACGATTTCGCCAGAGTGAGCTGCGATAGAGACAGCCTCGCCATTTATCGTAATCACGGGATTATTGCACCAAGCGGGAATACGTAAGTGAAAAGGAAAAAAGGCTTTCTTGTCTTTCTTGCTAGGGAACGATAAATTGAAATCGATCTTTTCTTCAAAGGGATAATCGGTTTTCTCTGCGATTTTAACCGTGATGTCGTTTCCCACTTGGGCAGTCACTTCCGATGGTGCGTAGATAAGTGAAGCGATGCCATTATCGGCGGTGGCAAACCATAGATGTCGTGTGAATTTAGGCCAACCTTGATGTAGATTGGAGGTACAACAAGGATAACCGCTCAATTCTCCGAAAACAATGTCTGTGTCCTCGTGTGGTGAGACAAAGTTACGTCCTTCGCAAGTGATCGCTATTTGATTGACTTGCTGATAATATTGTCGTGCGGAAAAGTCATCCTTGATCTGCGTTGGCAGTACATTGTATGCGACTTTCTCTAAATGATCAGCCCACTGGACATCTCCGGTTATCTCTAACATTTTCTCGAGAGAGAACATCATCTCGACAGCGGTACAGAGTTCTGATCCTTGTGTCGGGTTACCGAAACGTAAAAGTTCATCTCCCGCCCATAATCCTGTAGGAAAACCAATCGTATGGCGCATTTTCCGTACAGCTTCCTTAACCGCTTCCAGATTTTGAGGATTATGGCTCTGTTGGTAATAAATGACAGGTTCCTTGAATCCTTGGGCGAGATTTACACAATGCAGGCTGTTTTGCCGGGCTAAATGATCTTGGTTCAAGAACACGTCGGTCCAATTGAAGGTTTGCTTATGGATTAACTCTCCTAACTCCAGAAGGAAAGGATCGCCCGTGATATTATAAAGCCAATATACGACCATCAGATTATCCCCTCCTCGTTGTTCAGCCCAGAAAGTCCATTTTCCCAGAGGACTTTTAGGTAGTTCAGAAAGCTGGTATTTGAAATAATTAGTGAGGAACGAGATAACTCTTTGATCGTTGGTAGCGGAATAATATTGTTGCAGAACTTTGAGCATAACCATTTTGGGCCACCAATCTTGTGCGTTATCCCGTTGTAAGCCGGGTTCATAGTCTCTGTCTGTATCTGGCCCGAAATATCCGTTAGGCTTTTGAGAGGCCAATGTCCATTCAACCCAAGGCTTTACTTTTTGGATCAGGGCCTCATCATTCATGATGTAAGCCAAAGGTAGTAAGCCATCTATCCAGTATGGGCCTCGCTCCCATACGTCTCCATCTCCGCCTAACCAACCGTTACGCGGTCCCATTACTTTCGTATAGATAGAATCCAGATGGCCGGTCATTCCCGTACACATTCGTTCCATTTGGATTTTTAGCCAACCTGCAGGTTTAACATCCCCAATAGGCAACTCTATATAAGGCTTAGAGGCTAATGGATAACGATTGTTCGGGTAATTAATGTTGATAGAACCTTCATTTCCCGGCAAAGTGGCAGAAAAGGAGGTAATTGAGATTAGGCTTGATAATGTTATCGTTAATAAATACTTCATTTTGATGCTTTTTTAGTTATTCGTTATAGGGGATCCATACCCTCATTTTTCCTGCTTTACGGTTATCCCACGCATAATAGGGAATGAAGGTAGCAGATTGTGCCCTACCGTTTGTTTTAATTGTTTTTATCCCATTCAATATATCGGAAACGAAGGCTGTCTGGAATGTTGTACTTGGGCTCAACTGGATTTGATCGAAATATTCCGGGTTGTCTATTTCTTCCATGCAGTATACAAGTGGCCCTCGTTGAATCACCCGTTTGCCGAAATTTTCCTTGACATGCGGATCTGCCGCAACAATTTCCACGGGCATATCCATATCTAGAGCGATTACATCTTGCGATTTCCAATCCTTGATTACCGCATAGCCTTTTTCCTCAGACACGTTTATTCTCTTACCATTGATACTTAAATCATAGGTTTTGCACCAATTCGGAATGCGGAGGCGTATCTCTTTCTCCAAAGGCTGAGACGTAGAAATTGTTAGTTTTACCGATCCATCCCACGGATAGTCCGTTTCTTGTGTTAATAGGATATCAGTCTCTCCTATCCGTATTTGCCCCGTATTTCCGATATATAGATTTACCCATAACGCATCATCGGAGGAGGCGTAGATATAATTTCCGATAGAAGGCAAGAAGCGTGAAAGCTGACTTGGGCAACAAGCGCAACCATACCATTCTTGTCTATGGTGATCACCCTTAGATTCCAGCGGATTGACATAGAAGAAACGGTCTCCACCCAAGGAGATACCGGCAAGCGCACCGTTATATAAAGAACGTTCCAGTACGTCGATGTATTTAGAGTCTCCGGTAAGTTGGTTCATACGTTGGTTCCAAAGCACCATTCCGACAGAAGCGCAAGTCTCGCAATAAGCATCTAGGTTCGGTAAATCGTAATCCTCCGTAAACCCTTCGTTATCCCGGGATGAACCGATTCCCCCGGTGATATACATATTGCGGTGTACCACATCATCCCATAGACGATCTATGGCGGCTATATATCCCGTATCATTCTTCAAGGCAGCCACATCAGCCATACCGCAATACAAATACATACATCGTACCGCATGCCCGGAGATATCGGTAAGTCGCCGGACGGGAACGATATCTTGATAGTAAACCGGGTCCCATTTACCTTCATCACCCATAGTGCCGTGACCGTGTCCACGTTCCTCCAGCAGCCAATAAGCGAAATCCAGATATTTCTGCTCTTGGGTGGTTTGATAAAGCTTGACAAGCGCCAGTTCTATTTCCTCATGTCCCGGTACCCAATGTCTTTTTCCCGGACCGAATTGGCTCATCATATGATCTGTCATGCGGATACATACGTCTAATAACTTGCGCTTTCCAGTAGCTTGATAATACGCCACTCCAGCCTCAATCATATGTCCGGCACAGTACATCTCATGTTTGTCCATATTGGTCCACCGTTTATCCAATCCGGTGAGTGTATAGAAGGTATTGATGTAGCCATCTGGTTGTTGGGCGGCAGCGAATTTATCAATCCATTCGTCCGCCTTCTTCTCCAGCTCGGGATCCGGATTGTTGATCAGGCTATAAGCCATACCTTCTAACGCTTTATATACGTCGGAATCATCAAAGAAAATGCCGGAATGCTCTCCTTCCCCTTTCGCTGCATTCTCGAAATTACGGATACGTCCGGTTTGATTCTCTATTTGATCGATACAGACAGGCAAGGTCGCCGAGACATGTTTGCTGAGTCTGGGTGACCAAAAGTTGTCATTGATTTTCACATGAGAGAAATCGATCTGCTCGATCATCTTCAAAGGCTGTTCCTTTATATCTTCTTTAGAGGTCTGGCACCCTTGCAAAAGAAAGGCAGACGCAGCGAGTAAAAGGTATTGCTTCATATAGCTTTAGAAATTGAGATTAAAGGAGGGTATGTCAATATAGAGACATACCCTCTATGTTATTATTGATAATTCGGATTTTGTTCCAGATTCGGATTGGTATCTACTACTTTTTGAGGTAAGGGAAATACCGTTTTATAATCTCCATTCGGCTCATGAGATAACCATTTAGCTTTTGTGAAATGACCGAAACGTATCATATCTCTCCGGCGATAAGATTCTCCAGCGAATTCCCAACCTAGTTCATCATAGAAACGTCCGAATTTTTCTGGATAAACTTGATTTTGCGAAGTTAATACATAGTTTTCTACCGTACCGTATTTGTAACAGGATTTTTCTTGTAATTGCGCTCCTGAGACAATTGCTTTTTCAGGATGTTCTTTAAAAGCTCTTTTTCTGACCATACTTACAATAGACGCTGCTTGATCTGCTTTCCCAGTACGTAAAAGGCATTCTGCTTTCATCATATGGACTTGCGTAAGTCTGAATAAGACCAAATCATTATTTAGTTCACTTCTGGCTCCCATCTCAACCTCATATTTTAACCAGCGATATCCTTCTGCCTCACCAGTGAAAATTCCGTTGGGCATTTTGTTGACGAAGATAAGCGGTTGTCCCATTAAGTCATAAGAGCCTGTGAGAGGTGTCCCGTCAGATGCGTATTGAGGACCTCCTAGCCAAGTCGCATTTAAACGTTCGTCATCTGGATCATAGGTGTCGATGAATTGAGGTATTCCTTTATAGGCCCCAGCTCCCCAAGGGCTTCCAACTAGATCATACGTTTTTTGGTTTGCTCCGTGTAAGGCGGCTAAATGATAGTTAAATCCAGTGGCAAATATTTCATCATAAGGAATGACTAATATATTTTCTAATGAGTTTTCATTGTGTGCCTTAAATGGATCGCTATAATTAATGTCTAAACTGTATTTTCCTGAATTAATAATATCATCACACTCTTGAATACAAGCATTCCATTGGGGATCACCTGTATATACTTCTGCGTTCAAATATACGTTAGCGAGGAGGGCTTTAGCTCCCCATAATGTGAATCTTCCATAATTAGATTCATTTTTCTCTGTTGGGAGATCGCTGAAAGACTCTTTTAGTTCTTTGACTATAAAATCATAAAGATCCTTCCGGGATGTTTTTACAGGTAATTCTGAGGTGGGTTCCGTTACTAAAGGAGCATCTCCGAAATTATCCATGATGTACCAGTAATAGAAAGCACGTAATGCTCGAGATTCAGCGATCATGGCAGCCTTGTTTTCATTTGCGGCAAAAGGAAAATCATCTTGGTTGATAATGCTGATAGCCCGGTTTGCCAAGATAATTCCGGAATAGCAAACTTCCCATAAACGATTCACTTGTAATTGTTCGGAGTTCCATGAATGTTGATGCATTCTACGAAATACACCTCCATCATCCCAACCGGAACCATTAGCGGGGAACACTGCGGCATCGGTACATATTTCTTGACTCAGCATTGGAGCTTGTCCGGAACCGCAATATCCCCAATCTTGAAGATTGGTATAAGCGGCACCAACCACTTTAGTTGCGTCTCCAGCTTCATATTTATAACTATCTTCAGTAATGTCAGAGAAGATTTCTTCGGTTAGGTCTGTGCAGGAAATAAAGTTCAATGAACAGCAACCTAATAATAAGATATTTATATGTTTTTTAATTGTATTCATGAGTTTATTTATTTTAAAAAGTAAACATTGCGCCTAAAGTAAAGGAACGTGTAGAAGGGTAACGGCCTAGTTCATCACATCCGGGATTAAGTCCTTGCGTATTAACCTCAGGGTCTAATCCACTGTATCCTGTAAATGTGAATAGGTTATTACCGGTTGCGTATATACGTATCCTTTTTAAATAATCATTCTTAAGTTTTAAGGTATAACCAATGGTGATATTATCAATTTTCCAAAAGTTTCCTCTTTCGATGAAATAGCTAACATATTGAAGTTCCTGTTGGTCGTTTAGTACAGTCTTTCCGTACTTCGGTTCATAAGCTGTGGCAAGCAAATTTCCCCGGGTCAAGTTTACAGGACATTCATAAAACATGCGGGGGTAGTTGAGGATGTCATAGTCGAATGCACCTCGCATAGTTATACCTAAGTCGAAATTTTTGAAGGTAAAACTGTTATCCCAGCTTAATAGGTGTTTGGGCAGGCCATTTCCAATAATTTTTTTATCTTCTGCTTGTTGCTCTGAGATCGGTTTTGGATTACCGTTTTTATCTTCAATAATCCAACGTCCTTCGCTATCTATATCAATAGTTTTAAAACCGTAGAAATTACCAACCTCACCCCCTTCAAATATTCGATGGGTATATTGTTGGATAGGTTCGCCAGTCCAGCCATCTTCTATATAACCGGATTTTAATTGGAATTCCTCGTTGGATAAGGCAACCAACTTATTTTTGTTAGTCGAATAATTAAAGCTAGTTGTCCATGAGAATTCTTTTGTTTGTACTGGGATTGCACTGAGGTGTATCTCTAGTCCTTTATTTTGCATAGTTCCTGCGTTTGCGAGGATTTCCTGATATAAATAAGGAGGAGTGGCTACTTGATAGTTCCATAGCATATCTTTTGTCGTGCGTTTATAAAGGTCTATAGATCCACTGATACGGTTATCAAGAACGCCGAAGTCTACTCCTAAGTTCCACTCTTCTTTTTTTTCCCAACGCAGGTTTGGATTTGCGTTACTTGAAGGTTTTAATGAAGGGAGCCAGCCAGAACCAGTATAGAGATTCTTATCGCTGGTCAAGCGGCTTAATGACATATATGGATCTTCAGGAATGGAACCCGTTACACCAAAACCTAAACGAGCTTTCAAACTACTGATAAAACGTAAGGAGCTCATGAATTCCTCATTATGTATATTCCAACCTACGGATACGGCAGGAAAATTTCCCCATTTATAATTAGCTCCGAATTGTGTAGCTCCTTCATGACGGATACTGACAGATGCTAAATAACGATCATTGAAACTATAGTTGATACGAGCAAATACACCGATTAACTTAGACTTGTTTTTTTCAGACTTTTCCTCAACTTCTCCTCTTTTTAAGGCAGCTCCAGCCCCCATATTATTATAGCTATATTGATCGGATGGAAAATCCCAGTTTTGCATCCAATAATTTTCATAGGTATTGTCTTGATAAGAATAACCCGCTAAACCAGTAAGATTATGAGCACCAAAATTATTTTTGTATTGGGCTGTGATCTCTAACAGATTATCGATAGAAGCTGTTGTTCCACGAGAAGCAAACCCATTTTTGCCATTACGGACAGTTGATATGTGTTTTTTAGTTTCAGCATATCCGCGGGTTTGATTATAAGAGGTTCTCGACACTAATGCTTTTACGAAAAATTCATCCATGGGAGTCAATGTAACGGTTCCGAATGTACGTAATTGGGTACTTTTATTCTCGCCATTACTTTCATATAGCGCAGCTACCGGATTCATATATCCGTTCATTGTCGGATGTTCAATCCAGTTTCCGTTATCGTCTTTCGGACGTTCAGTTGGAATATTGATTAATGCATTTCGGTAAATTTCCCCATTGAAGCTTTTGCCATCTCCTAAGGCTGTATATCTTTGTTCTTTACCCATGATGTTTAAATTAAACTTCAATAAGTTATCCCACATAGAGTGGTTGATTTCCAATCGTGTGGTTAATACTCTATTGTCTGAGCGTTTGATAATGCCTTGGCCAGACTTATAGTTTATGTTTGCGATATAATTAGAGTTGCGATTACCTCCGCGTAGACTGGCATTAGTTACGTAAGAAATAGGAGTCCTTAATATCTGGTCTAGCCAATCTGTGTCGTAACCATAATCAATAGCGCCGGGTTTCCCTTGTTTTACTAATTGACGGTATTGATTGGCATCCATCATATCTAATCTTTTTTTGATTTGCTGGGTAGTGACATAAGCTTGAATATCAATAGTTACAGGTATCTCTCCTTTCACTTTTTTTGTGGTGATGAAAATAACACCATTATTTCCTCTGGTTCCATAAATGGCGGCGGCTGAGCCGTCTTTTATAACATCTATGCTTTCGATATCTTCTGGTGCAACAGTGCTCATATCACCCGGAACTCCATCGACAATAACTAATGGCACCCGGTCTCCTTTTAGTGAGCCGATACCACGCAATACAATTTGGGATGAAGACGTCGGATCACCATTTGGCATGACAATGCCAAGTCCAGCAACCTTTCCTTGAAGCAACTGGGCTGCGTCTTGCACTGAACCTTGAATGAATGTTTCACTTTTTATGCTGGAAATAGATGAAGTTAATTCCCCTTTTTTCTGTGTACCGTAGCCAACCACTACCACCTCGTCTAATTGTTGCGTATCTTCTACTAAACGGATATTGATTTGTTGTTTCCCATTTACAGGAACATCTTGTGTCAAATATCCGATATAGGAAATCTGCAAGATGGCAGAAACAGGAACATCTAACGTATAATTACCATCTATATCTGTAATAGTTCCGTTAGTTGTTCCTTTTATAACGACGTTAGCACCGATAATAGGTTCTCCGGATTTATCTGTAATTGTTCCTGAGACCTTATTGTTATCCTGTTGTTGTTCTGCTTTTTCATCTTTCTTCATCAACATGATATTACTGCCTTCAATCGCATATCCAATATTCGTGTTTCTGAAAATTTGTGACAAAACATCCATTACCGTTTGGTCTTGAGCGTGTACGGATGCTTTACGGTTTAAGTCGATTTCATTTGTATTATAAATGAATAAATAATCAGTTTGCTGTTCTATCTGTTCTAAAATTGAATGCGTAGATTCATTATTAGCATTGATATTGATGCGCATCGTTTGTGAATGTACGGATGCGAGTAAGCTGAAACTGAATACAAATAATGCAATGAATGTTAATCTCATTATTCGAAATGTTTTGTCTTCTGTGTTAAAAGGGGACATAAAATGCCCGTTACAAATTTTTTTCATACATTTGTAATGTCTTATTTGTTAGTACTAAATGAATTTATTTTCGCAAGTCTGGTACTGACTTACGGAAGGGGGATGTTGCAGCATCTCCCTTTTTGTGTAATTTGTGCTGTTAATTGTTTGTTATGTTTTCATTCTCTATATTCTGTATTTAAAAGGTTAACGACTAAATATTTATTTTATCACGATTAGATTCGTCTCTTCATTTTTTGTATAAGTGAATTTATGTTTTAATTGTAATACTTTCAATACATGGTCAATTCCGTCTTTGATACGGAATTTGCCGGAATAACGGTATTGAAGTAAGGATGGTCGTTGAACATCAATTTTAATATCATAATAAAGCTGTAACTTTTCTATTAAACTTTGGATCGACTCGTCTTCGAAACAGAATAATCCCTCTTTCCATTTAAAGTAGTTGTAGTCAGGAATATGGGATGTATTTAATCCTTCCTGACTTGCGATCGCCATCTCGTTCGGCTTTAGGCGTAATCTTTTCGGCATAGTTAAGGAAGATATTTCTACGCTGCCCTTTAATAATGCTGTCTCAAATAAAGGACTGTTGTGATATGCCTTAACATTAAATTCGGTACCCAATACATGAATTGCGTATTTTTCGGTTTGTACGGTAAAAGGACGTTTTTTGTCATGATGTACAGAAAAATACCCTTCTCCGTTAAGTTCTACGTTCCGTTTATTTGTGCCGAATTTATTAGGAAATTTCAATGTCGAGCGAGAGTTGAGCCAAACATGTGTCCCGTCCGCTAAAGTTAACTCAGCTCGCTGACCTGTGGGTACATGGATGGTTTGTATTTGTATATCCTCTACCTTTTGTTCTACGAATTGTTTAGTAACAAAGATTCCAATTAAAAAGATCGCTGCTATTTTTAGTGTTTCGATTGCGATACGTCGAATTGTTGGAATGAATTTTTTATGAAGTGTTTTTTGCTCTGTATCCGTATGCCAAAGTGAAATATCATATAATTTACGTAAAGCCAGAAATTCACGCATGTTATCAGGACTTTCGTCCAGCCATGACACTACTTTCAGTCTCTCTTCTTCGGAAACCTTACCTCTTATGTACCGTTGTAGTAATTGCTCCATGAATGTCTGTTAATTTATTTTCTATTATAAAAACAACGCTGTGCGCTAAATCCCTAGTGGAAAAATGAAAAAAATTAAGAAAAAAGAAAATAAAATAAGGGTAGATAGTCTTTCAAGTTGATACGCAAAGCTTTTAAAGCCTTGGTTATGTGGTATTCTACACCTTTTATGGTGAGGTTTGTCTCATCCGCTATTTCTTTTACGGTTTTATTCTCGAAGCGGCTCATCTCGAATATTCGATGAGTTTGTTCTGGTAAGTTTTTTAAAGTTTTGTGGATGATCCTATTGACCTCATCAGAGAAGATCTCTTTCGGATCGCAAGCCTCGAGTGTGGAAATTCTAATGCTTAGTTCTCTATTTTTTATTTCCTCTAAATTTTCAATAGCGGCATCATGTATGGCTTTATGGCGTAAATAGTTAAGGGCTTTATTTTTCAAAATCGTGAGCAATAAGGCTTCTGTTATCTCGTTTTCTCCAGCAGAGACCAGTCGCCAATATTTTACAAGCGATTCAGCTACGATATCCTCAGCCACCATGTCATCATGTACATATGATTTGGTGAACAGGAATGACCGTCGGTAATTCCGTTCATAAATGATATTAAAATCGTCTCCTTTCATCTTCAATACAGATTTAGCGGTAAAAGTAGGAATTTTTGATAGAAAAATAGTTAAAGTAATCATACTTTCATTTTCCCCGCTTTCCGGTTATCTCAAGTATAATATGGGATGAAAGAAATTGATTGTTGTCCATTTATCGCATTGATAGTAAAAGGTTAGAGTGGAAAGAGGTCTTGAATACGGAATTCAGACTAAGTTCTATTTACTCAAAATAGTTGGGGTTATCTGTTTTAATTTTAGATCATTATGAGGCGGTGTCTATATGTGGAGACGGGGCATGCCCCGTCTCTCTCTAAATCCGTTGTTCCTTACCATTCACGATAAATCGCTTGATAGGTTGTTTTACCGGTCTTAATAGGTAACTCCAATCCTTTTCAGTTGTATCTAACGTGATTTCCAATCCATCTTCCAGTTGTTTTACTTTATAATTAATCTTATTATTTCCAACAGGAAGATCTTTCATTTCAATAAAGTCCCAATCTGATGGTAAATTAGGACTTAGGGTCAAGGTCTTTTTATAGGCTTCTGGTTGTATGCCATATATATAACGAATCAAAGGTGTTGCTATACCATAGATGGTCCATGCTTGAACAGGGCAGCCATAATCAGGCATCATCTCATTAATTGATCCCGGAAGTGTACGGCCAAATGTATCGACGATGCGATTGATATACCATAAAGCCTCATCTACACGTCCGTAAGCGCATTCGGCCATCGCTTGTACGCCTGTTGCGATAGTCATCATGCGATCTCTTTCGACTGCGGATAAATAAGGACCATATTCGCCGCAATGCTCTTTTCGTACTTTATCCAATTGCCGAATAGCTCTGTCTTCTGAGGCAATATGAGTTTCTATTGGAGTGCTTATTACCCAATTCTTGTTAGTTAACCATCCTTTCATAATACCAGTTGGATACGCTTCAAATTGTTTATACATATCCTCATACATTGCGATATGCTTTTTCTTGCTATCCTCATATTCCTGTAAGGAAACCTCGGCAACATCCCACCTGTATTCTGTATTACGAACCTGTTCGATAGCACCTTTAGTCGTTTCTAAGGCTTGCTCTCTCGTTCCATAAAAATCACAATAAATTTCTAAATCCTTATCCCAAAATAGGTCGTTTATCCTTTCTTTCAAATCGATTGCTTGCGAGGCGCACTCACTGGCAAATGCATCTTCTCCCATTATTAAGGCAATCTGCGACATAACTTCCAGTGCTTGCTGGGTATAAACAGAGACATCAATCAATTCCGCATTTAATCCTCTAACTTCCATGATTCCATACCCTTCGGGGAACATATTCTTGTTTGTATCCATATCTTTCAAAAGGAAGTTCAGACCTTTTTGCATATAAGGATACATATCTGCAAGGAATTTGTTATCACCAGTCCATTTATAAACATTCCATACAGCGATGACAAAATGAGCAGTCTCTTGAGTATTTCCTTTGTGGCTGACGAATGCGTTGAATGCCATTTCATGCAAAATACGGCCATTCCCATTGGCTTTCTCTGACATCTCTTTGATAACTCTCAATGTCTCTTTTGCTAATTTTTGGTCACCTGTAGCGACAAGGCCTTGTAATGAATAAGAATTATCACAACCGAATAACCATGGATATTCAATTGCGCCCGCTCCCAGAAAGCGTCCTACACCTTCCATATCTGCCGCAAGCCATTCCGTATTGATTTTGCACCAGTTATAAACCTCTTGTAACTTTTTATCTGGAATGTTAATCCGTCCTCTCTCTAATAGTTGGGTGTAATACATTTTTTTATCTTCCAACATTTCGGAATGGTTCGCTAAGATGTCTTTGTAACTTTTTAGGGCATCCTCCTCACTGTCTTTTGATCCTGCGATGACAAAAGAAAGTTTTTTCTCCTGATTCTTAGGAAGTGTAATCGTATAAGTAGAAGAGGCACTTTTACCCGTTCCTTGCGTATTTATATAAGTAGGAGCATCTAGTTGATAAATACTCGTATGTTGATCCGCTCCCCAAATTACGTTCCAGTTATTACCTAAATCTTTCGCTTTAAAAATGGCATCTTGGGCATCCCAGTTCACGACATCATTTGCGTCTTTTAACCCGATTGTCCCGGATGACCATACAGGCAACAAATCTGTTTTTGCGACAAAATCAAAAAGGACTGTTTGCTCTGAATCCGATACATTTTCGATGGTATAGGTAATAACAACACCATTTTTTCCTTGTGGACAAAATTGGAAACGATTGACACGGATACTATTATTAAATAAAGGAGCGTACTCAAATTTACTTCCAAAAGGATAATTCGTATATTGTATTGCGTTTTCCAACCAACAAGAATTACCTTTATTATCTGTCATTTTTACCCAAAAGCCATCTAATAGCTTGATCAAATGATTCCAAACTCCTCCCATCTCTCCGGGAGTATGTCCACCAAGATCAGGGAAGTTTCCATCTTGCGTACCTATTATGTAGGTTTTATCTCCTGCTGTCAGATAAGGATTTTTTTCTTGACCCGCTTGATTCGAGATTCCTTCCATGATTGTTTGTATCTCCTCATCTTGAGTGATACTTTCATTTGTTTGACAAGATATAAATCCCCCCAGTAAACAAATGCATAGATAAAGTGACTTTAGATATTGTGTCATATTCAAATCTTTTGTAGATAAAAGTGGAGGGGATATTATGATACCCCCTCACACTTACTATAATTAATATCCCGGATTCTGTGTCAATGTTGGTTTACCATCGACATAGCTTCTATCTATTTCAGTTAGAGGAATAGCGTAATAGCGATGGTTCTTATCAAAAACGGCTCCATTTAAATATTGGATATGTCTTTTTTCTCTTTCGACATATTTATTTAAAAAATCCTCAGCGATATCCCAACGTACCAAATCGAAGAAGAAATGACCTTCTAACGCAAGTTCCAAGCGTTCTTCAAATCGTACACGTTTTCGTAATACATCTTTACTTAGTCCTGCCCATGAATCCTTATAGATATCCACTTTATAATTGGCGGCAGCTGGACCATTGCCAAAAGGTGCTTCATCTCCTAATCTCACGTAAGATCCGTCTTTTGCCCTTTGACGAATCATATTGACATATTCTTTTGCTTTCTCAGGGTTACCAACCTCTACCTCACATTCCGCAGCCCACAATAATACTTGGGCGTATCGAATAATATTGAAATTCATTGCGTTAAATTTTGCTGTATTGTCATAAGCGTATGTAGCAAGTTGGTTTTCTAATATAATCCATTTTTTTTGGTTATAAGGACCTGCGCTGACTTGATCCCTGATCCAAGCTTTTCCCGGGTGCAATCCCCAATCATGATATGGAACGCCTCTACGACCAACGACCCAGTCTAATCTCGGATCTACAGGGGTTTCCATATCCGGTTCCCATGCCTCGCTAGATTCGATATCTTGGTCGTTTTTGAATTCATGGTCAGCGTAAGTGTCAATCATGGGTAGGCCATTTTCGTCTACTTGATAGGCATTTACTAAGTCGAAAGTAGGTTGTTGGAATCCGGCTCCACTTAAGTTTGGTTGATCTGGAGCGTTGGGATAAGATAAGTCGAAACCACGTTGGCTACGATCGTAACCAGCTCCCGCTACATTTACCGCTACCTGGTTAGACCATACCACTTCTGCGTTATTGTTTTGCTCCGCATTGAAGTTATCAAAATAATTGTCAAGTAACTTATATTTTCCGCTAGTGATGACTTCGTCTAATAAAACTTTTGCCTCGCTGTATTTTTGCTGGAATAAATAAGCCTTGGCCAAGAACGCTTTAGCGGCGTTTTTCGTAGGTCTTCCAGGCTCACTCTGATTATCCGGTAAAATTCCGGTAGCAAAAGAGAAGTCTTCTTCAATATTAGGCCAAATATCTTTGTCATTGGGAACCCTTCTTTGCGGATCTTCTACGTATTCATCAATATAAGGGACCATGTTCCAGATTTTTTTCGCTTCAAAATGATAATATCCTCTTAGGAAACGGGCTTCTGCTCTAATTTCCATTTCACTTTCTTCTGATAAGCCATCAATTTTATTAACATTCAGCATACGAAGTACGTCGTTGCAACGCTCAATAGCTCCATATACCAGTATCCATTTATCCCGGATACGACCATTTTCAGCAGTAGCGACATAACGCTCCATCTGTAGCAGTTCGCCTTGATCGCCGGTAGTACTTCCTTTATGGATATTTCCAGCGCACATATCTCCATAGAAGACATTATCCGGCCCACTTGTTATTCCCCAAACTCCGTTGATAAATCCGTTTAATGGACTATAGCAGGCAATAAGGAGTTTATTCACGGTACTTTCATCTGTTAATACAGACTCATTCAATTTGCCTAATGGTTGTTTATCCAAAAAATCAGAACAACCATTAAACAGGCTAACAGCCATCGTGACGGTTACCCATGTGAACGTTTTTTTCGCTATATGAAATAGATTTTTCATGTTTGTTTAATTTTAAGTATTAGAATGATAAATTGAAACCAATGGAGAATACGCGTGCTAGTGGCATATTATTCATATAATCGACACCCATATTCTTGTCATCGCCGTTCTTAACCTCGGGATCAATGTTGTTATACTTTGTCAATGTCAATAAGTTTTCCGCATTCAAATAAACACGACATTGCTGGAGTCCAATTTTCGAAAGCGTTTGTTTCGGAAGGGTATATCCTAATTCTAATTGTTTCAAACGAATATAAGAACCATCTTCAATTAAGTATGAAGAAACCTTACCTGCCTCATCATTTGGATTCAAGATATTGATCTCCGGCAGTTCCGCATTTCTGTTTTCAGGAGTCCAAGTATTCAATATACGGGTACTTTTATTGAAATAATCTCCCCAGAAATCAAGACCATCCCTACCGCCTTTCGATGCGAAACAAATATCATTTCCTTGACTGCCTTGGATATAAAGAGACAAATCGAAGTTCTTGTAATAGAAGCGTGAACTCAAAGAGTACTCGAAATCAGGGTGAGGATTACCGATATAGGCCCTATCTTGGCTGTCTATTTTTCCGTCATTATTCACATCTCTATATTTCCAACGGCCGATTGCTTTGTCTGACTGTTCTACATGCGAGTCGACCTCGCCTTGTGTTTGGAAAATACCATCGATCACATAGCCATAGAAAGAGGAAATCGGATGACCTACTTCTGTTCTTGTATATGTGTTCGATATGAATTGATTTGAAGCTAATTTCTTTACCTCATTACGATATCCGGACAAAATGAGCCCTAATTCGTACCGGAAACCATAGTCTGTCGTATTCTGGAAATTGATATTCAATTCATATCCGTTATTTTGCATTTCACCGATATTCATAAATGGGGCACTTGCCACTCCTCCGGTAGAAGGATAAGTAATTCTTTGCAAGATGTCGGTAGTATATTTATGGTAGAAATCGAATGACAAATTCAGTTTATTATTAAAAAGACCTGCGTCGATACCAATGTTTGTTTGTGTAGTCGTCTCCCATTTAAGATCCGGATTACCAATGCTCTCCTTACTGATACCTTGAGTGACAGAGTTTGGATCTCCCGCTATAGGATAGCTGCTAGTTGAGATATTCGTATAATACATGGACGCAAATGCGTAGTTATCGATATCCTGATTTCCTGTCAAACCGTAACTGGCTCTGATTTTCAAATCACTAAGAATATCTTGCCCTTTCATGAAGTTTTCTTCCGTAAGTCTCCATGCGGCGTTTACCCCTGGGAAGTAGCCATATCTATGATTCGCACCAAAACGTGAGGACCCATCCCGACGAATAATAGCCCCTAAATAATATTTGTCCTTATATTGATAATTGACACGTGCGAACAGAGAGAACAATGCGTATTCATTTGCGTTGCCTGTATTGTCCTTGTTGGATTCGCCAGCGTCAAGGTATCTATAATCGGGATCTTCGATAATAAAATTACTTCTATAAGCAGAGAGATTCTCTATTTTAGAACTAATGGCTTCTGTACCTAGCAAAACATTCAGATTATGTGTTTCACGAAATTTTTTCGTGAAGGTCAAAGTATTGTTCCAAACCAATTCTGATTTACGGCCTCTTGCTTCCTTTAAAGAATTCACTAGCGTATTTGCGTCTCCTTTGTTCCAATAAGTTTTTGGATTGAACTCTTTGGAGCCGCTATCCTCAACGTTTACGCCGACATTTGTCTTGAATTGGAAGTATTTCAAGAAATTGATATCCAAATACAAATTACCTAACAAGTTGAGGTTGTCATTGTAATTCTCTCTTTGATTATAAAGTTGGGCTACCGGATTCTTGGAATCACCTAAACCATTAGCTTTTGTTCCGGCCCAATTACCTTCTACGTCGTAAACCGGAATAAGCGGAGCCATACGTACGGCCTCATGGTCTGATTTGCTTCCTTTGTATTTAGAGTAAGTTGCGCTTAGGTTTGAGCCTAATGTGGCGAAGCTCAAAATCTTAAATTGAGAATTGGCTCGTAAAGAGAAGCGATCATAGCCTGCCCATTTTACAAGAGCTTCTTGTTTATAATAGTTTGCGCTCAAGAAATATTTAGACCCATTGCCACCTCCTTGTGCGCTGATATCAATGTTTGTAGTCGGTGCGGGGCGATAAACTTCATCAGCCCAATTAGTTCCGATCTTATTAGCGCGCATAAATTGATTTTCTGCGGTATTATAAGTGCTGAGATCTACCTGGCCTTCCATGGCTCCTGCCGGTAGAATATAATCAGGAATGACGGGTGTAGCTCCGTTGCCATATTGGTCGTGCTGTGGTGTTAACCCGGCGTTTCTCATTGCGTTCCACAAGACTTCTCCATATTGTTGGGAGTTTAGCATTTCCGGCAAGTTGGTAGGAAGTTGTACACCTACGTTTACTTTTACGTCAACGGTAGGTTTTCCTTCTTTACCTTGCTTTGTCGTGATTAAGATAACCCCGTTAGCTGCTTGGGAACCATAGATAGAGGCGGAGGAAGCATCCTTCAATACTTGTACAGACTCTATGCTTGAAGGATTTATTTGGGATGCGATCTCGCTTTTTGTAGGAAAACCATCAATGACATACAACGGGCTGTTATTATTCAGTGTTCCGACACCTCGAATACGGATAGCAGGAGCATCGCCAGCTACGCCGGAAGTTGTTACGGACACACCGGATAACCTACCTTGAAGAAGGTTCTGTATATTCCCGGATGATTGAATAGATAAATCCTTCGTAGATATGGAAGAGATAGATCCGGCTACGTCTTTCTTGCGTTGCGTACCATAACCGATAACAACGACATCATCCAATGCTTGTGCGTCATCCTTCATGGTAATTTGGATGTTCGTCTGCCCTTTGGTAGGGATTTCTTGTGTCTGATATCCGATATAGGAAATTTGCAAGATGGCGTTCTCGGAGACCATAAGGCTGAAATTTCCGTTAATGTCGGTGATTATACCGTTTGTGGTTCCCTTCACCACGATATTTGCTCCAATGATAGGTTCACCAATTGCGTCTTTCACAACACCGGTAATTCTCCGGTTACTCTGTTGTGTAACAGAAGTGTTTTTTCGCATTAACATGATGTTATTACCCTCCATCGCATATGAGATGTCTGTTTGGGTAAAGACAGATGATAACACATCTGCTACGGTTTTATTTTGCGCCTCTACGGAAACCTTACGATTTAGATCTATTTCTTTGGTGTCGTACACAAAGAGATAGTCTGTTTGTTTTTCGATTTCGTTTAAGACAATTTGAGTGTTTGCATTGTTCACATGGATATTGACCCGTGTATTTTGCGAATTAACAGATGCAAACATTCCTGTGGTTGATAGAAATAGTGTTATAAAAGTTAACTTCATAACTCTTTTTGTTTGATTTTTCATACATTTGTAACTCTTGAATTTGATACTGATGATTTAAGTGCATGTGGTATTGATTCTTTCCGGGGAGTGTTGCCGCATTTCCCGGTTTTTATATACCGTTTCTTTTTTGATATTTTTTATCTCATAGGCATACATGATTTATAAGGTTAACACTCTGTTCTTACTTTATGATTATTAGATTCTTATCGTCATCTTTGATGTATGTGAATTTATGTTTTAACTGAAGTACTTTTAATACATGCTCTATTCCATCTTGAATACGGAATTTGCCGGAATAGTGATGTTTCAACAATGAGGGACGTTGGATCTCAATCGTAGTATCATAATAAAGTTCTAGTTTCTTTATTAGATCTTGGATTGATTCATTCTCAAAACAGAACAGGCCTTCTTTCCATTTAAAATAGTCGCTATTATTAATTGTAGATTTCTTGAGCATTCTATTCTCTATACTAACGATTTCATTAGGCTTGAGTTGTAATCCATTTCTTAAATTAGGGGAACTGATTTTTACACTTCCCTTTAAAAGGGCGGTTTCGAACAAGGATGTGTTATGGTAAGCTTTCACATTGAACTCTGTACCTAATACTTGAATATCATGATTTTGGGTATGTACGGTAAATGGACTATTTTCATTGTGCTGGACAGAGAAGTAACCTTCGCCGTCTAATTCCACGTTTCGGGTGTTTGCACTGAATTGTTCAGGAAATTTTAGGGTTGAGCGAGAGTTCAGCCATACATGCGTACCATCGGCTAAGGTGACCTCTGCCCGTTGTCCGGCAGGGACATGAATGGTTTGCATTTGTTTCTTGTTCGATTGTTGTATCTGCAGTTGTTTGCTTCCCCAAAAGCCGATTAGAAAGATGGCTGCGATTTTTAAGATCTCGGCCATTACCTTCCGTATGGAATAATGTACTTTCTTTACGGAATTTGTCTTATCTGTATTGGCTTGCCAAAGTGAAATGTCATATAATTTGCGTAAAACCAGAAATTCACGCATGTTTTCAGGGCTTTCGTCTAACCATGATGCTATTTTCAGTCTTTCTTTCTCTGAAACCTCTCCTTTTATGTATCGTTGTAGTAATTCCTTCATGGTATCTATTAATTTCGCTTTATAAATAATAAACGATGCTGCAAGATAGATCCCTAGTGGAAAAACGAGAAAAGTCAAGAAAAAAGAAAATAGAATAAGGGAAGATAATCTTTTAGATTGATACGTAATACTTTTAAAGTCTTGGTAATGTGGTATTCTACTCCTTTTACGGTGAGGTTGGTTTCTATAGCGATTTCTTTCACTGTTTTGTTTTCGAAACGACTCATCTCGAATATCCTGCGAGTTTGTTCGGGCAATGATTGTAGGGTGCGCTGAAGGATTGTGCGTATCTCTTCCCGGAAAATTTCTTCTGGATCGCAAGCCTCTAAAGTGGATATGCGGATGCTTAGTTCTCGCTTTTTTATTTCTTCTAGATTTTCGATCGCAGCATCATGTACAGCTTTATGGCGTAAGTAGTCGAGAGCTTTATTTCTCAAGATCGAAAGTAAAAGAGCTTCTGTTGCTTCTCCTTTTTGGGTGGAGATCAGTCTCCAATACTTCACAAGAGAATCGGATACGATATCTTCTGCTATCATATCATCATGTACGTATGATTTAGCGAACATGAACGATCGTTGATAGTTTCGTTCGTAAATAATGTTAAAATTGTCTTTTGCCATTATAAGCTGAGTAATAAAAATAAGATTACATGACTTCCGGAGTAAAACTAAGTTCTGCAAAGTTCCCTAGGAACTATATTCGGTATTTACAAACTACGCTTCTTTCTAATTCACATATTGTATCTACAGAGCGTAACTAGACTAACCGGTGAGACTTTTATGCCCTGAAATCATATAGTTATGTCAATAAAATATAAGACAATATTGATTTAGAATAGAAAAGATTGTGTTTTGCTAAAAGAAATCAATATATTTGCCTCATCTTTTGGAGTTTTAACATAAAAGGCATTTGGCACTAAATAGTCATGAACATAGTTCCTAGGGAACTATTTTCTTCACTCCTACAGAAGACAAAAGTTTCGTGCTGAAGAAACCTTAGTTTCCCTATATAGAAACAAAAGTTTCCTAAGCGGAAAACAAAGGTTTTAGCGGTA